>JAPPND010000042.1 GCA_028818795.1 Gammaproteobacteria bacterium | reverse complement strand
TTCGCCTTGGAATCGGCCTTTGCCTTCACCCTCACTTCGCGTTGGACAGTGCGGCGGCTTGTCGTTGAAAGTAACCGCACATACAATGCGCCGCGCTTTTTCGCCGCGCACGGTCGTGGGTCGTTAGCTCAGTCGGTAGAGCACCGGGCTTTTAACCCGTTGGTCCTGGGTTCGAGCCCCAGACGGCCCACCAATCCTCCCGTCACCTAGCTGGCCAGCCCCTTGGCGATTGCGAAGGCGCGTTTCGCGTCCGCTTGCAGGCGAGCGTCCGCCAGAAAGTCGTAGGCCGTCATCGCCAATGCCTTGGCGCCGTCCAAGGCCGCCTTGTCGCCCATCTCGGAACCCGCGTACTTGGCGAACTCGGGATTGTGGATGACCACGTCCCGGGGCGCAGCGGCGAGCATCGGGTGGATCGACGGCACGCGGTGGCTGACGTTGCCCATGTCGGTGCTGCCGGCGCCGGATAGGGTGCGTTCCTCGGCGGAAGCGAACTTCCGTCCGAGCACCTCGGCGTTCGCCTGGAACGCCGCGGCCAGCGGCCAGTTGGTGTTGAGGTCCAGGTAGTCCACGGCGCCCCAGTTCATCTCGACCTCGCAGCCGCTCGCCTTGGCCCCGGCCTCGAAGCAGGCTTTGACCCGGGGCTTCAAGGCCTCGAGGTCCTCGGCGTTCCTAGCGCGCACGTAGAACTCGCCGGCGGCGCGGTCGGGGACGATGTTGGGCGCTTGGCCACCGTCGGTAACGATGCCGTGTATGCGCTCGGAGTGGCGGATATGCTGGCGTAGGTTGGAGATGGCCTGGTAGGCCAGCAACAAGCCGTCGAGGGCGTTCCGACCCTTGTGCGGCATGGCGGAGGCGTGGGCCGAGCGCCCGTGGTAGACGACGTCCACTTCCGCGACGCAGATGGACGCCATGGTGGCGAGATTGATGCCGGCGGGATGCATCATCATCGCGGCGTCGACGTTCTCGAACGCGCCGTTGCGGGCCATGAGCTCCTTGCCGCCGCCTTTTTCCTCGGCGGGTGTGCCGAGCAGCGTCACCCGGCCGGGCAACTCGTTGCTTAGGGAATTGAGGGCGAGCGCCGCGCCCATCGCGGACGTGGCGATCAGGTTGTGCCCGCAGGCGTGGCCGATCCCGGGCAAGGCATCGTACTCGGCCAGGACGGCGACGTTCGCATGGGGGTTTCCACCCTCGGACCCGAATGTCGCCTCGAAGGCGGTCGTGAGCCCGTAGCTTCCGGTCTGAACGTCGAGGCCGTGGTCGCGGGCGGTGCCGACGAGGAGCGCCGCGGCGCGCGTTTCCCGGAATGCGAGTTCGGGGTTGGCGTGGATTTCCCGGGAAACCGCGAGCAGTTCCGGGGCCATGGCGTCGACGCTGGCGCAAAGCGTCTGCTTCACGGAATCAGGCATCTTTTTTGTGTCCGAGCCGAGGTGGGATGGGGCACGCTACGACGAGGGAACGGCCAACGTCAATGGCGCGATGGAGATCGGCTTCTGCGATAATCCTTTGAGCATGAGACTGACCAAGCTCAGCCGCTCAATCGAAGGCAAGGTGGCCATCGTCACCGGCGCGGCCAGCGGCATGGGCCGGGCCACCGCCGCACTGTTCGCGGACGAAGGCGCAAAGGTGGCGGCGCTCGATATCAACGCGGAACCCTTGGAGACGGTGGTCCGCGAGATCGCCGACGCCGGCTATCCGGTGAAGGGCTGGACCTTGAACGTCGCCGATCTCGACGCGATAAACCGCGTCGTCCCGGAAGTGGCCGCTCACTTCGGCGGGATCGACATCGTCGTCAACAACGCCGGCATCGGCGCTGGCGGGCCCGTGGACGGCGACGAATACGAGGCGACTTGGCAGCGAGCGTTCGACGTACTGCTTACGGCCCATGTCCGCATCATCCGCGCCGCATTGCCCTACCTTCGTCAGTCGGGTGGTGGACGAATCGTCAATATCGCGTCCACGGAGGGCTTGGGCGCGACGAAACGGTCCAGCCCCTACACTGCGGCGAAGCACGGCGTGATCGGCCTGACGCGCTCCCTGGCCGTCGAGTTCGGCACCGAGAACATCACCGTCAACTGTGTCTGTCCCGGACCGGTCCACACGGGATTGACCGAGTCCATCCCGGAGGCGGACAAGCGCGAGTTCGCCCGTCGACGGGTCGCGCTGAGACGCTACGCGGACCCGGAAGAGGTCGCCCACGCGACCCTGAGCCTGGTATTGCCCGCTGCGCAGTACATCACGGGCGTGGCGTTGCCCGTGGATGGGGGTCTAACGATCAGGAACGCTTGAAGCGCGACTTCGAGGATGGTTGCGATGTCCGAGCCCAACCGACTAGCAAGCGATGTGCCCCGGCTTGAGACGGGGAGCGACAGCGTCCAAATCGTCTGGCCCAATGGCGAGCACAGTCGACACCTCTACTACTGGTTGCGCGAGAACTGCCATTGCGCGCAATGCACGCACCCGGACGCCTGGGAGCGAATGCTCGATTTCCTTGCCATCCCGCTTACCATCGCGCCGGCATCGATTTCCTCCGACGAAAACGGCGTACATATCGAATGGCCGCCGCACGACGCCAACTGCCAAGGCAGCTACTACAGTTGGACGTGGCTGGACTCCCGCCGCGCTGAGGGGTCCGCCCGCTTGGACCGAAAATGCCGTGCGCGGGCCTGGGCGACGAGCAACCTGGACAAGGCATCGCTATCCGTGGATTACAGCGAAGCCATGACCGGCGATTCGCCGTTGCTGCGACTTCTTGCCTACGTCGACGACATGGGGATTGGCTTCGTCACCGGAATGCCCGTGGAGGAACGCACGGTCATGGCGCTCGCCGAACGCATCGCATTCATCGAGGAGTCGCACTTCGGCCGCTACTTCCGCGTCGAGTCGAAGCCCAACGCCGAAAACCTCGCCTATACGCCCCGTGCGCTGCTCCCCCACAACGATCTCGGCAGCCGACGGCATCCGCCGGGAGTCCAGTTCCTTCACTGCCTCGTCAACGACGCGACCGGCGGCGAGAGCGTGCTGGTGGACTCCATCGCCTGCGCCGAAGAACTGCGCAGCAACGACCCCGCCGCCTTCGAACTCCTGAGCACCTGTCGCGTCACGTTCTCGTCGATTGCCGACGACTGGCACATCGTCAACCGGGCGACGGTGATCGACGTGGACGAGGACGGCGACATCCTGGGTACCCGTTGCCACCCGGCGTTGCTGGGACCGGTCGACATCGAGCCCGAACTGCAGATGGACTTCTACCGCGCCTTTCGCCGGTTTCTCGAGATCGCGACGAGCCGGGAAATGCAGTTCCGGTTCCGGTTGGCGGCCGGCGAGTGCCAGGTCTTCGACAACCATCGCATCATGCATGCCCGGAGCGCCTTCGACCCCACGAGCGGCCACCGCCTGTTCGAGGGCTGCTACGTTTGCCGCGACGACTTCGTGAGCCGGCTGGAGGTGCTGCGACGGCGGGGCGGAGATTTCCGCGCCCGCTAGACACCTTGAGCAGCCGTGATGTTTACGCGTAGGTTACGTTTGGTGACACGGTTGGGATCGCTCTTGGACGGCTCGTGTACCCACGAGCCGCGCTCGGGTACTCGCGAAGACGCGCTGACGGTTCAATCGAGCGGCGTCCAACGGATCGCGTCCGCGATCACCATCTCGCCCTCGGTTCGGCTGGATACTTCCAGTCGCACCTCGGTCCCGGTGAACTCGTACTCCCCGAGTTTGTTCCAACCGGTCTCAGCCGTGGCCCCGTCGAAGACGACGGGTGTCTCCGTACCATCGGCGACGAGCGTCATGTCGAACGTCCCAAGGGCACCAAAAGACGGGTAGTAGGTCGGTCCGAGGCCGTGCCGATCGGGCACGTGGTAGTCCAGTTGCCACCGGCCGGATCTCGGCAGGTCGGCGACGAACACCGCCACCTGGTCACCGTCGCCCGCCAGCGCTCCTGCCGTTGTATGCGGTATTTGCCCCAGCTTGTCGGGATCGTGGCTCGGCTCCACTCGCCCGGTGTGTTCGTCCAAGTCGGCAACGGCCACTCCGCCGCCGATCCGTGCATCTTCGTGCCGCAGCACCGTGGAGAAACCCGGGTCCAGATCATCGATCACGACGCCGGCGCGGGGCGGCGGTGACCAAGTAACTCGGTCGGGCGCCGACGAACGGTTCCCGGGCGGCAATCTCATGTTCGTCGCTCACTTCAATGTCGATTCGAAATGGCGCGCGATTCAGCGCCAGGTAGGGTTCGAGCCAAAGCACCTGGGGGGGGTCGGCGGTGACCATTCCGACTTCCACCGTGGTCTTGCCGTCGACCCGTACCGGTTCGCTGCGCGCGCTCTGTGGCATGACGCCGAGGCTAAGGCGGACCAGCCCCGGCGTCGGCTCGTCGTTGCGAACGTGCACGCGGATCTCGTAGCGCGGGTTGCCGTCGGCGTCGTCGGCGACCCGTTCGACGCGGGCCCGCGAGACGATGAATCCAGGCAGGGCCACATCGTTCAGCCAATCGCCGATCAGTTGCTCGATGTCGCCTCCGGTAGCGGAGCCCGCGCGGGCGAAATCGCTGGCGTCGTAGCTGCCATCGTGGCTACGACGGCGCAACTCGGCAAGCAGCGCGGCAGTTCGATCCCTGCCAAGCCCATCGACAATGGAGCGCGCGACGGCGTTGCCCCGCAGCGCGAACGCCCTGATCGCTCCGCCTGGATCCTGATCGAGATCCATCTCGGATAGGGAGGCTCCGTTTGCCTGTTCCCACACCGACGGTTGGGCGAACGCGTACGAGACGAATCCCGGTCGACCGGTTCCCCGGCTGGCTAGATCGCCAATCATCTGAACCGCGGTAGCACCGAAAACCATGTCGGCGTTCCAGGTGTGCGCGGTGAACATCGTGGAACCCGCGTACCGGAAGCTTGCGGGATTGGAGAAGAGTTCGCGGGCGAGTTCCGGCCCACGAAGTCGAGGGCACGAGCACCGGATCCTACTGCGGTGGTCTGGTAGGTCACTAGGTTGCGGGCCAGGCCGCGCAGCGCGCTGCCACTCGAATACGGGGCCGCGAAGGTCATCTCCAGCCATTGGGCCTTCAGGGCATCCAGGTTGGAAAACTGATTGGGGTCGTTGTAGATCCAGACATTGGCATAGGGGAAGCCGTGTTCCTTGAGGAGGAGCAAGCCCGGCAAGACCATCTGCGTGTCGAGCCATTGACCGCCGCCGTACCCGCGCAGCTGCGCGGGAACTTCCACGACGGTGAACCCGCCGTAGGGGTAGGGGATCCCGAACGCGGCGGCACGGTCGAAAATTTCCTCGAGGCGCGATCTGATTGGTTCGTGCGCGCCGTCGTAGTAGTCGAGGTTGCGCAAATGAGCGGGATGGAGCGGGAGTTCCAGTTCCACGCCGGCGACTTCCACTGCGCGCCGTTCGAACCGCGCCGCTAAGAGCCCCACCTTGGGCACGCGGACCCCCGGCCGGAACCGGAACCGCCCGTCGCCGAGGTCTTGGCGTCGACCGGGACCGGCGACCAGCCAGCCCTCTGGCAGCCTCACGGTCAAATCGACGGTTGGGGAATGCGGCCCGGCCGCCTCATCGAGATTTGGCCCGGGCACCGGCAACCAGCGCAAGCCGGGCATCAAGGCGACATAGCGCTTCTCAAAGATTCCGCCGGCCGTACCGAGCCAGAGGATGGAGTTGCGGCTCGACTCGCGTCGCCAGTCGAAAACGTCGAGGTGGCGTGCAAATACGAGTAGTAGGCGTAGGTGGTCCCCATTACGGCGATGCCGAGCCCGAGAAACATCCAGGTGCGCGCCAGCCGGCGCACTGAACGCAGTTCGGCCAATGCGACCGCGAACCACTCGTGTAGGGCTTGGCGGAAGCTCAAAGGGGTCACGGTGCCGAGCATGGACTAAGATTGCCTCATCGTGGCCCGGAAGGGCGGCGAACGGACAGTAGTACCTGACGCGACGAGAGGGTCAAGAGCTACTTTGGGCGAGCCCGCCTTCGACCGTCGGTGCATCGCCTGAAGCAACACACAAGAACGTGGTCGAACTGCACGAGAGCTTCCAGGTATTCCTGCCGTTGTCGGCAGTCTGGGAACGCCTGCGCATGCCAGCCGCCTGTGGGGCCGGAATCTGTCGCGTTCCCGGTTTCCCGAGCGTCGATGGCAATGCAGGTTGCCTCGTCAAGGTGGAATCCAGCGAGCCGCAGAACAGACTCGCTGGCACCAAGGCGGACCAACCCTGCGCCGGTACAAGGATCGACATCGAGATTGGTCCGGCGAACGCAGGCGGCTGGCCGAACCGGGTGAGGTTGGCCCAATCCGGCTTTCGAGGCACCACTTGTCGATCTGCCGGACTTCCTGAACGCGCATTGGCGGCGAATCGTTGCCGACTTCCGCCTGTACGTTGAACACGGCGTGACGGCCCTGCCGGGGGCGTGGCGCACGAGCCTCGGAGCAACAACCCGCGAAACGGCGACGGGTCTCGTGGTGACGGACGTGGCGCCGGGAACCTTTGCCGACGTGTGCGGAATGCGGGAAGACGACATCCTGTTGACGTTGGCCGGCGTCCGCATCCTCGACACGGCGCAACTGTGGACGGTGCTGGCGATGATGGCGCCCGGTGACCTGGCGACGGCCACCTGGGTCAGGGACGGTGCCGTATTGGAGTCTGAGAGCGTTCTCGGGGGCCACTAGCCGCGCGGCGGTCACGGCCCGGGGTGGTGCGACCAGTGGTCCGCGACCTCGAGCATCTCACGGGCTTCCTCCTCGATCCCGAGTTCGAGCAGGTGCAAACCGGTGGACACCCGTTCCATGAATCCCCAATGCCAAATCGCCCGTTCGTCGACTGCGCTGATCTCGGCAAGGTAGGCGCAGCGTTCCCGGCCGCGCTGCACCGGCGCGGCGCGCAGTTCAGCATCAAAGCCACGCATTGGCACCGCCAGGTCGCAGGCGGGTTCGGCCAGGAGCCCGTCGGGATCAACGAATTTGCATGGAGTCCCGGGTTCGTAGTCTCGGTTGCGAACGACCAGCAGGTTGTGCTCGTGCGCATCGGCATGAACGAGGACGGCCGTGGCTTTCGGGTGCGCATCGGCGCGCTCGGCGGCGAAGTCGAGCGCCCGGTCGCGGGTGCGTCGGGCGCAGGGCCGACCAAGGCGTTGCCAAGAGTGGTCGATGAAGTCCGCGAGCCAGTTTGCCTTCCACTTCCCGGTGGGCATCGATTCGCCATCCACCGGGGCATGCCAGAGTTCCTTGAGGGTCCGGCAGATTGCGTCGATCTGCTGGCTGACCGACCAGCCAAGGTCCGCGATGCAAGGGCCAAGCCGCTCCATCAGCAGGGCGCGATGATCGTCGGACCGGGCGTAGAGCGTGGCCACGCCGCGACCCCGGGACAGTTCGTAGGCCCGCGCCTCGCCTTCGAAGTCGTCGTCCCCCGGCATCCTGATCTTCAAGACCGCGTCGGTGCCACCTTCCCGTCGAACGGCGAGCACGAGACTCTCGGATCCACCCGGCAATGCATGACCGATGCGTAGGTTCCATCCATCCGCCAACGCGCGGACCGTTTCGTCCAGGTCCCGCATCCAACGGCGTCCCGAGTCGCCGGCCGCAACGGCCCGGCTGCGTGCGGCGTCGGGCAACTCGCTCTGCCATTGACCTGTCTGCCTCATTCGCATCGGGCGTCAGTTCGCACAGACTTCGAAAAGAACCGCAAGACTCTTGCCGCCCGCTGGCAGACTCGGTGACACTGATACGTTCACGTTGCTGCCAAGTCCAAGACGAATGGTAGCGCGACGGAGGAGCGGGACCAGTTCTGGTATGGAGCCACCTTGGGGATACGGGCCGGAGAACGGCCCGGCGGTTTGGGGCCAGTTGAGCTCGGAGTACCTGCTCTGCGCCGTCGGCAATCGTCAGTCGCCCATCGACATCGTGGGCGCGACGCAAGCGGAGGTGCCCACTGTGGCGTTCCACTACCAGCCGATGATGCTCGAGGTCCAACACAACGGACACACCGTCGAGGTGGCGTCCACGAGCGAGAATTGGATCGAGGTCGGCGGGGCACGGTACGACCTCACGCAGTTCCACTTCCACACGCCCGGCGAACACACCGTCGCAGGCAGACCCTTCGACATGGAGATCCACCTGGTGCACCGGAACGAGGAGGGCACCTTGGCGGTGGTCGGCGTACTCGTTCGACGCGGCGGCGAACACCCCGTTCTCGACCCCCTGGCCGAGCAACTCCCCCAACCGGGCGAATCACTTGCCTTTGAGGAGAAGACGATCACGGCGTCCGGTCTGCTGCCCGGGGCGAGTCGGATGTTCCGCTACGAAGGGTCGCTGACCACCCCGCCATGCTCGGAAGGTGTCCAATGGTTCGTTCTACAGACGCCTGTCGAGATCTCCGATGGAGGACTCGCTGCGTTCGAGGCCATCCTCGGAAACAATAGCCGCCCGGTGCAACCGTTGAACGGTCGGGAACTGCTGATTGACAGGGATCCCGCACCGTAGTCGCGACCGGCAGGCCACAAGTGGTCAATCTCGCACATCCAGATGGGGCGATCTCTGTAACGGCCCGGACCCGTTTTGGCGGAAGCTGTTCCGGTCGCCCGTCCGCGAGTCGTTTTCGTGGTACTTTTCGAAGATGCAGCCAAGAACCCTGCCGGTCGAACCAACCGTTGTGAAGGCGCCGCAACGCAAGCCGTCGGTGCCCCTTTCCGTGATCTACGCGGATGCGCTCTACCGACCCGTGCCGCCCGTCGAATACGACGACGAGGGCTATCCGGGTCCGGACGGTAGAGTGTCCGAAAGCACGCGCCACGCCGAGGCGTCGAACTACTGCTTCGACGCGCTCCGGGTTTGGTTCAGAGACCAAGGCGGCACATTGGTGGCGAACGACCTCGTCATGCTCTTCGAAAAAGGCAATCCCAAGGCGGCGCTCTCGCCCGACCTCATGGTGGTTTTCAACGCCGGCAATCCCGATCGGTCGTCGTACAAGGTTTGGGAGGAAGGCGACGCTGTACCTGCGTTTGCCTTGGAGGTCCTGTCGAAGCGGACCTGGCGCAAGGACGTTCGGGTGAAACCTGGACTCTACGCGGCGTTGGGGATTCGCGAATTCTGGCTGTTCGAGCCGTTCGGGCCGCGCTTGGCGGGTTATCGTTTGGAAGGGCGCGAATACACGCGCATTCGACCGTCGACAGATGGCGGCCTACCGAGCCGGGTATTGGGCTTGGACGTCATCGTGGAAAACGACCGGATCCGCTTCAGAAACGCAGCCACCGGCGAAATCCTGCCGGACCACGTTCAGTCGGATGCCATGCGCGTCGAGGCAGAAGCGCGGGCTGAGTCGGCAGTAGCGCGGGCCGAATCGGCCGAGGAGCGAGCATCCCAAGCCGAGCGACGAATCGAGGAGTTGGAGAGACTCCTCGAACGTTAGCCGGTCAGGCGGCGACGGCCGTCGGGTCAGCCGATCCTGCAGCGCCATCGCTGCCGACCTGACGGACGGGCTGTCGCAGGAGTTCCAGCAGTTCTTCGGTATTCAACCGCCCTGCGGCGTCGGCGCCTTCTAGCAGCCGATCCGCCAGGTCCCTTTTGCGATGATGGATGTCAACGATCTGCTCCTCGATGGTGCCCTCGGTGACCAGCCGGTAGATGGTCACCGGTCGCGTCTGGCCGATGCGGTGGGCGCGGTCCGAAGCCTGATCCTCGACGGCGGGATTCCACCAGGGATCCAGGTGGATGACATAGTCGGCGGCGGTCAGGTTGAGACCGGTGCCGCCGGCCTTCAGCGAGATCAGGAACACGTCGCCTTGGCCCGCCTGGAACGCCGCGATGCGCTCGCTGCGAGCCTTCGCCGACGTACTGCCGTCGAGGTACTGATAGCTGATCCCCTGCTCGTTGAGGTAGTCCTCGACGAGCTTCAGGTGCATGACGAACTGCGAGAAGACCAGCACCTTGTGGCGGTTCTCGAGCAGCTCGGCGAGGGTCTCAGCGAAGGTATCGAGCTTCGAGCTCCGGGGCGCGTTGGCCGGCGAATCGGTCACGAGCTTGGGGTTGCAGCAGGCGAGGCGGAGACGCGTCAGGTGCGCGAAGAGTTGGAAGCGCTCGCCTTCGCCCGCGTCCGGATTCCCTTCCCGGGCGGCCTGGAGTTGCTCGAGGGCCCGCTCCCGGAGCACTTCGTAGAGGGCGGCCTCCTCGGACGACAACGTCACGTGCAACGTGATCTCCGTGCGCTCCGGGAGGTCGTCGAGCACATCCGTTTTCAACCGCCTCAACATGAACGGCGCGATGATGCGTCGCAACCGGTTGCGCGCCTCCTCGTTGTCGTCGAGCTCCACCGGTTCGCCGAAGTTGCTGCGGAATTTCTCCCGCGAGCCGAGCAGACCCGGATTCAAGAAGCTGAACAGCGAGTGGAGATCCATCAGGTTGTTCTGGATAGGCGTGCCGGTCGTCACGGCACGAAAGCCAGCGGGCAATCTGCGCGCCGCCCCGGCACGCTTCGTCAACGGGTTCTTGATCGCCTGGGCTTCGTCCAGCACCACGCTATGCCAACTGATCGCGGCCAAGGCCTCGACGTCGTTCTGAAGCAGGCCGTAGGTCGTGAGATAGAGGTCGAATGCAGCGGCATCGTCGAGCAGCGGTGCCCGGGAGGCAACCGAACCGGTGTAGACCTTGACGTTGAGCGTGGGCGTGAACCGACGCGACTCGTCGACCCAGTTGGCGACCACGGAGGTGGGGGCGACAACCAGCGCGGGCCCTCCGGGCGCCCGGTCCAGGAGCACGGACAGGGTCTGCACCGTCTTGCCGAGCCCCATGTCGTCGGCAAGGCACGCGCCGGCCCCCCACCGGCTCAAACGCGCAAGCCAGCGGTAGCCGTCGACCTGGTACGGTCGCAGTTGCGCCTGCAGGGTGCTGGGCAGTTCGGGTTCGAACGACCGAGCGGCCTCAAGGTCCGTGCGCATCTGCTGCCAACCGTCGTCCCCGGCCACCTCGGCTTCCTCGAACAGGTCGTCGAGGGAGGAGGCGGCGAGGGAATGCAGGCGCACCGCACCCTTCGCGGCTGGAGTCGAGAGGCTCGCGAGGTCGTCGAGTTGGCGACGGAACGCCGCGGTGAGAGCGACGAACTCGCCACCTTCGAGTTCCAGGAAGCGTGATCGAGGGTTGGCTTCGAGGAGCGCGAAAAGGCGCTTTAGGTCTAGCACCCGCGAACCGTCCACGACCAGCTTGCCGGAGGTCTGCAACCACTGCTCGGCGGGCTTGACGGTGAGCGACAGGGACGGCGTGGAATGACGCGCGACGATCTTGAACGGCTCGCCCTTGGGCCACTTGCAGCGTGCCTCGGCGGCATCGAGCTGGTCCAGCAACTCCAGGCATTCGAGAGGTTCGGCAAGCACCAGTGGGTCGTACTCGGTTGGCCGGGTTGCCAGCCGCGGACAGCGTTGGACCAGGCGGGCCAGCGCGGTACGTTCCTTCCCGAGGTCGCGCCGCGCCTGGACATGCTCGCCGTCGCGGCTTGCGAACACCGTCGCGCCGCCCTGGCCGGGTTCGAAACAGATACCCGAGTCGGCGATGGGCTCGACCAGGATTGCGACCGCGAGCCCCGCCTCGAAGGGTTCGAGGCGCACCCAGGGTTCGGCATCCGCCTCTACTTCCTTGGCACCCGCCACCGGGCCCGCATCGCTCTGCACGCGAACCTGCGAGACGAGTGCCGATACGGCCTCCAGGAGCCGCGACTTGCCGTCAGCGGGAAACTTGAGCCCCTCCGGTGGAATGACGTCGAACAAACGCCGGTGGTCGTTGGTGAAACGGGTGACCTCGATTCGGTTGTCGGAGGCCAGCGTGATGCCGTATTCGCCTTCCGCATCCCAACCGTGGGGATCGATGGCAACGACGACGCGGCCATCGGGGCCTTCGTCGATGTGCAGTTCCGGTTCCCGTCGGACCACGTCGATCGGTTCACCCGAGTCGTTGAAGACATGGGGATGGCCGGCCAGCACGTAGAGGCCGCGAATGCCGAGTTCGTAGTCGACGCGTCCCCAGGAACGACGGATCACGACGGCGGCGGCGGCGGCGAGATCCTCTTCGCGGAGGTGGTCCATGGACGGCGCCTCCTCGGCCAGGCGTTTGAGGGCAACCCGGCGCCCCTTGCCCCACGACCCGTTTTTGTTCCGGCGCTGCTCGCGAGGAGTGACGTCGACGTTGTCGTAGTACCGATGGACATCCCAGACGAGCCGTTTCTCCACGGGTGCCGACGTCGCGCTCTTCGCTTGGCCCTGGTTACTGGCGTCGTAGGCCAGTTGCTCCAGTGCCTTGAGCGAGCGTTCCCAAGCGAGCATGGGCGCCTCAAGCACCGCCAGGGTCTGGATGCCAAGCTCGTCGAGCAGCGGCTGCGGATCGGGTAGTCCGGCAAGGTCCGCGCCGCGCAGTTCGACGAGCCGGTGCAGGATCGACGCGCTTTCGGCGGCGATCCACCGGTAGCCGTTGGCGCTGGCCCGACTGCGGTACGCGTCCATCAGCTCCAGCCACTCCGCGCTCGCCTGGTTGTCCGAGCCAAGCCAGCAGTTCCTGAATCCGTCCAGGAAGGTGAGGTAGCACGGGATTGCCGTTCGGCGGGCGTAGATGCCGATGTCCCGTTGGATGCGCGCGGCGTCAATTGCGAAGGCGACCTCCCAGTCGCGGTTGAGATAGCGGCGTTCGGCGGTGCGCAGCAAATGCTGCAGCAAGTCGCGGGACTCGGGCGTGTCCAGGCGCACGAGCGCGATCAGGGAGAGCGCAAACGCCGCATGCTCGGGGAACACGTTGCGTTTGCGGGTGCCTGCCTTCTCGGCCGCGATGGCGGCATCGATGTGTTCGCGAGCGCCGGGATTGTCGCCCCGGAGCATGGCGATCATGGCACGTGTCGACGCGCGCCCGGTATTGGCCGGCTTGGTATCGCGGACCTCGCGGGGGAGTTCCGAAAACACGGCTTCGGCTGCGTCGAATCGCCCTTGTAGGATGCGGATGTAGGCCATGTCGGCGGCATGGCGCGCCGGGTCCATACTGAAACGGTGGCAAGCGTGGATTGCGGGTTCCGGCGACGCCCCGATGTCGACCGTGTGACGCAGGCAACCACTAAGGGCAACGTCGGTGTAGCGCTCTGGCAAGGTGGCAAGCACATCAACCGCAAGCGGGTCCGCCAGGAAGCGCCACTCGTCCACGGACCCCTCGTCCTCTTCCAGCAGCGCATCGAGATTGCCGAAGTCGCCGCCTATCACGTAGCAGCGGAACAGGGTTTCGAACTGGTAGCGGTCGACCCCGGGACTTGGCCGGGTGGCTTGGAACGCCTCGAGGATTTGCGTGAGGCGACCTTCGCGTTGCGCCCTGACGGCCAATGGCACCGCCCAGCTTCGTGTTGCGGCGACCCCGACGTTCGGGGACAGCGGTCGAATGCAGATGTCGGCATTGATCAGTTCGTCGTTCGCGCGCCGAACCTCCGCTTGTGTCAGGTTGCGGCCGAGCAGGTCAATGCTCGCTTGCGCCAGGATCCTCGCAGTACGATTAACACCGATTCCGTGGGGTGCGACGACACCGTAGGCTTGCGCGACGAGGCGGGCGCCGGGCGAGAGGGCCGCGTAGGGGTCGGCGTCGAACCCGGCGTTCAGTACTTCCGTTGGTTCAGCCGCCACAATCGTCCTTGATCTTCGTTTCACTACGGAGTGCGTCCACGATACCAAAGACGACGTGGTTGCGGCACACGCAACAAGCGTTGGCGGTGCGGCGCTATCACCTGACCATGCAAAGCCATTCGCACCAGAGCCCCCGTGTCTGCACAACGAGGACAACCTCGCGCGTCAGTCATCAACTCATCCTACGCACCAGTTCGTCGCGGGCTATTTCCCTCCCCCTTAAACCCCCTCCGCACATTTGAACAGTGGGATCACCTGAATACCTTGGAGCACATATCAGCGGATAACTGCGATTACAGTCGACGGACTCCAAGTCACTGATCAGACCCGGAAAATATGATCGGGTCGTTGCAGGAGTGAGATCTAGTCGCAATGTGTGATGTCAACTCAAGGACATTAGATCACCACAAAAGCATGTTGATCAGCCCCGTGACACGAACATAGTCATTGCATCTCGCGGCCTTACGAGCATACTGGTACGCAGCCTTGAACCGCTATCGAGGTCGGTCGCCGGATGTCCAAACCCGCGCGACCGCCCCGTCACGAAACCGTTCCGGCTAGGGCCACGCCCTCCAAAAGCGTGGTCCGAACACACAACGCTACCCGGGACGACGATAGAGGACAAGCGGAATGCCCACGAAGGAGGTCAACGACCAGAAGAAGATCATCGACCAGAAGAAGCTCGCGATGCGACAAAAACTCTGGCCGGACATCTCTGACGCGCACCTTTGGACCACCAGGAAGGGTTGGTTGACCGTGCCACGTACGCTCCCGCTCCTGATGCGCATCATGGATACGCTGGCCGACACGGGCAAGCCCGTTTCGCCAACCTATCTTGACCTGTGGTGTCGCACCTACAACGACTCGTTCGTCATCGCCGCCAAACCGCACGAAATGGCCTTCTATGCGGGCTTCAGCGGCCAGCGGGCCCAGAACACCTGGATGGGGCGGATCCGCCAACTCGTCGACCTCGGCTTCATCCTGATCAGTGATGGGGCGAGCGGCCCGGCCCACTACATCCTGATTCTAAACCCTTACCATGTGATCAGACGCCACATTGAAGACGGGAACATCCACCGTGGCTTTGCCAATGCGCTCGCTGAGAGGATGATCGAGATCGGTGCCGACGACCTCGACGTACCATCTGGCCAGGACCAATGAACCACACACCAGTGAGCCCATAGGATCACCCATCGCTCCACTTGGGATGCCTCCAGATGGGTGCCCCGGGCGGCGGACACTTGGCACGAATTGGACATCCGTGACCCGCACCCCGACGCCCGATAGACCGATACAGAATGACCTCGCACATCGGTGTATGGTGAGTGATTTGGCTGATGGTTGCCTGGTTCTGCGCCTTACGAAGGAGTCCGTTGGTGGTTGAGCAAGCGGCGAGGGGGCCCATACCCATAGAGCAGATTCGGGGGCGGATTCTCAAGGGGATTCGCAAGGCCCAATCCGATTATGGTGTATGGGCAGACGGAGCGTGGCTGTCCGAAGCACCGGAGTATTTCATGACGACGTACATTGCGAGGGAGATTGCCGCCGTTCCGGCAGCGTCTTGGTCGCTCGCGTTGGAGGCGGACGTCAGGGAGACGATGAAGCAGTCTGGTCAGGGGCGTCGGAGGCGGCGAGCACTTCGGCCCGATGGCAGATTCGACATGCTTCTTTCTTGGGGAAATCGAAAGCCAAGGGCGGTGATTGAAGTGAAGCAGAATGTTCGAGGGTTCTGGGCAGTGCGCGCGGATCTTGCGAGGGTCACCGCCGCCTTGGGAAGCAAGGAGAACTCGCTTCAGTGTGGCATCTTGGCTTTCTTCATGGCGATGCCCGACGGCGTCCGGAAGGCGGCCAGGGATCGCGTATGGACCCGTTACGAATCTCTCGTGGCCAAGTCGAAGCAGTTCGCGGGGAGCCAAGGTCTCAGGTTGGACGCCCGAAACGGTGGGGTAAGCGTCGACGATGGCGCGGCGCTGGCAGTGACACTCGTGGTCAAGTGAAGCAGTTACGGCACGCGAACTCCCTTCGGGTGAGGACTCTACTGGACCGCGGATAGGAGCGCAGTGACTTCGACTCAGCAACGAGGATGCAAGCGGGTTGTGCGGCGATCACGTCGTGCCTGCCCGGCCTTGGGATGGGGATTCGCAAACCGGCGGGGCCCATTGGGCCGTTGGGGTCTCCGGCTTCTGGGCCGTTGGATCGTGCGCTACGCTCGACCTCGATCGGTTTCACGTCCGGTGGCCGAAGGGAGGTCCCGTGGCTCGGCTTGAAGACCTGCGCACGGGCGCGCGCATCGGCGGCCTAGCTCCGTCGGGCTCCGCCAAGGTCGTCCACGTCGAGTGGTACGGAGACCAGGCCGCGAAGGTGACCTACGAGGATTCGGCCGGCGCCGTGGCCAACCGGCTCGTCTACCGCGACGAGGCGAACACTCTGGAAGTGGTCGGCACGGGACGCCCTTGGTCCTTCGATGCCGACGGTGCACTGCTGCGGCTCGTTTCCGAAGCACATCGCATCCGGTTAGCCCATCTATTCGACCCCTACCTAGCCATACACACGTCCCGGATCGAACCGTTGCCACACCAGATTACGGCCGTTTACGGCGAGATGCTTCCGCGCCAACCGCTACGGTTTCTGCTTGCCGATGATCCAGGCGCAGGGAAGACCATCATGGCCGGCCTTCTGGTCAAGGAACTCATGATCCGGGGAGACGTGGAGCGTTGTCTTGTCGTGGCCCCCGGAGTACTCGTGGAACAATGGCAGGACGAGCTGCACGACAAATTCGGGCTACCCTTCGATATCTTGACGCGTGATCGAGTGGAGACCTCGCGTACGGCCAACCCGTTCACCGAGCACAACCTTCTCATCGCCCGGCTCGACATGCTGTCGCGGGATCCCGACCTCCAGTCGAAACTCGCGGTCGCCAAGGAATGGGATCTCGTCGTCTGCGACGAAGCGCATCGCATGTCGGCGAGCTTCTTCGGCGGCGAGGTGAAGTACACCAAGCGTCACCAACTCGGTCAGCTTCTCGGCGGGATCGCACGGCATTTCGTGTTGATGACGGCGACCCCGCACAACGGCAAGGAGGAGGACTTCCAGCTCTTCATGGCGCTGCTCGACGGTGACCGTTTCGAGGGTCGCTTCCGGGACGGTGTTCACCAGGCGGATGTCTCCGACCTCATGCGGCGGCTCACCAAAGAGGAGCTGCTCCGCTTCGACGGTCGACCACTGTTCCCCGAGCGCCGCGCCGACACGGTGAAGTATGAGTTGTCGGACGCCGAGGCGGCTCTGTACGACGAGGTCACCACCTACGTCCGCGAAGAGATGAACCGTGCGGAACGATTCGCCGCAGAGGGCGATGACAAGCGTCGCCAGAACGTCGGTTTCGCCCTCCAGATCCTGCAGCGGCGCCTGGCATCCTCTTCTGCGGCGATCCACGAATCTCTGCGCCGTCGCCGAGAGCGGCTCGAGGCCCGCCTGGCGGAGGAACGGCTGTCGAAGCGAGGCCGCGAAGCCCGCCTTGCGGTGGAGTCGGCGTTGCCGGCTTGGTCCTCAGATGACGAAGCGGAAATCGAGGACGTCCCAGGGGACGAGGCGGAAGCCACCGAGGAGGCGATTCTCGACCGGGCGACCGCCGCCCGAACCATCGCCGAACTAGAGACGGAGATCGAGACACTCCGACGGCTTGAGGCGAGCGCACGGACACTCCGGCGGGCGGGCAATGACGCGAAGTGGACCGAGCTCAACGGCATCCTCGACCATCCCCTGATGACGGACGGTGCGGGGAACCGCCGCAAGCTGATCGTCTTCACGGAGCCACGGGACACGCTGAATTTTCTCGCCGAGCGCATCCGCACGCGTCTCGGTCGTGACGAAGCGGTAGTGGTGATTCACGGCGGTGTCCGTCGCGAAGAGAGGCGCAAGGCAGTTGAAGCCTTCACGCACGACAAGGACGTGCTGGTGCTCGTCGCCAACGACGCTGCCGGCGAGGGCATCAACCTTCAGCGTGCCCACCTGATGGTCAACTACGACCTTCCGTGGAACCCGAATCGCCTAGAACAGCGATTCGGACGCATCCACAGGATCGGGCAGACCGAAGTCTGCCATTGCTGGAACCTGGTCGCCGCAGACACCCGCGAGGGCGCGGTGTACTCGCGCCTGCTTGAGAAGATCGAGGTTGCCCGTGCAGCCCTTGGCGGGCGGGTTTACGACGTGCTTGGCCGACTGTTCGAAGCGCGAGCGCTCGGCGACCTGCTGATGGAAGCGATCCGCTACGGCGAGCGACCCGAAGTCAAGGAACGTCTCGACCGTGCGGTGGACAACGCCGGCGACCAACAACGGGTTCTCGACCTGCTTGCCGACCGGGCACTCGTCCGGGACGCCATGACGACTGCGGAAGTCGCGCGTGTGCGCGAGGTGATGGAGCGCGCGGAAGCGCAACGCCTCCAACCGTTCCACATCAAGTCGTTCTTCCTTGAGGCATTCCGGCATCTGGGCGGACGTCTGCACCGACGGGAGAAAGGACGCTGGGAGATCAGCCGGGTTCCGGGGCCCGTGCGCGAACGGGATCGCCTGATCGGTCGGGGCGCACCCGTGCAGGAGCGCTACGAGCGCATTTGCTTCGAGAAGGACTTCATCGATCAGCCACCGGTGGCGGCGTTCGTCTGTCCCGGCCACCCGCTCCTCGACGCCACGATGGACCTCGTGCTCGAACGCCATCGCGACCTCCTCAAGCAGGGTGCCGTGCTCGTTGACGAAACCGGCGCGAACAACGCTCCCCGCGTCTTGTTCTACGTCGAACACGCGGTTCAGGACGGGCAAGTTGATCGTCGTGGACGACAGCGTGAGGTCTCGCGCCGCCTGCAGTTCGTCGAGGTCGACATCGACGGCGAGGTCCGCGATGCCGGGCCGGCGCCGTACCTCGACTACCGCCCCCTTGCCGAGGATGAGCGCTCGGCTGCCGAGGAAGCGCTCGACTCGCCGCGGTTGTCGACCGACGTGGAGGATCGTGTCATCGGCCACGCCATTGCCGAGATCGTGCCGAGGCACGTCGACGAGGTGCGCAGCCGGCGTTTGCCGGAAATCGACAAGGTCGAACGGGAGGTCACGGCGCGCCTTAAGAAGGAGATCAACCACTGGGATCATCGCGCCGAAGATCTCAAGGCGCAGGAACGTGCCGGTCGGAGTACTCGGCTCTCAGCGAACCAGGCTACCGCCCGGGCGGACGATCTCGCCGACAGGCTTAGGCGCCGTCTTGGAGAACTCGCCAGCGAACGCGATATTTCCGCCTTGCCGCCCACGGTGCGGGGCGGTGCCGTGGTGCTGCCGGCTGGTCTTCTGCAAACCTCCGCGACGCAGGATGGTCGTCAGGTGCCCGAGTCCTCGTCCCAGGCGCGCGCTGAGATCGAGAGGATCGCGATGGAGGCTGTGGCTGACGCAGAACGTGCGCTTGGCAACGAGCCTAGGGATATCAGCAAGGAGAACCGAGGCTACGATATCGAGTCACGTGATCCGGATGGCGGCGGCTTGCGTTTTATCGAGGTGAAGGGTCGAGCGGATGGCCGGGATACCGTGTCCGTTTCGCGAAATGAGATACTGACGGGCCTCAACATGCCAGAGTCGTTCATTTTGGCGATTGTGGTGGTGGCCAACGGCGAGGTGCGCGCGCTCCGCTACGTGCGGCGGCCGTTCGGGCGCGAGCCTGACTTCGGGGCGACCAGCGTGTCATACAAGCTGGCGGATTTGCTGGCGCGTGCGGAAGCGCCTTCGTAGCGGACGGCATGGGAGCTACGGTGATGGACATGGCAAACCAAGCGGGCTCGCTCGAAATCGAGGTCTCCGACTTCGGGCCGATTGTCAATGCCAAGGTCGATCTACGACCGTTTACCGTATTTGTGGGACCTAGCAACACGGGGAAATCCTACCTCGCTATACTGATTTACGTGCTGCATCGATTCTTCGGTGTTCCACTGAGTCTCCCCATCCGGGTAAACCCAGATGGTTCTCTGACGGTCTCGCCTCGGGCGGTACCTGATTTGCCGGACGACTCCGGCGAGGCGTTGCTGGATCTCGCGAGATCTTTCGCGGGCGCAGCCGCCAAGGGAAAGGCAAGCAAGTTCACGCTCTCCCGGTCCGCGGCGGACGCTGTTCGATCCGGTTTCGACGACCGCGCCGGTATTCTGGCGAAGGAACTCGCACGTTGTTTCGGCCTCCGGGAGACCGGCCCGTTGGTTCGCAAGGGCAGAGCCAATGCCCGTGTGGTCATTGGGCATTGCGGCCCGGGCAGCTCTGAACGGGTCGAGCATGCGCTGACGTTGGCGCGCAGGCCAGAGTTCACGATAGGTCTCCCGGCGGATGCCGCAGTTTCCGTGGACCCGGAACCGAACGAGCGATTCGGAGCCCTGTTCGACCTATTCGCCTCGCTGTCTGAAGATGCCTCGGATGCAAAACTGCGTCGACTCGGCACGGGCGTATTGTTTTCGCTGTTTGGACTATGCGTTCTTCCCGCTGCCGTCGGGTCTTTGTGCTCGCGAGCCTACTACCTTCCCGCTGACCGAACTGGTGCGATGCATCTCTACAAGCTAGTGGCCCGTACTCTGGTTGCGGACGCGGCGTCGGCGCCCCCTGGCCCCGAAGCAGCGACATCGATGCTCACCGGGGTGGTGGCGGACTTCCTAGGGCAGTTGATCGAGGAATGCACATCCGTTGCCGACCGGCCACCGCAAGAACGTGACTTGGGGGAGAATCTCGAGGCTGCCATCCTCGACGGGTCGGTGCGGGTCGAGCAATCTGCGGCCGTCGGCGCACCGCAGTTCCTTTACCGACCGCACGGGTGGAAGGACGATCTAGAACTGGCGAATGCTTCGTCCATGGTTTCGGAACTGGCACCCGTCGTGTTGTACCTCCGGCACTTGGTCCAACCCGGCAACGTCCTGATCGTCGAGGAACCGGAGTCGCACCTCCACCCGGCCATGCAGGTTGAGTTAACCCGACAGCTTGCCGAGCTTGTCGCCGCTGGCATCCGGGTGATCGTCACGACTCACAGCGAATGGATGATAGAGGAGCTAGCAAATGTCGTGCGACGATCCAAGTTGCCGGAATCGGAACGCGCTCGCGTTTCGGGTTCGAGCGTTGCATTGCATCCGACGCAGGTTGGAGCTTGGCTATTCAGTCCAAAAAGACGTCCGAAGGGCTCCGTAGTCGCGGAAGTGCCTCTTGAGGAGTATGGATTCAGCGGAACCGGATTCGATGATGTTGCCTCCGCCCTGCACAACGACTGGGCTGACATATCCGGACGGATAGAGGGGATTCCGTGACGGGTGTCGTGGCGCTTGTGCGGAGTCAGTTTGACCCGCAGTGTATTGTGGCGGGTGCGCTGAGGGATGACGGATGCAGCGTAACCATGCAGCACCTTCCGACGCAGCGGGTTGCGGTCGACCTTGAGCGGGTTGCCGAACTTGACACTCCAGCTGGCCTAGTTGGTCGCGACACCAAACACTGCGACTTCCTTTTTGTTGCTGAAGATGGCGCCGCGGTTTGGGCAGCTTCGTTGGAACTCAAGGGAGGCAACTTGAGGGCGAGCGACGTAGCGGAGCAGCTTGACGGCGGTGCGGCAGCATTGGAAAAGCTGATTCCGCACAAGCAACCGGTACGGTTCCGCCCGATAATCGCATCCCAAAGGGTACCGAAGGCGCAACGTGCCAGCTTCAGGCGTCAGCGAGTCCGTTTTCGGGGCGTGTGGCACCGCCTGGTTCACATGCGCTGCAAGAGTCCGTTGCGATCGGTTCTGCGTTCGTGAGCACCTATCGCAAGAAGCTCATCGAGGTCGCGCTACCGCTCGCAGCCATCAACGAAGCGTCTGCGAAGGAGAAGTCGATCCGTCACGGCCATCCCTCCACGCTACACCTTTGGTGGGCGCGGCGACCGCTTGCGGCCTGCAGGGCCGTGCTGTTCGCGCAGTTCGTGGATGATCCGTCATCGGTACCTGAGGAGTTCCCTGACGAGGCCGCGCAGGAGGCCGAACGCAAGAGGCTGTTCAGCATCATAGAGCAGCTTGTCCCGTGGAAGAGCCCAAGGGACGAACAAAGACTACCTGTGCTGCGAGACGCGCGGCGCGAGATTGCACGTTCGGTAGCACGCTCACGGGGGGAGACGTTGCCCTCGGACGGCGAGATCGATGCCTACCTAGCGGCGAATGCACCGCCTGTGGTCGATCCGTTCTGCGGCGGCGGTTCGATCCCGTTAGAAGCACAGCGGCTCGGGCTGCGTGCCCTTGGTTCAGACCTCAACCCGGTCGCCGTGCTCGTTACCAAGGCGCTTGTGGAGTTTCCTTCGCGTTTCATGGGCCGTCCTCCGGTCAATCCAGACTTGCGCGACTCGATCGCCAGCACTTGGACGAACCACGGTTCCGGCGGGTTGGCGGAGGACGTTCGCTACTACGGCAAGTGGATGCGCGACGAGGCGGTGAAGCGCATCGGACACCTATACCCCAAAGTGGAGGTGACGCATGAGATGGCGCGGGAACGGGAGGATCTGAAACCATACGAAGGGCGCAAGCTAACGGTGGTTGCTTGGCTGTGGGCGCGTACCGTGGCGAGCCCAAACCCCGCAGCCAACGGTGCGCATGTCCCGCTTGTCACATCCTTCGTGGTCTCGTCGAAGAAGGGGAAGGAGGCGATCATCGTTCCTGTGGTCGAACGTACGGGGTACCGGTTCGTCGTCAAGTCGAGCGGGATCACGTCCGCAGAACTGTCAGAGGCGAGGATGGGCACCAAGGGAGGCCGCGGCGCTACCTTTAGATGTCTCGTGTCCGGTGCGCCTGTGGCTAGCGGTCACATCAAGGCCGAAGGCAGGGCCGGACGGATGGATTCGAGGCTCATGGCCGTGGTGGCGGAGGGCAAACGCGGCCGGCTGTACCTCAGCCCCACTGCGGATATGGAATGTGCAGCGCACGCTGCGAGACCTCTTTGGCGCCCTGAGCAGAAACTCCCAACCAACCCGCGGTGGTTTTCTCCGCCTGACTACGGAATGCGTCATTTCGGCGATCTTTTCACCGAACGCCAGCTCGTGGCGCTGACTACGTTCTCCGACCTCGTCGGTGAGGCCTGGAATCTCGTAAGGGACGATTGCCTCCGCGCTCAATGCGAGCGACCAGAAGACGAAGTTCCGCTAGCCGAAGGCGGTAGCGGTGCGCACGCGTATGCGGACGCAGTGGCGACATATCTGGCGTTTTCGTTGGACAAGATGGCTGATCGAGGATCTTCGCTGTGCACTTGGTTTACAGAAAGGAATTCGACTCGCAACACGCTATCTCGGCAAGCGCTCCCCATGACATGGGATTTTGCTGAGCTGAACCCGTTGCTGACTGGAACCGGGTCATTCCTAGGAGCGTGTCTTTGGACAGCAGAGAGTGTCGAAGGATCGCCGTCCTCGATGGGGCAAGGAGCCCGAGTTACACAACGAGATGCAGCAACCGACGGCTCGCACGTCCTGGGCTCAGTCATCGCGACTGATCCGCCGTATTACGACAACATAGGCTACGCCGATCTCTCGGATTACTTTTACGTATGGTTGCGCCGGACTCTCAACTCGATCCATGCCGATCTGTTCAGGACGCTCCTGACGCCGAAGACGGGTGAACTGGTCGCAACACCTTACCGCTTCGGCGGAAACCGGGAGGAAGCCCGCCGTTTCTTCGAAGCGGGACTGGGGCGAGCGACCGCAAACATGCGGACGGCGCAGTCGCCGGACTATCCTTTGACGCTCTTCTATGCGTACAAACAGGCTGAAAAAACATCGGGCGGAGATTGGACTGCAACCGCCTCGTCGACAGGCTGGGAGACCATGCTGTCCGGTCTTGTGGCCAGCGGTTTCGCGATTACCGGCACTTGGCCGGTGCGCAGCGAACTAGGCAATCGAATGATCGCGGGTGGTACGAACGCACTCGCGTCGTCGATCGTCTTGGCGTGCCGTCCGCGACCGGACGACGCCCGGATGGTGACGCGGCGTGACTTCACCTCCGCGCTGAGGCGCGAGCTGCCCCCAGCAATCCGGCAACTGCAAAACGAGTTCACGGCCCCCGTAGACCTCCGTCAAGCGGCGATCGGTCCGGGCATGGCGGTTTTCTCGCGCTACGCGCAGGTTCTGGAGGCGGATGGTGCGGAAATGGCCGTACGTCAAGCACTTGTCGAGATTCACCGGGTACTCGACGAGACCCTCGCCCACGCAGAGGGTGAAATGGATGCCGACACTCGTTTCTGTGTCGCGTGGTTCGAGCAGTTCGGGATCGACGAGCGGCCATACGGCGAGGCGGAGGTGCTGTTCACGGCGACTAACACCTCGTTCGACGGGCTGGCCCGCGCAGGCGTGTTAGTTGGGGGTCGCGGCAAAGTGCGCCTCAAGCGCCGGGACGAGTTGGAGACGAATTGGGATCCCGCCACCGACCACCGCATCGCCGACTGGGAGTGCGTACAGCACCTTGTTCGCGCGATGACGGCGGAGTCTGGTGGTGGCACTATCGAGGCGGCACGCCTTGCGGCAGCCATGGGTGTTGCTAGGGCCGAGAGAGCCAGAGGTCTCGCCTATCGGCTCCATGCCGTATCCGAGCGCAATGGCTGGAGCGGCGAGGCGCTGGCCTACAACGTCCTCGCGACCTCTTGGCCGCAGATCCAGTCCACTATGGCGGAACTCCGGCAGGGCGAGCAAACCCAACTCCCGGTCTGACAGGAGCAACGACTCGATGATGTCCAACTACCAGAACGTCACCGAGGGCCTGCGAATACTCACGGGGGTATTGGCTCCCTACGTCGCTTCCGAACTGCGCTCCCGTTTCGACGACGATTGGTGGGCCGAGGGCGTCCTTGGCGTTCTGTTCGACAGTCAGAAGCGGAATCTCCCCGCGAAAGGTGACGACGAGACGCTGACCGCGCACTTGGATGCGGCGCGATGCCTCATTCTGATCGACGTGCAGTGGAACGAGTGGTTCCGCCGCAAGCTCGGACGCGAGCACCGCACCTGGATCAAGGAATTGATCGCCACACGCAACAAGTGGGCGCATAGTGGCCTCGTCGACATGGCAGACGAGGACGCGTGGCGTGCACTCGACACCATGACGCGCCTCGTGGAGCAGATGGACGCGGAGGCCACGGAGCGGCTGAGAACCTTGGCGCGCACCGTGCGCTACGGCACCGCCGGGCCGTCTACCGACTCGGACACGAAGCGCGAGGCGCGACCACAAAAACCGGATCAAGGCGGTGTCCTGGCGGATGTGCCGCGCCAGGGTCTGCGCCCGTGGCGCGACGTCGCCCGACCGCATCCCGACGTCGCTGCCGGGCGCTACCGGCAGGCCGAGTTCGCAGCAGACCTGTCCCAGGTTGCCCGGGGCACGGCGGAGGTGGAGTACCAAGATCCGGTCGAGTTCTTTGCACGCACGTACCTGACGGAGGGTATGCGGGGCTTGCTCGTCGCCGCACTCCGGCGCATCGGTGGCCAAGGCGGCGAGCCGGTGATTCAACTGAAGACGGCCTTTGGAGGCGGCAAGACGCATTCGCTTCTCGCGCTCTACCACTTGCTCCGTGGCCGCGTCGCGCCAGATAGGTTGCCGAACGTCGCATCTTTGCTGGAGGAGGCCGGCATTCAGGAGGTTCCGTCGGCTCGGGTTGCGGTGGTTGTCGGCACGGCCCTCAATCCGGCCCGCGAGCGGCGACCGTCCAACCAGCGGCTCGTGATCCGGACACTCTGGGGCGAGATCGGCGCGCAACTCGCTGAGCAGGCTGGAGATTGGAAGCTCTACGACCATGTGCGGAGCGCCGACCGCAGGGGCGTGCCGCCCGGATCCGAGTCGTTGCGCTCGCTTTTCGACGCCTGCGGGCCCTGCCTGATCTTGATCGACGAGTTGTTGGCTTACGCGCGCAAGATTCATGGCGTGGAAGGTCTGCCTGCGGGCACGTTCGACGCCGTTCAGACCTTCGTACAGGAAGTCACCGAGGCTGTGCGCAAGAGCCGGAATACCGTATTGGTGGCCACTATCCCCGAATCCGACATCGAGGTGGGCGGGGAGGCTGGTCAGGCGACGCTCGAACGGATCGAGCACACGTTCGGCCGCATGGAAGCGATTTGGAAACCCGTGGGTTCCGAAGAAGGCTTCGAGGTCGTGCGCCGGCGGCTTTTCCTTCCCCTTGACGACGAACCTGCGCGAGACGACGTGTGCCGGGCCTTCAGTCGACTCTATCGGGACAGCGCTGGCGAGTTTCCCTCCGAATGCCGCGAGGCGCGGTATCTTGAACGCCTGAAAGCGTGCTATCCGATCCACCCCGAACTCTTCGATCGGCTCTACGCCGACTGGTCGACGCTCGAACGGTTCCAGCGTACTCGGGGTGTTCTCCGTTTGATGGCCGCCGTGATACACGATCTGTGGTCCCGCAGCGACGCGGGTCTTCTAGTGATGCCGGGGTCGCTCGGTCTCGACGCGGTCAACGTCCGCGAGGAACTCACGCGCTACCTGCCGGAGGGTTGGACTTCAGTAGTCGAGAGCGATATCGACGGGCGAAACTCCGGGCCATGGCACGTCGACGGTGAGAACCCGCGTTTTGGACAAGCCGTCGCAGCGCGTCGCGTTGCCCGTGCAATCTTCATGGGCAGCGCCCCGCATGTGGTCCAACAGCAGGTACGCGGCGTTGAGGATGTGCGTGTGCGGCTCGCGACCGTGCAGCCGGGAGAGCAGGTGTCTGTGTTCAATGACGCCCTGTCCCAGCTATCCGACCGACTCACCTACCTCTACCGGAAAGACCGCCGTTACTGGTACGACACGCGGCCGAACCTACGCCGGACGGTGGAGGAACGGGCACTGCAATTCCCGGAGGAGGATGTCGACACCGAGATCGAGCGACGCGTGCGCGAGGCGGCACGGCGCAGCCGTGCCGACTTCAAAGGGGTCCACGTCTGTCCGGCCGAATCCGCCGACGTGCCGGACGAACGGCGCATGCGCCTAGTTGTGTTGCGCCCGAACGCCACCCACAAGCGGGGAGCACGAGACACCGCCGCACTGAGTGCGACCGCCGACATACTCGAGAACCGAGGGTCCGCGCCGCGCCAGCACCGCAACATGCTGATTTTTCTAGCCGCCGACGACGAAGCGATGGAAGGACTCGCGCAGGAGGTTCGCCGATTCCTGGCCTGGCAATCCGTGGAGCGCGACAAGGACGCGCTCAACCTCGACGCTAACCAGCGCCGAGAGGCGAGGGAGGGCAAGGAAACGAGCGACCGAAACGTCGGCGTCCGGTTCGCCGAGGCGTGGCGCTGGCTCCTGGTGCCTACCCAGACCGTGTCAGAAGGCAAGGTGGGCGATCTCGAATGGGAAGCGATCCAGGCTGAAGGTGACGATGCATCCATCATCGCTCGCGCCGCCCGCCGCCTGCGCGCCAACGACGCCATGATCCCGAAGTGGTCGCCGGCGTTGCTGAAGATGGAACTCGACCGATGGTTCTGGAGCGAACGGAATCACGTCTCCGCCAAGGCGGTGTGGGACGCGCTTTCCGCCTATTGCTATCTCCCAAGGCTTCTAGGCGAGGCCGTTTTCGTCGAAGCCGTGCGTGCCGGCGTCGCAAGTGGGGACTATTTCGGATTCGCGACCAGCGTCTCGGGCGAAGGCCGCTACGAGGGCCTTACACTCGGAGGCGCGGCAACAATTCATCTGGACGCAGCCAGCGTCCTCGTCAAGCCGGATGCCGCGCGCAAACAGATCTCGGCTACGCAACCTCCACCGGACACACCGCCGAGCACCAATGAGGAACGCGGCACCTACGACACTGAGGGCGTGGTCGGACCTGAACCATCACCAGTCGCGCCGTCCCAACCCAAGCTGCCCCGGCGGTTCTTTGGGACGGTGGTGATCGATCCGGATCGAGCGGGCCGCGACATGGGGGACGTGGCTGAGGAAGTGCTCCAGAACCTGACGACGTTGCCTGGCGCGAAGGTGCGTGTGACGGTCGAGATCGAGGCTGAGTTCCCCGACGGCGCGTCAGCGGATACGCAGCGCGTAGTTGACGAAAACTGCCGGACGCTCGGTTTCGAGACTCACGGGTTCGAAGAACAATAGAATCGACTGACAGAAACGGTGAGCGGCGGGAACCCGTCAGGTTGGCGCGTTCGGCCACGTTCTAGGGAAACGGGTGTCAGCGGAGTCGCCTGTCTCGAAGAGGTTCGCGCAAGCGATCACGACGAACCGGAGTTCCACAAGGTACAGGTCGCCAAACGTCAGTAGGCGGCGTGAGGGCGACGTATGTCGTCGTTGACGCCCTTCTCGCCGATGGCCTATAAGATAGTGTGCGCATCAATAGGGGGTCAAAATGGACCAGGTTCGGGTGAGTGGATTCAGGTGTTTCTCCCGCCCACAGGTGGCCGAGTTGGCGCCCCTGACATTGCTTGTAGGGGAGAACAGCACTGGTAAGACGTCGTTCATGGCGATGGTTCGTGCTCTTTGGCAGGTCGCCTACGAGAGTAAGGTTCCCAACTTCAAAGAGCCTCCCTATGACCTAGGGAGTTTCGAAGAGATGGCCAACACGATGGCAAATGGGAGGACTCGTAGGTCGTTCCAGGCCGGATTCACAGGGACGTCACGGCACATGGGTGGACTGCCATTCAGTTTCGATGTTCGGTTCGGTCAGCAAGGCACCGCTCCCGTGCCGGTATCCCGTACCGTGCACGACGCCGAGTCCGAGGTCATTGTCGAACAGAGGCGGTTAGGTGGCAGGTTGAACGTCCACATGCGAGTGGGCGAGAAAAAGTGGTTTGAAAAGGTCGACCGGCGATGGCTGTTCGGGGGCAACTCGATACTTCCGATGGTTTATGCCCCAATGGTCCTGGGGGACGGGAAAGGCTCCGAGAGGGGATCTGACGAAGGTCTTAAGTTGGCAAGGCTTCGCCGGATACCCAATCAGTGAAGATTCTGGTCCGTTTGCCAGTGCCCCAGTCAGATCCAAGCCGAAACGAACATACGATCCATCAATCCCGTCTAGAGATCCCGAAGGGGACTATATGCCATCATAATTGGCCGAGATGTACCGCGAGGGCGGCCCCAGATGGGAGGACATGAAACAGAAAATCGAGCTCTTCGGAATGGAATCTGGACTGTTTGACGAGTTGAGTATCAACATTGTCGAATTGGCTAGCCAGCCATTTCAAGTCCAAGTCAAGAAAGGCTCGCCCGGAAAAGCGGGCGTGTGGAGGAATCTAACCGACATGGGGTATGGCTTGAGTCAAGTCCTTCCGCTCATCACCGAGATCGTCAGACCTGACGCTTTGCCGATGTCGCTTCTCCAACAACCCGAGGTTCACCTTCATCCAAGAGCGCAGGCTGCGTTGGGATCCTTCTATTGCCGAATGGCTGAAAGCGAACATCAGCTCCTTGTCGAGACTCACAGCGACCATCTCATTAATCGCGTTCGCATGGACATCAGGGACAACAAGACCAAGTTGACGCCCGATGACGTGTCCATCCTTTATTTCGATCGCGTTGACTTGGATGTCCAGATTCACTCGCTGAAGATCTCCGCAGACGGAAGCGTAGCCTCGCCGCCGAGCTACAGCGATTTCTTCATGGATGAGGTCAACAGAGAACTCGGGATCACGACGGTGTAGGGAGCTAGAGCCTAATCCAAATGTGTGTCATTATCGATGCGGATGTCGTCAGCAGTTCTATTCGCCAGAACGCGACAGAGGCCGGTCGCAAGTTTCTAGAATACGTCTCACAGGGTAAGCTCCTGCTTGTATTAGGCGGCCATCTGAGCGTTGAACTGGCGAAGTGCGGAGCCGAGTTCAGAAAATGGTTGGCTCTCGTCAAATATCACAAGAACGTGCTGACGATTGGGGATGATCGCGTAGACGAGGCAAAGGGGTCCCTAGTCAAATCAGGAGTCTTCGAGTCTGACGATCCTCATATAGTGGCGCTTGCTCAGCTATCCGAAGCAGACCTCATATACACGAACGATAGGAAGTTGCAGAATGACTGCAAACGGATACTCGAAGGAATGAGCGTATACAGCACCAATGTCGGTAGGATCAAATTTTCGCGGAGGAAGAGGGAGCAACTGGACGCATCGTTCTGTACGCTGTCATGATCTGCAAGAAATGGCACGTTCATCTCCAAAGGACGGACATGACATGAGCTCAACTCCTATCCGATACCCTTGGGGCCGGACGCGCCGATTGGTTGGTCGTTAGTGAAGTACCAACTAGCGTGCCACTAGGACCGCGTCGCCGTCGACTAGCCAGGGTCCTTCGAACCGGGTGAAGCCGGCCTCCAGGAGCAGGCGTTGGTTCGTCTCGGCGGACAACGTGACGTCGTAGTTCCACTCGCCTCGTAATCCGCCGGGGAGCTCCGCGATCCAATCCTCGAATAGGCGCAGCACGGAGGTCTCCGCCTCGTTGACGACGAGACCGGCGCACTGGTCGCCCTCGACGTATGCGCCGTTGGGATCCAGCGCAGACCGCAAAACAGCGATAGATCTCCCGCTTGGTATCGGGCGGAAAGTGATGCACGCACAGGATCGAGACGACGTAGTGAAAGCCTTCAAGGCCCGCCGGCCAATCCACCCAGGATGCCTCCAGCAACTCGATCTGCGGCATCTGATGGACGTACTTCCGCTCGAGCTCGGCGAGCATCCGCAGGGCCTGGTTCCATCGCCGTGATCCGTGCGTTGGGTGCACGCTCGAGGATGTACTCGAGCTCCAGACCGGTGCCGCAGCCGACGTCGAGAATTCGGACGCGCTCGCGGGTTCTTGGGACCCTCGTTGCGGTGGCGCGGTGCAGCGGCGCACAGCCCTCCGCGAATTTGGCGTCCCACAGGTGGGCGACGTTGTTGAAGAAGTCGGGCAGGTTTTCTACGTCCATTCCGACGCCGCCGGGGTCGCGGGCGATGCGGCCCGAGATCACCCGAAGGCGCTCGAACTCCTCGTTGAGCGTGCCCTGATCGTTTTCCTTGGACATGAGTGCTCCATGCCACGCACTGCTATCGTGCGTGGGTAGGTATGGAAGGAGAACGGCCCGCGATCGGGGCTTCAAGAAGACCGGAGAAGCGGGCCCTAGACGTTCCCGTTGCTCGGGGGCGTCAAGTTGTTCATTGCCTTCTCCGGTCGGCGGTTTCGGCGCGCACCCTACCACCGGTGTCCATCTGACTCAACGCCAAAGGCAACCTAGTCATTCCTTTGCGACTGAACCGCTTCGAGGGCGTTGTATCGGTACAGATCATTCGTGGTTCGCCGTGCGACACGTCCGGTCGCCCGGTTGCGCAGCCACGCCTTGAACCCGGCGACGTGGAACAGCGTGGCGTTGCGTCGGGATCCGTGCTGGACGCGCGTCGTTCGGTCCCGGCGCAAGTGTTCGTAGCGTTGCAGTGCAGACGGCACGTCTCGGTCGCCCGCCAGGCATCCCGCCAGGACCGCGGCATCCTCGATGGCCATCGCCGCGCCTTGCGCCATGAACGGCAGGGTCGGGTGGCAAGCGTCTCCCAACAGGGTGACCCGTCCCTCGCCCCAGCGGCGCATCGGTTCGCGATCGTGCAACGCCCATTTGAACAGCGTGTCGCTGTCCACGTTGTCGATCAGGCGTCGAATGTCGTCATGCCAGTCGTCAAAATCGGCGGCGAACTCCGCATGGTCTCCCCGTTCTGTCCAGGACTCGACTTCCCAGCCCGACCTTTCGATCACGCCAACGCAGTTGACGAGTTCGCCGCGTCGGACGAAGTAGTGAACGAAGTGTCCGCCGGGGCCCCACCAGGCCGTTGCCATCGGTCGAATCGCCCCGGAAGGAAGGCGCTCGGCGGGAACCAGGGCCCGCCACGCGACACAGCCGGTGAAACGTGGTCGGTCATCGCCCCAGAGTCCGGCGCGAACCGCCGAGTGGATACCATCGGCACCGACGAGCAGGTCTCCATCCGCATCGCCCGTGCCGGCTGTCAATACCACCTGCGTATCGCGTTGGTCGAAACGTCGCACGGCTGCGTCGCGGTGGAGGGCGATGTTCGGGCTCGCGAGCGCCGCATCCACCAGTACGCGCAACAGGTCGGCGCGGTGCATGTGGTAGTAGGGAAACCCGAAGCGTCGTACGGCCTCCTCGCCCAAGGCCGACTGGTCGATGACCCGGCCCGTTCGCCAGTTCCTGAACTGGATTGCCCGCGGCTCGAAAGCGGTGGCGCGAAGCGGTCCTTCCAGTCCGAGATCGTGCAGTACGCGGGTGCAGTTGGGCGATAGTTGAATGCCGGCGCCGACCTCGCCGAACTCCCGGGCCTGCTCGAATACCCTGACCTCGTGGCCTCGTTTGGCGAGACACAGGGCGGCGGCGAGTCCCCCGATCCCGCCGCCGGCAACCAGGATCTTGCTGGGGCGCATCAGCCGTCCCTCCTCGTTGCAGGCACGATGGGTTCGACGGGGCGCTCTGCGGGCTGCATCATGTGCAGCTTAACAGCCTGTCCGACTGCTACCCGTGCTGCTCACGATCTCCACGACCCATAGCCCGGCCACCGATTTGGGATACCTCCTGCACAAGAATCCCGCGCGGGTGCAAGCTTTCGATTTGTCGTTTGGCAAGGCGCATGTGTTCTACCCCCAGGCGTCGGAGGAATGCTGCACGGCGGCATTGTTGCTCGATGTCGATCCCGTCGCCCTCGTTCGCGGGCGCGGCTCGATGACAACCGACTATGTCAACGACCGGCCTTATGTCGCATCGTCCTTTCTGAGCGTCGCCATCGCGCGCGTGTTCGGCAGCGCCTTGGGCGGGCGCTGCCGGGACAGGCCGGAACTCGTCGCCAAGCCGTTGCCGCTCGTTGCCGGCATCGCGGCGCTTCCTTGCAGGAGCGCGGACGAAGTGCGGGAACTCTTCGAACCGCTGGGGTATGAAGTCGACCTTGAGCCGGGCGACGACGCAAGCGAAAGTTACCGGAACGTCACACTGTCTGGCCGCAAGCCCTTGGCGGAGGTGCTGACCCATCTCTATGTGCTGGTTCCGGTGCTGGACGGTCGCAAACACTATTGGGTGGGCGATGCCGAGGTGGATAAGCTCATCGCCCGGGGGGAAGGCTGGCTGGAGGATCACCCCCGTCGAGACCTCATCGTGCGCCGGTACCTCAAGCACCGGGACAACCTGGCGAACGATGCGTTGGCCCGCTTGGCGGAAGACGCGGACGCGGGTTCCCCGGATGGCGACGACCGACCAGGTCGGGAGGCGTTTGTCGCGTTGTCGGATGTCCGGGTCGCGGCGGTCGCACGCGCACTGAAGGAGAGCAATGCCACGCGCATCATCGACTTGGGGTGTGGGGAGGGGCGGTTGATCGAGCAACTCCTGGCAGACCCGCAGTTCCAAGAGGTCGTCGGGGTGGACGTCTCGGTCCGGGCGCTGGAAACGGCCAGCCGCCGCCTTCGGCTGGATCGAATGCCGGAACGGCAGCGGCGGCGGGTCAAACTGCTGCAGGGGACGATGACGTATCGCGACCGGCGTATCGAGGGTTTCGACGCGTTGGCCGTGGTCGAAGCCTTGGAGCATCTCGAGCCCGAACGTCTCGGGACATTCGAACGCGTGCTGTTCGAATTCGCCAAGCCGGAAACGGTGGTCGTCACGACGCCGAACCGGGAGTACAACGTCAAGTATCCGGGTATTCCCGCAGGCGGCCTGCGGCATCCCGACCATCGGTTCGAATGGACGCGTTCGGAATTCGCGGCCTGGGCCGACACCGTGGCCGCGAGGCATGGCTACTCGGTGGCCTTGGAGTCAGTCGGCGACGTGGACGGGGCGCTCGGGGCACCGACCCAGATGGGGCGCTTCCGGCGATGCGCATAGAGATCCCCGAATACTGCCTGGTGGTCCTCGTCGGCGCGTCGGGTTCCGGCAAGTCGACTTTCGCTGGCAAGCACTTCGCCCCCACGGAGGTGATCTCGTCCGACACCTGCCGGGCGCTGGTCAGCGACGACGCCAACGATCAATCGGCTACCAGGGATGCCTTCGAGTTGCTCGAGTTCATCGCTCGAAAGCGTCTTGCCGCCCGGCGTCTCACCGTCGTGGACGCGACCAACGTCCGTCCCGAAGACCGCGCCAAGTACGTTCGCCTGGCCCGCGAGTTCCACGCCTTTGCCGTTGCCATCGTGTTCGACCTGCCGGAGCGGGTCTGCCAGGACCGCAATGCCCGACGGCCGGACCGCGACTTCGGACCGCGGGTGGTACACAACCACGTACGACTGCTGCGTCGGTCGTTGAAGCGACTCGGACGCGAGGGCTTCCGCTATCGGTTCCAGTTCCGTTCCGAAGCGGACGCCGACGCCGTGGTCGTCGAACGTCAGCGCCTGTGGACGGACCGGCGCGACGATGCGGGTCCGTTCGACATCATCGGCGACGTGCACGGCTGCTGCGACGAGTTGGAAGCCTTGCTTGCCGAACTCGGCTATCGCGTGGGGAGGGACGGGGAGAGCTTTGGGATCTCGCATCCCGAGGCGCGGAGGCTCGTGTTCCTGGGTGACCTGGTCGACCGGGGCCCCAAGGTCGCGGATTGCCTGCGGCTGGCGATGGACGCGGTCGCCGACGGAGTGGCGTTGTGCATTCCCGGGAACCACGAGACGAAGCTGCTCCGCCACCTGCGCGGCAGGCGCGTGAGGATGACCCACGGTCTCGACGGAACCGTCGCGCAACTGGAGGCCGAACCGGCGGCGTTTCGCGATCGCGTCGCGGAGTTCATCGACGGCCTGGTCAGCCACTACCTCTTCGACGACGGCAAGCTGGCGGTCGCGCACGCGGGCATGAAGAACGAAATGCTCAACCGGTCGTCGGGGGCGGTACGGGAGTTCGCGCTCTACGGCGAAACGACCGGCGAGACCGACGAGTTCGGCTTCCCCGTGCGCTACGACTGGGCGAGCGAATACCGCGGCGAGGCGATGATCGTCTACGGCCACACGCCGGTGGCCGAGGCGGAGTGGGTGAACGGGACGATCTGCATCGACACGGGATGCGTGTTCGGCGGCAAGCTCACCGCGTTGCGCTATCCGGAACGGGAACTGGTTTCCGTACCGGCGGGGAAGGTCTACTACCCGGCGACCGGCCGACCACTGGTGCCCGATGCCGACGCCGCCGACGCGCCCGGAGACATCCTCGCCATCGACGATGTCCTCGGCAAACGCATCGTCGATACGCGGCTTGTCCCAAACATCACCGTCCGGGAGGAAAACGCGGCAGCGGCGCTTGAAGTGATGAGTCGGTTCGCGATCCAGCCGAACTGGCTCATCTACCTGCCGCCGACGATGTCGCCGTGCGCGACGAGGGATTCCGGCGAGCTGTTGGAACACCCGGCGTCGGCGTTCGGCTACTACCGCACCAACGGTGTGGAGAAGGTCGTCTGCCAGGAGAAGCACATGGGCTCCCGGGCCATTGCGGTGGTTTGCCGCGACGCGGACGTCGCCCGGACTCGTTTCGGCGCACAAGGCGGGGCGGCAGGCATCATCTATACGCGGACCGGCCGGCGGTTCTTCGGCGGACAACTTGCTGGTTTCGAGCAGCAGGTGCTCGACCGGCTTCGGGCTGCGGCGGACCGCTGCGGTCTCTGGGAGAAGCTGGACACGTCCTGGCTGATCCTCGACTGCGAACTGATGCCGTGGTCGGTGAAGGCGGCGGACCTGGTCCGAGAGCAATACGCAAGCGTGGCGGATGCCGCCGGCCTTGGCCTGGCCCGGGCGGTGGATGCGCTCGAA
>JAPPND010000057.1 GCA_028818795.1 Gammaproteobacteria bacterium | reverse complement strand
CCCGCGCCGCTGCGCAGATGGAGCGCGGGAGCGGAGGACGGGCGACCGCGCGCCCTTCGGGCACGATAGGGTCGCCCCCATAAGCGCTAACTTGCGTCGATTTTGACGGCTTTAGGGTGATTTCGTATGCCAAGTAGATGCCTTGAACACGGGTTTGAACCGTTCCAGGCTCGAAAATGCCAACAGGTTAGCGCTTATGAGGGTCGCCCCTACGCGTTTCCGAGCTTTTTGTTCATCCTGTAGGCGGCTGCCCGACCCTGGTAGTACCCCGGCAGGTACTCCCCGCGCTTGAAACCTTCGACGAGGTAGAACTGCCGCGCTCCGGTATTGTCCGCTCGAACTTCAAGGTCGATCTCGCCGATGCCCGCCGTACGAGCGGATTTCTCCAGCCAGCGCAACATGCGGCGAGCGAGACCGCAGCGTCGCAATCTCGGCTCGACCGCCAGCAATACGAGATGGGCACGGTCGAGGCCGAACTCCATGACGCCGAATCCGCCAAGCAGTTCAACGTCCTGGTTTGACGAAGCGATCCGGCAGCGCGCGCACAGCACGGCCACCTCCGGCGCGGCAATCAAGCGACGGATCGCGGGGGGCCGCCATCGCCAGTCCAACCCCCGCTCGATCTCGTCCCGAGACAGGCGCGCGATGGATGCGGCGTCCTCGCTATTCGCCAAGTCGAGTACCGTCGAGGCGAGTTCCATGATGGCGATTCTAACCCCCGGCACCGGGCTTCGCCTTGCGGCAATGCCGGGCGGGCTGTTAGCGCCACACCATGCGCCGCCTGGCGACGACGCATGCTGCCCCAGCCCAAGCCGCCCCAACACCCCGCCGGGCCTCGCCTTGCGGCGATGCCGGGCGGGCTGTTAGGTTAGGTTCCTAGCGGGAACTGCTTGAGGGGGGCGGTTGGAACTCAATCGAGTCATCCTGGACTTCGACGAGAACGTCGCTGTCCTTCGCTTCAACCATCCCGAGGTCATGAACGCCGTCGGCGCGGACATGCTGGAGGGCCTCGACGATGCATTGCGCGAGATCCAGGATCCGAACAACGGCGCGCGCTGCCTGCTCATCACCGGCGAAGGACGCGGTTTCTGCGCGGGCGCGAATCTCTCGGACACGAAGCGCCCCAAGCGGGGCGCCGGCGCGTCCCTGCGCAACGCGTACCATCCCCTGTTCTTCGCCTTGCGCGACCTCGACATGCCCGTGGTCACGGCGGTCAACGGGGCGGCCGCCGGCGTCGGCATGAGCTTCGCCGTGTTCGGCGACATCGTCTGCGCTTCGAAATCGGCGTTCTTCCTGCAGGCGTTCGCGCGTATCGGGCTCGTCCCGGACGGTGGTGCCACGTTCATGCTGCCGCGTCTGATCGGGTGGGGGCGCGCCGTCGAATTGTCGCTGCTCGCCGAACGCCTGCCTGCGGAGAAGGCCCACGACTGGGGTCTCGTCAACCGGCTCTTCGACGACAACGAGGCGCTGATGGAAGGCGCGATGGCGATCGCCCGACAACTGGCCAACGGGCCTGCATCCCTGGCACTGATCCGGCGCGCCTATTGGGCGACGTGGCACCACGCCTACGAACAGCAACTCGACCTCGAAGCACGTCTGCAGGCCGAGGCCGGGAGCAGCCGGGACTACGCCGAAGGTGTCCGGGCCTTCCTAGAAAAGCGCGACCCGACTTTTAGCGGCAAGTAGGACATGGGCTCTTTCTTGCGAGGGGCAAACCCCTCGCGCTCCCCGGCTGAAGGCTCCCTCAAGGGACGTGTCGCGTTGGTGTCGGGCGGCGGCCGGGGAATCGGGCGTGCCATCTCGCTCGCCCTTGCCGCCGACGGGGCGGCCGTCGCCATCAACTACCGGCGCGACGAAGACGCGGCACGCGACACCGTCGAGACGATCGAGGCCGAAGGCGGAACCGCCCGGATGTACGCCGCCCCGGTCGACGATTTCGATCGAACCGCGGAAATGGCAGCCCTCGTCGAGGACGAGCTGGGTCCCGTGGGCATCCTGGTCAACAACGCCGGCATCGCCAGCCGGGGACTGTCCGTGGTCGACACCGACCCGGCGGAGTTGCGCCGCGTCGTGGCCACCCACGCGTTCGGATCACACTACCTGGCAAAGCTCGTCGTGCCCGGAATGCGTCAACTCGACCGGGGCGACATCGTCATGATCTCGAGTACGGCCACCCGCGGACTGGCAGCCAACGGCGCACCCTACAACATGGCCAAGTCGGCAATGGAGAGTCTCGCCGTGACGCTCTCCAAGGAGGAACGCGCCCACGGCATCCGGGTCAACATCGTCGCGCCCGGCCTCGTCGAAACGGAAATGGGTCGGCGACTCGTCAAGGCCACGGCGGGAATCACGAACATGCGTGTTCTCGACACATCGATGCCGTTCGGCAAGGTCTGCCAGCCCGAAGACGTCGCCAACGTGGTGCGCTTCCTCGTGTCCGACAACAACACCTATCTCACCGGCGAAAAGATCTACTGCGATGGCGGGGGACCGCTGTAGGGGACGGGCTTGTCCCGTCCCTTCTCCCGAACCATGATCTCAATCCCATTGCGGGCGACCGCGCGCCCTACGGGCGCGTGAGGGTCGCCTCTACGCCGTAGGGGAAGCCCTCGCGGCGTCCCGAAACCGTTTGCCACAACGCCATGAAACTGCCGTTAATCTGCTTTATCGTCTGCGCGGTTCTCATCTTCGGCTTCAGGGTCGGACTGCAACTCCGGCGCACCGGCGACCATGGCCTACGCCTTGCCCAACAACGCTCCACCGCTGCCGAACTGGCAGCCACCGGCCTCCAGGCGTGCGGCTTGTTAGGCGTCCTAGTGCTAACGGTCCTCGACACGATCTCCTACCTTCCTGGGCAACTCGACCTCGGTTCTGCAGGGGCGATCACGGGTGTCGCGGTGTGTGCGCTGGCGGTGGCGATCACCATGCGGTCCCAGTACGAGATGGGCGACGCGTGGCGAATCGGGGTGGATGCCTCGGAGAAGAACCCGCTTGTCACCGAAGGCATGTTCAAGCTGTCGAGAAACCCCATCTACTCCGGCATGCTCCTGGTGGGGATGGGATTCGCGATCCTCGTGCCGCACGTCCTTATGGTTTGCTGCGCCGTACTTAGTTATATCGGCTTCGAGATCCAGGTCAGGAAGGTCGAAGAACCCTACCTACGCAGCGTCCACGGCCAAAGCTACCTGGAGTACTGTCGAAACGTGGGTCGCTACCTTCCCCGCTTACGCGGCGCGCCCAATCACAATTCCCGGGTCTCGAAATAGACGCCCTTGTGGTCCTTGACGACCGCCACATGCCGCGACAGCGCCGCCAAGTACGGGCTCGCGCGAGCAGGCTCGCCGTTGATGGTCTCCGGCGTCAGGCGTCTGCGGCGTCTACAAAGGGCGGCCAGGTTCGGCAGCAGGCTGTCGAGACCGGGGTGGTCCGGGTCTAGCCGGATGGTGAGCCGGCGGGCGAAATTCTCCGAGACCAGGGCCAGGGTTCCTTCGAAGTAGCCGAGGTGATTGCCGGCCCGCCGGTGAGGCAGGTCGGGGAGCGCGAGGCCGAGTCCGCAGGGCGCCACCGGGTCGTGGGCACTGATCCAGAACGTTGCGTGGGACTTGACGAGTCGTTCGAGACGGCGGACGGCCTCGGGCAGTGCGAACTGGGGCCCGGACATTTCCTCGAAGAACAACCCCGCGACCACTTCGCCGGACAGCTCCATCAGCCGAAGCGCCGGGAACACGGCCGACCAGCGAAACGGTCCGCCTTCCCGGTTGGCGTGCTCGCGGGTCAGGATGCCGTAGCGGTCGAGGAGCAGCCGGCAGCGTTCCTTGCTTTGTTCCAGCTTCTCGATTCCATCGGCCACCGGTCCGGGTGCCTCGCGCCGATACCACGTGCCGGGCCATCCCATGGCCACGCCTCGGGCCCTCGACCGTGATCGCCGGATCGGTTCCCGGCTGTTTCCTGCCCCCCGAGTCCGCATCCCGTGTAGCGCATAGTCGCGCGAGCGTGCGGCGTCGAGCACGGCAAAACCGTCGGCGGCGATTCGGCCCGCCCAGACCGCATCCCAGAACTCCGCATTGAACGCCTCGGCATCGAGGCCGGACTCGTCGAAGAGTTGCAGGAACGTGTAGCGGGCCCGTGGATCCTTGAACGATGCCACCGCGTGCTCGTGTCCGGAATCCGGGCCGTCTTCCAATAGCTCGAAGTCGCCGTCGAAGCCGATCCGGACCACCTCCGTGCCGGCACCCCGCCAGGCGAGACCTCCGTTGGTCGCGGCAGCGTCGAGACTCGAAGCTGCAACACCTGGCAACCGGGACGCGAACGCCTCGTCCAGCCAGAAGTCCACCGGGGCCGCGTAGCCCCGCAACCGGTCGCAAAGGTCCAGTAGGCGCTCCTCCGCGTCCTCCGCGCCGAATCCCTGCCAATCGGCCAGGAACGGCGCGAGATGTGCTATCGGTCGCGGTTCGAAACCCGGACGGGCCGCGGCGCGCTGGAAGCGGATCAGGGTCTCGAGGTTGTCGGCGTCGCAGACGTATTCGGCATCCGATCCGTCGACGAGGGTGCCGCGCACGAGATCTTCGCCGTCCGTCAACTCGCGCAGGATGGTTTCGATGTCCTCGAACGGCAGAAGCGCCCGAAGCTCGTCCGGCGTTCTCGGTCCGTAGAACTGCAGCATCTCGCCGGCCTGGCGGACGGGATCCTCGCCCAAGTCGATCTCCGGGTGCACGATGAACGTCCGACCGCCAACGTTCATGCGCCGGACTCCGGACGGTATCTCGATGTCCTCGAACCACTCGGTCTCGATGATCGCGACACGTTCCTTGACCCATTCGACGAGTTCGTCCTCGTCGTCCGGCACGTACCCAGGGCGGGTCCGCTGGGCACGGGACTCGAAATCCCGGATGACTTCGGGCCTGATGGCGGGCCGCAGCGACTGGTCGAATACCGCCTGGCGGATCAGGTCGTCCGACAACGCCGAACGTCCGTCGCCTTCCGGGGCGTCGTCGGCGTACATGTATCGGCTCACCTGGCCAAACGCGATGCCCGCGGCGAACGGGCTCGGCACGGAGACGGTGGCCATGGACCAGTTCTGCTCGCCCGCGGCCAGTCGTTCGAGGGCTTCAAAGGCCGCGACCAGATCGAACTCGTCCTTCAGGCACGTTCGCCAGGTCTCCAGCATCACCGGGAAGTCCGCGAACCCCTTGGTGGCGTTCATCAGCTTCTTGGCCTGCTGCCGGGTCATCCACAGCGGCATGCGTTGATTGAAACGACGCTTGGTCAACAGCAGCGACCGGCCGGCGCACTCCCGGAAACGCGCACCGAAGAAGCCCGATCCTTCGAGGGACCGGCGCAGCATCGTTTCGAAATTGGCCGGCGTTACAAGGCTTAAGAGCACCGCCGGGTCCACCTCGTCCTTGACCTGGACGACGATGGCGTCGTTGTCGGCGAACACTTCCGCCCGATACGGGAAGCGCTCCTGCCATGCCGCTTCGAGCGCCAGCGCAATGGGACGGTTCACCCTGCCGCCCCAGATGGTATGCAGGATGATCTGGCGTTCCCGGTCGGGCCCGGTGTAGCCGCCCGGTCCGCTCATGACGTGTTCGACCAACAGGTGGTCGGCATGCGGCAGATCGGTACCGGTCGCTTCCCGCTGGCGTTTCAGGAAGCCGATCAGTTCCTCGGCGGCGATGCCTTCGAAGCCGAGGTCGGACAGCTCCGTCTCGAGCGACGCCTCGTCCCGACGCGCGAGCATTTCGTTGGCCTCCCGCAGGAACTCCGCGATGCGCTGGGAGAAGTAGGCGCTCCGGTTGAAGCCCTCGGCTCGCCAGAACGGCGGCGCGGTGGCCTTGGGCCGCGCCGGCTTGACGAGCACGTCGTTGTGGGTGATGCGCTGGATCAGCCAGTTCTGGGTGCCGAGGGTGAAGGTCTGCCCGACGCTCGACTCCCAGACGAATTCCTCGTCGAGTTCGCCGATGGACGCGCCGTTCTCGGCATGGCGCAGGGTGTAGTAGCCCCGGTCGGGGATCGTGCCCCCGGACGTATAGAGCGCGAATGCGGCGCCCTGGCGCGCCTTGACGGTGTCGCGGACGCGGTCGAAGGCGAGGCGCGGCTTCAGATCGCGGACCCGGGTACCGGCATACCGTCCGGCGAGCATTTCGATCACTAGGTCGAATTGCTCGCGGGGCAGTTCCGCGTAGGGCGCGGCGCGGGTGAGCACGTCGTACAGCTTGTCGGTTTCCCATTCCTCGTTGGCCGCGCAGGACACCAGCGTCTGTGCGAGGACATCGAGCGGATTGGCAAGTGGCCGCAAGGGTTCGATGTCACGATCCCGTACCGCCCTGGCAATGACCGCCGCCTCCAGGAAGTCCTGCGCGAAGGTGGGAAACAGCGTGCCCCGGCTGGTGCCGCCGACCCGGTGCCCGGCCCGCCCCACCCGCTGCAGGGCGGAGGCGATGGACGGCGGTGACTGGATGAGCACGACCTCGTCGAGGTCGCCGATGTCGATGCCCATTTCCAGCGAGTTGGTGGCGACGATGGCCTTCAACTCGCCGCCTTTCAGGCGCGTCTCGACTTCCGTGCGGATCTCCCGGGATAGTGATCCGTGGTGCGCGTAGGCCAGCGGCGAGACGGTGTCGTCGTTCAGCTTGAGCGTGATCTTCTCGGCCATCCGGCGGCTATTGGTGAAGAACAGCGTCGAGCGGTTGGCGTCGATGACATCCTTGAACGAGTCGGAGAGCGGCTCCCAGACCTTCTCCCCGTTGTCGGCAGCGACCCGGGCGGCCTCCGGGAAACGCACACGGAAGTCGATGGCCTTAGGCGCTTTGGACTCGACGATGCCAACCGGTCGCCTGACCCCTGCCGCATCGCGTCCGCCCACGTAGTCGGCCACCGCTTCAAGGGGCCGCACGGTGGCCGACAGAGCCACCCGCTGGAACTCGCCCGCCACTTCGACCAGGCGTTCCAGCCCCGTCATCAGTTGCACGCCCCTTCGGTTCTCCACGACGGAATGGATCTCATCGGTGATCACGGTCTCGACCGTGGACAGAGCCTGCCGGCCGCGTACCGTGGTCAGGAGCAGCGTCAAGCTCTCCGGCGTCGTGATGAGAAGCTCGGGAGGCCGGCGCAACATCCGCTGCCGGTCGCCCGGCTCGGTGTCCCCGCTACGCGTCTGCACCCGGATGTTGGGGAACTCGGCACCCGCCTCGGCGAACCGTTCGCGGATCTCGGCGATCGGTACGACGAGGTTGGCGCGAATGTCGTTGTTGAGCGCTTTCAAGGGCGAGATGTAGAGAACCCGGGTGGCATCCGGTTCGGACTGCCCCGTCGCGAACGCGTCGATCGCCCACAGGAACGCCGTCAGCGTCTTACCGCTACCGGTGGGCGCCGTGATCAGCAGGTGCTCGCCGGCGGCGATACGCGGCCAGCTCTGTTCCTGCACATCCGTCGGGGTGCGGAACCGGTCCATGAACCAGTCCCGGATCTCGGGATGGAAACGATCAAGGGCAGGGGTCATGACCCAACCGCGCGTCGATCTGCCGCGAAGCGCGAGGCGTTAGCCGGTGTCGCCCCCATTGGGAAGCTCGTCCTGAGCGGTCTTCCGCGCGACGGCGCCAGTATGTATCTCCACGGCCACCAAACGCACGTTGAGCTCATCCACACGGTCGTCGAGCCGTCGCACGTCTGTGCGCAACTCCGCGATGTCCTCCTTCAACTCCGCACGAACGTCGGCAATGTCCCGCTTCAACTCGATCCGGAGGTCGGCGATGTCCTGCTTCAACTCGGCCCGGAGGTCGGCAATGTCCTGCTTCACCTCGGTCCGGAGGTCGTCGATGTCCTGCTTCACCTCGGTCCGGAGGTCGTCGATCTCTACGCGCATCGCGGCAAATCCCGCCCGCGTATCCGCCCAACCCGCGACCATTACGCCCAAGAGAGCGACGCCGACACCCACCACGGCAATCGTTTCGCCCTTCGTCACGCGTTTGCCCTCTCGTTCCACTGCTACTCCTCGAATGCAAAGCCGTTTCAGGGCCGACTATGCCTGCGAAGAGCGGGCTCAAGGCAGGGGATAATAGCACCCGTGGGTGTCATCTAGTGACGCTGGGTGGCGTGGGAGATTCGCCAGAATCCGCGTGCGTCTAAAGCCCGGCGATTTCAAGGGCCACATTCCGTAGGACCCGGGGACCGTTGCGGTTGCCCGAAGCGACTCGGTCGCCAGGACGGGACAACGCCGCCAGAACGCTCGACCGCGCCAGCAGGGGCGCGCACTCGCGGTCCGGCCCCGCCCCCACCGCCCCAGGACTCCGCGCCCGGCAGCGGCACTTCGTGCCGCTTCTGCGGCGCAGAATCCTTGGCCCGTGCCACTACGGTGCTTTCCGTACCGTCTCAGACGCGAACACACCAAACAAACCCGCCATCAGGAAGAGACTTCCCGCCGCAGCCCAGAGCGGCAGGTCGAGGCCGCCCGCGTCGCCCATCCAACCCAACAGGATCGGGCCGACGACGTAGCCGACATCGCTCAGCATGCGGTAGGAGCCCATTGCCGCCGCGTTCATGCCTTGTGGTGCGGCGTCCGCCGCGTAGGCCGCGGGTGCCGCGCCTGATGCGGTGATCGCGCCGCCCCAGATCAGGCAGGCGGCGAGGAACCATGCATAATCGCCAGCAAGGCTGAATGCCAACATCGAGACGCCGATCAGCACCGTGGCGGGCACGATCACGGCCTTCCGGCCGAACCGGTCGGCCATGTAGCCGGCCGGATAGGTCACCAGGAGCCCCACCACGCTGCCAAGGGCGAATCCGAACCCGATCTCCGTGGCCGAGAGTGCAAGCCGCTCCCGCCCCAAGATCGGCACGATGCTGAACAGGCCGCCTGTGCGCGCCAGTGCACCGACCAAGCCGATGAAGCAGACCAAGCGGAACCCGATGTTGCCAAGCAGAGCCCGGACCTGGTCACGCAGCGGGGCCTCGCGGCTTGCAGGTGTACCGCCCACGCCACGTGTCTCCGCAACCCCGAACCAAGCAACGGCCGTTACTGCGGCACCCATGATGGCGTACACCAGGAACGGCGCCTCCAGGCCGAACCGCTCGGCGAGAAAGCCGCCCGGGAACGGGCCGATGCCCACCGCGAACAGGAAGACGCCCTGGTAGATCGCCAGGGTTCGCCCCCGGGTCGCCGGCGATGCGATGTCGGCGAGCACGATCAGTCCGGCGGTGAGCACGATTCCCGCACCCGCGCCAGCCACCAGGCGCGCCGCGAGCAGTTCGAGGTAGGTCGCGGCCACTGCGCACCAGAGGTTGCCGAGCACTGTCACTACGCCGCCGACCGCGAGCGCCGCACGCCGTCCCAATATATCCGCGACCTTGCCGGTGGGGAGGCCGAGGAAAACCCGCGCGACACCGTACACGGCCACCGTCGCGCCGATCGCCGTCTGCGAGACGTCGAAGGACTTCGCATACAGCGGCAGCACCGGGATCACGGCCCCGAAGCCGAGTTGGTTGACGGCGATCAGCACGCACATCCAGGCCAGCACGCGCCGTTCGACCGCCGGCGAGTAGTCAGTCGCTATGACGACCCCATGAACACACCAAAACCACGCGCCATGATAGGGTGAGTTGGCACCGCACCGGACTGTGACAAATGACGCGACTCATCATCGACTGCGATCCCGGCCACGACGATGCCATCGCGCTGATCCTGGCGCATCGGCACGCCGAGGTCGTCGGCATCACTTCGGTCAGCGGCAACGCGCCGCTTGCCGCGACGACGGCCAACGCGCTGATGGTGACCGCCCTGCTCGACGTCGACACGCCGGTGGTGAGCGGTGCCGCCAGGCCCTTGGTGGGGGAACCGATACACGCCGCGGCCGTGCACGGCGAGTCCGGACTGGGCGGCGTGAACCGACTTGCCCACCAACGAACCATCGCCGGCGACGACGCCGTCGGCTACCTGCTCGATGTCGCGGAACCGGACATCACGGTGGTTGCCGTGGGGCCGCTGACCAACCTCGCACACGCCGTTGACCGGGACCCGACCTGGGTGAAACGCATCGCCGGCATATCGATCATGGGCGGCAGCACGGATGTCGGAAACGCCACACGGGTCGCCGAGTTCAACATCTTCGCCGATCCGGAAGCGGCGGCGAAGGTCTTCGAGTCGGGTGCCGAGATCACCATGTGCGGTCTCAACCTAACCCACCAGTTCCAGACCAGCGATGCGCTTACCGAGCGACTTCGGGACGCCGGTACGCCCAAGGCCACGTTCGCCGCGCAGATCTTCGACTACCTGCACGATCGAATGGAAACCTTCATCGGCCACCGCGCTTCCGCCATGCACGACCCCTGCGCCGTGCTGGCGATAACCCACCCCCACCTCCTTCAGACCCGACCGCGCGCCGTCGCCGTTGAACTGGCGGGAACCCTGACCCGGGGAATGACCGTCGTCGACCAGCGCGTCAGCCGGCGGCGGGACCAAGCGAATGCGAACGTAGCCTACGAAATCGACGCCGAACGCGCCTGGGACGTGGTCATGGAATCCCTGGACGCCGCCCGAGGGTCGCCGTGAACCGATTGGCGTTCACGACCGCCATCGGCTTGATCGCCGCGGGTTGTTCGTTGCTGCCGGCACCACCGCCTCCGGTGCGGACTCCCGCGCCCCCGCCACCGCCGGCACCCGTCGTGCAGCCTGTCGTCATCGAGGCACCAGCGGAGCCGCCACCGCCACCACACCCCGCACTCGAGCCTCCCACGGCCATTACGAGAGCACTCGTCGACGAGGCGCGGGACCACGCAGCCGCCGGCTCGCCCAACGAAGCCGTCGCCACCATCGAACAGGCGATTCGCATCGAACCGCGCCGCGGCGAACTCTGGCTGCAGCTTGCCGCGCTCCACTTGCGCAACGGTCAAGCGGCGATGGCCGAACAGAGTGCCCGCAAGGCGCTGCTGTTTCTGAAAGCAGGCAGCGCGGAGGAACGCGAGGCCTGGCTTGTAATCGCCGATGCACGTGAAGCGCAGGGCGACCCTGAATCCGCGGAGGGCCTCCGCAACCGGTGGAACGCGTCAAACGACTGATCCCGCGCTACGATCGCGGGTCGTGGGGGAAACGAGAGACCTTCGGGCGGGTTGGCCGATGAAGTTTTTCGTCGCAAACCGGAATGAGGCACCACTGTCGGGCACCTCGGCGCTCGAAATCTACCTTTCGGACAACGATATCTCGGACGCGTCACCGCTAAGGGGCGGGCTTCTCCTTACCCTCGATCTTTCACGCAACGGCATGTCGGACGTTTCCTCGCTGTCGGGCCTGTTTTCGGGCTCGCTCCATCTTTCGGATAACGGGATAGCGGACGTCTCGCCCCTTTCGGCCATCCCCTTTACGCTCTTTCTTGACCTGTCGCACAACCAGATCACGGATGTGTCCGCGTTGTCGGATTTGGAATTGTGGACGCTCGATCTCTCGAACAACCGGATCGCGGACCTGGCCTCGGTCGAGAGCCTGCGGCACCTGGAGACCTGGATGCCGCGGTGAACGAGATCGTCGATGTGGGACTAGCAGCGCGCATGCCGAGCCTGGAGTCCCTGGACTTGGGCGGCAACGCCGTCGCCGATGTCAGCCCGCTGGCTGGCGAACCGGCGTCCCTGCGTAGCGTGAGTCTGTGGGCCAACCCGATCGATGCGACCGCACGTACCGTCGACATCGCCGCCATACGGGAACGAGGCGTCAGCATAACCGGCGGCGGCTGGCGCGTGCCGTTTTTTCCCGCGCCGGACGGGTTCCGGCAGGGCTTCGTCCGTGTCGTATCGTCGGTCGTTGGAGAACCCCAATCGAGACAAGACGCTTCCGACAGGGCGTGGATCTACGCGTCGGGGCAGGACGGAGGTCCGTCCCGCCTGCTGTTGGGCGCGCGGAATGCCCGGCACTTCAACTCCGACGACCTCGTGTCGGGCAACCCGAGCAAGGGTCTTCGTTCGACGATCAGCCTGGCGGCCGGTGACAGCCTGGACGTCTACGCCTCCGCCGACCACGACGTCCTGTCCTACATCCGCACCTCGGACGGGTTCGTCACCAGCATGCACGACACGGCACCGTGGCACCCGGCGGACGAACGGCTCGACGACCTGAGGGGACGTACCGTCACGGCGTCGGGGCGGGCTGCCGGCGGCCACTTCGTTCCGATCTTCAACCCGGCAACCAACCCCAGGCAGCGAAGCATGCTGCGCCTGGTGAACCCAAGCGGGGAGGACACGGACGTGGCGGTGTACGCGGTCGACGACCGCGGTGTGGCCGCCGGCCCCGTGCGATTCTCGCTGGCGGCGCTTTCGACGAGGACGCTGGACGCGACGGAACTGGAGTCCGGCGCGGCAGACTTGACCGGGTCGCTCGGCGACGGCGAAGGGAAGTGGCGCCTCGTGGTCTCGGCCGATGCGGCGATTCACGTCATGAATCTCATGTCGAGTCCCACCGACCACCTCACCAACCTGTCGACCTTCGTCCGACGCCGACCTCAGCGTGCCGATGTTCCCTGCGGCGTCGCATCCGACACAGCAGGGGTTCGTGCGGGTGGCGAACCTCGGCAGCACGGCCGGAACAGCACGAATCCGGGGTTACGACGACGCGGGCGCGTCGTACGGTCCCCTCGTCCTGCAGTTGCCCGTCGGCCACACCGTGCATTTCAACTCGGACGACTGGGAGTCCGGCAATACCGAAAAAGGGCTCGAAGGCGCCGCCGGCATCGCCGAAGGGCCGTGGCGTTTGGAGTTCGAGACCACGTTGGATCTCGCGGTGTCCGCCTACGTGCGCACGTCGGACGGATTCCTGACGAGCATGCACGATCTTGTCGTTCGGGACACGTGCGCCACGGATGAAGTGGAGGGTGGTCAGGTCGCGGCACGAAGTGAGCGTACCTTCTCGTTCCGAGATTGCCGGCACGAACGGCGCGTGCCGTTCTTCAATCCGGCGAGCAACACGCGCCAAGTCAGCTCGCTTCGGCTCGTCAACCGGGGCGAGTCGGATGCGGCGATCACTATCTTCGGCGTCGACGACGAGGGCGCGGAGCGCGGCCCGGCAACGCTGTCGTTGTCGGCGGGCACCGCGCGAACCCTTACGTCCCTAGCGCTTGAATCGGGAGATGGCGAGGGTCTCGCCGGTGCCTTGGGCGACGGGACCGGCAAGTGGGAGCTGCGCATATTCGTTGCGGGCGAAGCCGCCGGGTACGTCATGGTCATGAACCTGCTGGAGAGTCCCACGGGACACTTGACCAACCTATCCACCTGGCCAGCCGTCGAGTTGCGCTTGGAATAGCCGAGCCGTCGCCTACATCGCGCTATTGCAGCAGTTCGACCCAATGCACGACGGGCACACCCACGGCATCCGCCAGGTGCGTTTGGCAGCCGATGTTCGCGGTCGCGATCACATCAGGACCGTGCCGCGTCAGCGCCCGGGCCTTGCGTTCCTTGAGCTCGGACGCCATGCCTGGCTGCAGCAGGCTGTAGGATCCCGCCGATCCGCAGCAGAGATGCCGATCCGCGACGGACACGAGTCGATAGCCCGCCCCTGTCAGGATCTTCTCCACCAATCCCGTTAGCCGTTGACCGTGCTGCAAGGTGCACGGCGGATGCCAGGCCACGGTCTCGACTTCCCGGCCATCGACCGGGTTCTTCGCGAAGTCGAAGTCGGCCAGCACTTCCGACACGTCTCGAACCTTGGCCGCGAACCGCATCGCCGCGTCGTCGCCCAGCACCCGCCCGTAGTCCTTGAGGGTCACTCCGCAGCCGGTGGCCGTGGAGATGACCACATCGACGTCGTCCGCTGCCAGTTGCCCCACGTTGCGGCGCATGAGCGAGCGTGCGGCCGTCGTCCTGCCGGAGTGCAAGGCCAAGCCCCCGCAGCATTGCTCGGCCTCGGAGACGAACGGGGCCATGTCCCGCGCTTCCAGCAGCCGGGCTAAGTGAGCGTTTACTTCCGGCGTTACAACGCGCTGCACGCAGCCCTGCATGAGCAACACGCGGCCGCGCCGCAGCAAGGACCGATGGCGCGGCGGCGGCGTGAGCAGGCGCCGCAGGCGCGGCGGCAGCAGCCGTCGAAACGGCCGTGCCAAGGCGACAAGGGGAGCGAGCAGACGCGGATTCGGCACGATGCCAAGCAGAAGCAGGCGCAAGAGGCCCCGACTCGGCCGTTGCTCTTCGAGAACCTCGCGACCGATCTCGGCGAGTTCCCCGTAGCGTACCCCGGAGGGACAGGTGGTCTCGCAGGCTCGGCAGGTCAGGCAGCGGTCGAGGTGGGTCCGCGCCACGGCGTTCGCTTCGCCCGATTCGAGCAGGCCCTTGATGAGGTAGATGCGCCCGCGCGGCCCGTCCAATTCATCGCCACGCACCTGGTAGGTCGGACAGGTCGCGTTGCACATGCCGCAATGCACGCAGCTCCTCAAGATGGCGTTGGCGCGTTGTCCCCGGTCCGTGGCGAGGGTCGCTTCCGGAATCTCGGTACGCATCTAGACCTCGACACCGGGGTTGAGTACGCCGCTTGGATCGAAGGCCTCCTTCAGGCGCGTCGTCACCTTGGCAGTCGCAGCGGCGGCCTCCGGGCGGGTCGAGGGTTGCCGGCCCGGCGAGTACGTCGTCGCGAAAGCGCCTTGCGGCGGCTCGATCGACCCGTCAAGCGACCAGGCTTGACATCCGCCCCACTCGATCAACGCGTCTGCGGCCTCGAATCGCGCCCCCCTCGGCAGTGACACCCGGGTGATTGTGCCGGCGGAATCCGCGAAGAACGGATGTGCATGATCGCGCACGGCGGCCCACAACAGCGGGTCGCCGGATTCGCCGAGGCCCAACGCCGAACGCGCACTGGCAACGCTGGCGGCACTGCCCGAAAGGCGCAGGTGCAGTGTGTTCGCGAAGTAGCACGTGGCCGTGATCGGAAGCGGTCGGCGTGCCCAGTCGCGAACCAGCCGTCCGGCTTCCCTGGCGTCGCAATTAACGGCAAGCGTTGCCTCGGTCGCCGGCATGGGTAGCACCCGCACGCTCGCCGAGAGAATGACGCCAAGCACGCCCCGGGCACCGACCATGAGCCGGGAGACGTCGTAGCCCGCCACGTTCTTCATCACGCTGCCACCGAAACGCAGCCGCTGGCCGCGTCCGTTGACGATCTCGACGCCCAGCACGGCGTCCCGGGCACTGCCCCGCCAAGGCCGGGCCGGGCCGGACAGGCCGCTCGCCAATGCGCCGCCGAGCGTCCCGGCAGCGTCGAAGCGTGGCGGGTCGAAGGGCAGCATCTGGCGCTTCTCCGCCAGGGCTTCGGTCAGTTCGCCGAGCGACGTGCCGGCCCAAGCGGTTACGACCAGCTCTTCGGGTCGGTAGTCGATGATCCCCGACAGGCTCTGCGTGGACAGCGTGTCCTCACCCTTGAGCGGCCCAAGCAGCGCCTTGCTGCCGTGCCCGACGATCGCGAGACTCGACGACAAGCGGCGACACTCCGCCACGGCGAGCTGGATGCGATCCGCTTCGTCCACCTACGCGTCTCTAACGCCCGCGAGGCTTCGCCGCAGACCGACGAGGCATGTACCGTAGGGGACGGGCTTGTCCCGTCCCGGGCGCCCTGTGGGCGCGATCGAGAATGCTGGCGCATTCTCGTACGGTGTGACCGAGGCCACGCGCAATTCCGACGGGCGAGGACAAGCCTCGCCCCTACGATGTCCTGCAATTGCATCGTGACGTGACACTAGAACCGTTCCAGTTCGGGGTGCGGAACACGCCCTTGGTGAACCCGCATGCCACCGAGTTCCGAGCACCGCGCCAAGGTGGGAATGGCCTTTCCCGGGTTCATGAGTCCATCTGGATCGAAGGCGGCCTTCAGCGCATGGAACTGGGTGAGTTCCTCGTCGTTGAACTGAACGCACATGGTGTTCAGTTTTTCGACGCCCACGCCGTGTTCACCGGTCACCGTGCCGCCGGCATCCACGCAGAGCCTCAAGATCCGGTCGCCGAGATCCTCGGCCCGTTCCAACTGTCCCGGCACATTGGCGTCGAACAGGATCAACGGGTGCAGGTTGCCGTCGCCGGCGTGGAACACGTTGGCAACGCGCAGGCCGAATTCCTCCGACAACTCGCCGATTCCGTTGAGCACCTCGGCGAGTTTGGCACGGGGGATCGTCCCGTCCATGCAGTAGTAGTCCGGCGCAACACGGCCCATCGCGGGGAACGCGGCCTTGCGTCCTTTCCAGAGGCGTTCCTGGTCAGCGGCATCCGTCGCTAGGCGGACATCCGCACCGTGGAACGTGAGCACCGCTTGGACGCGGCGCGCGTCGGCGGCCACTTCGTCGGCCGTGCCGTCGAGTTCGCAAAGCAGGATCGCTGCGGCTTCCCGGGGATAGCCGGCGTCCGCGAAGTCCTCCGCGGCCCGGATCGACGGGTTGTCCATCATCTCGAGCCCCGCCGGGATGATGCCCTCGGCGATGATCGCACCCACGGCCCGGCCGGCGTCTTCGAGGACGCCGAAGGATCCGAGCAGAACGGTCTTGGCCACCGGCAGCGGCAGCAGCTTCACGGTGACTTCGGTAACCACGCCGAGCATGCCCTCGGAGCCCATCATGATCGCCAGGAGATCGAGACCCGGCGACTCCAAAATCTTGCCGCCGAGGACGAGTTCGTCGCCCTCGAAGGTCTCGACCTTGAGTCCGATCACGTTGTGCACGGTGAGCCCGTACTTCAGGCAGTGCACGCCTCCGGAGTTTTCCGCCACGTTGCCGCCGATGCTGCAGGCAAGCTGGGACGACGGATCCGGCGCGTAGTAGAGACCGTGCTCGCGAACCGCCTCGCTGATGGCGAGGTTGGTCACACCCGGTTCCAACGTCGCCGTGCAGGCATCGAGATCGACCTCCTTGATGCGGCTCATCTTGGTCAGGGTGAGCAGCACGCCGTCCTTCAGCGGCCTCGCCCCGCCCGACAGACCCGTGCCGGCACCGCGCGTCACCACGGGCACGCGGTGCTCGCGGCAGATGGCGAGAACGGCGCGGACCTGTTCCACCGTCTCGGGCAGGACAACGACCCAGGGGGTCTCCCGGATGGCTGTCAAGCCGTCCGTCTCGAACGGGCGCACGGCGTGCTCGCCGGTCAGCACGGAGGCCGCTGGCAGACTGGCGCGGAGCCTAGCGAGTACCTTGGGGTTCGACATGATCTCGACGGTTACCTGCTTGCCGGCGTGGAGCGGCGTACCTGTGTCGTCGTACCATGATGGGGTTCCGCACGCAAATTGAACTGTGCAGCACTGGGTATTCGGCTACGGCTCGCTGATCTGGCGGGTCGACTTTCCCCACCACGAACGACGGCGTGCCGACGTTCGCGGTTGGGCGCGTCGTTTCTGGCAGGGCTCCCACGACCACCGCGGCACGCCGGATGCGCCCGGTCGCGTGGTGACCCTCGTCGAAGACACAGATGCGGTGTGCGTCGGCGCCGCCTACCGCGTCGACGAAGCGGTGTTCGAGCATCTCGACCACCGTGAGAAGAACGGCTACGAGCGCGTACCGGTGACGATGCGGCTGTCCGCGACCAATGGAGCGCATCCCGGGGATGACACCGTGAGTGGCGTGACCTACATCGCGCCACCGGGCAATCCTGCCTTTCTCGGGCCAGCGGACATCGACGTCATGGTCGCGCAGATCGCTCGCTCGCACGGTCCGAGCGGCAGCAACCGCGACTACATTTTCCAACTTGCGGTGGCGTTGAACGACCTTGGCGCAGAGGACCGCCACGTCGAGGCACTGGTCGAGCGCCTGCGGTAGGCGCGCCTTGAGGATCCATCGAGGGTCGTTACCCCAACATCAGAGCCTCTTGCGCAGAAACACCAAGGACTGATCCCCCGGGTAGTCGTCGAGTTCCCCAAACCGCTCGTAACCATGGCGTTCGTAGAAATCCGGCGCCTGAAAGCTATAGGTTGTCAGGTGCACCATGACATCCTCGATCCCTCCCCAGGTGTTCTCCGGCCGCGAGTAGGCGGCTGCCCAGTCGCTGGCCCCGATGATTCGCGTCAACCCAGAGGGTCTCAACCGTCAGCCATCCATAGGCAACATCGCAGATTAATCCGGCCACGACTTCCCGCCCCGCGCCGTGCACCGCCAGAACGATCCGGCCCGCATTCGGGTCCGCATGCCGGGACCGATTGTGCTCGCGCAGACCGGACTGGATGGCCGCGATAACCCGGCTCATCTCCGTGTCGTCAGCCGAATCCGTGTAGTCCCTTATTTCCATCGATCCCGAAGGTTGGGGGGCCTGGTCGGACCCGACGAATCGTCCCTTGACGGGCTTGGGATTGCTTGCAGCGCGCGCTAGAGAAACGCTCAGCGATGCGCCGCCGCACTCCCGGCGAAGTCCGGGTCCAGCACTTCGGCACGCAGCTTCAGACCCAGGGCGCCGACCACCCTTAGGACGGTCTCGAACGTCGGGACGCGCTCTCCCGAGAGCGCTTTGTAGAGGCTCTCGCGGGACAACCCCGCATCGGACGCCACCTGCGCCATACCCCGAGCGCGGGCGATGTCGCCCAGCGCCTTGGCTACGAACGCGGCATCGCCGTCCGACTCCTCGATGGACGCCTCCAAGTACGCCGCCATCTCCTCGCGCGTGCGAAGGTGCTCGGCAACGTCGTAGGGCGCGGTAGCGGTTTTGGTCATGCCGTCCTCCTTAGAGGTTCCTAGCCAGCCGCAGGGCCGTCTCGATGTCGTCACTCTGGGTGCGCTTGTCGCCTCCTGCCAACAGTACGACGACCGTGCTGCCCTGCCTCTTGTAGTACACCCGGTACCCGGGACCGTAGTCGATGCGCAGTTCCGAGACGCCTTCGCCCACGGGCCTCACGTCGCCCGGGTTGCCCGCCGCCAGCCGCTCGATGCGAACCTGCACGCGCGCCCGGGCGCGAACGTCCCTCAAACCGTCCAGCCACCTCGCGAAGACCTTCGTCCTGCGGACTTCGAGCATCTGCACAAAGTAGCCAACAGGCTACACCGCTGTCAATCCCCCAATCCGCGTCCCTGACCTTCCCGCTGATTTCCACGACTCGCGTTTGTCGCCGACAACGCCCGCCCATTCGATACGAGCCCAGCGTGGCGCGCGTACTAGGCACGGTTCAAAGCAATCCCCTGCCATGATGGTGTGGGAGCGCTGGAGAGCCCAGGCGGAGGCGGCGCACCGTGCGCTCCCGTTCCCTGACGCCGAAATCTCCGTCTACCAGCCGGCGGCGGAGCATCGCAAGCGAACGGGATGAAACGGTGGCGGGCGGTGGAAGGCCGCTGACTGAACCAACGGGACGGGACAAGCCCGTCCCCTACGGCCCGTTGTTCCTCGCGCGTCCGTGACGCGGCGTGGACGTTCCCGTCACCTAGCCGCAGCTACGAACTGAAACACATCCTCGAGCGGCTTGCCGAACACGTGGGCAATCCGGAACGCGACCTCGAGCGACGGCGAGTACTTGCCGCCCTCGATCGCGTTGACCGTCTGCCGGGTGACACCGACCTCGTCGGCGAGTTGCTGCTGGGTCATCTCGCCGTGGTGGAACCGCAGGGTCCGGATCTGGTTGCGGATGCTCGTCCCCGACTGAGCCACGTTCAGATCCCCCGGCGGTAGTAGACGATCTGCAACACGTCCTTCGCCACCTCGGAGCCGAACAGCGAGATGAGGAGAAGGTGGGCCACCCAGACGCCGCCCACCGACAGGATCAACGCCATGATCGCGCCAATGACGCCGACGCCCAGAATCCACGACGACCGGCTCTCCGCGACACACCCGATGAGCCGGTCGCGTTCGTCAGCCTCGTCCGTCCGGCTGACGATCGTCGCGACCACGTGTCCTGCGATGTTGATCGCCACGACGAGAACGATCGCCACCGCGAAGACCGGCACGAAGGCCGGTAGGGCACTGATACCGTTCGACAGCATGAGGCCGGCGACGACAAGGTAGGCGCCCAACCCCACGACGAGACCGACGAGTTGAATCCAGACGCTCTTCTCCTCGAAGGACGTGTCCATGGTGTCTCTCCCGAATCTTATTTAGTTGACATGGTGTAAAAAATACTTGACACGATCTGACGTGTCAAGAATGTTTTACATCCCGTGTGCGGGTGATTCGCGGACGTGTAGGCTCGGCGCGACGTTCCTCAGTAGTCGACGACGTCGTTCTCGAACGCGAAACCGTGTTCCGGCATCACCAACCGGTGCCGGGGCCCCTCCCGGTCGGCGTCCCAGTCCTCGTAGCCTGCATCACCCGCCCACAACGCGACGCGCACGCCATCCCCGCGCTTCACCGCCCGGGTCTCGTAGAAGCGGGGGTCGCGGGAGTCCAACTCCTTGAGCAGTGCGCTGACCGGCCGGTAGAGGGACAGGTGATGGAGCGTCACCCAGGTTGGCGGCACCAGGTCGATATCGCCTTCGGCATGCTTCGCGAGAGCATCCGCTGGACGAATCCAGCGGTGGTCCTCGATCTCGCCGCCGTCGATGTCGATGGCCTCGTCACCGGCGCGGGCGGCGAAGAACCAGGTGGCGAAGCGGACCGGGGTGCTCGGCGGCGGCGTCCAATGGGCGAACCAGATGAACGCGGCGGGATCGAGCGTGACCCCGGCCTCCTCCAGGGCCTCCCGCGCCGCAGCATTGCGCGCGGCCACGTCCTTGTCGCCATCCGCGGGGTAGTCCTCCGGATCGATGCGGCCACCGGGGAAGACCCACATGCCCCCGAAGGCGATCTTCGAGCTCTTGCGCAGCATCAGCACTTCGGGACCGTCGTCCGTGTCGCGCAGCAGGACCACGGTGGCCGCCGGCGTCGCAGGACGGGTCTCACTGGCCGGATTGTCGAGATCGCCGTAGATGTCGTTGGCGTGCTTGCCGGGGCGACCGGACCGTTCGCTCATTGCTCGGGAATCCGCTGTGGAAGGGACGCCAGTATAGTGGCTGGCGAAATTCACACGAAGTCGCGGCGAATTCGCACAAGGCGGATGGCGAGTCGCTGTCGTGCGCCGGCCTGGCACATCCTCGAGACCATTCCGTCACGGTTTGCCGCCCCTAGCACGCGCGACACGCGAATTTGTGTGGCCTTGGCAGAAGTTGTATGTTCGGCGGCACTTCTAACGCCCAGCGTCAAGGGCCGGTGACCGCAAGGCGTCGACGGCGTCGAGCCGCTTGAGCCCGAAAGCGGCATCCAACCTTCGCATGAGGAGGCGCCGGCGTCTGGACGCATTGGTCGCGCCGCCGCCTGCTGCGTAGGGGACATCCTTGTGGTGTCCCATCCCGGGTGAGCCTGTGACCTTCGCGGGCGACCGCGCGCCCTGACGGGCGCGATAGGGCCGCCCCTACGAGTTACCGGCACGGGGTAGAATGCCGGGTTCGTGCGGGTTCGCCCCAGCGAGGGCGTGCCCAGGGAGAAGGCCATGAATTCCAGGCTCTGCGACGAACTCGGCATCGAGTTCCCGCTGTTCGCGTTCAGCCACTGCCGCGACGTCATCGCGGCGGTGACCAACGCCGGCGGCTTCGGCGTGCTCGGCGCGGCCGGCCACTCCCCCGCCACCCTCGATATCGAACTGAACTGGATCGACGAGCAGGTCGGCGGCAAGTCGTACGGCGTCGACCTCCTGGTGCCGACCAGCATGGACAGCAAGGAACACGCGCTGACCGCCCGGGAACTCGAAGACCGCATTCCCGAAGAGCACAAGCGCTATATCGCCGAACTCCTGGCCCGGCACGACATCGACACCGGCGACCTGTGGGACAACTCGAACAAGCTCGCCCAGTCCGACCACCCCGGTGCACGGCAACTGGTCAACTACTACGTCGGTCAAGGCGTTGGCTTGATGAACGAGACGGTCTCCGCGCGCACGGTGGTCTACAACTTCATGCAGGACTTCGCCGATGCCGCCGAGCGGCTCGCGGATGCCGTCGGCGAGTAGGTTCGCATGCAACGATCCCTGACCATCGTGCATACCTCCGACGTGCACCTGGACAGCCGCGACACAGACCAGGCCACCAACGGATTCCGCAGCCGTGCCGAACGGGCTTTCGCCGGCGTCGTCGACACCACCGGCGACGTTGACGCCGATCTTCTGTTGATCGCCGGCGACCTGTTCGACAACAACCGGGTCGACGACTCCAACATAGACTTCGTATACGCCCAGTTCGCCCGACTGCGCTGCCCGGTGGTCATGCTGCCCGGCAATCACGACGTCCACGACGAGGGCTCGGTCTGGAACCGCTTCGACTTCGATGCGGCGGGAGATCACGTGCATGGCCTGATGTCCCACGCCGGCGACTGCGTCACCCTCGACGACATCGGCGCCCGGGTATGGGGCAAGGCCATGGCCGAACACGCCCCCGAGAACTACCCCTTGTCCGGTGCCCCGGCACGCCACGACCAGCACTGGAACATCGGCATGGCCCACGGCCAGGTGGTCGAGCGCCGGGTCAGTCAGGGCTCGTCGCCGATCACCCGGGAAGAGATCCGCACGTCCGGCTTCGACTACCTCGCGCTCGGGCACATCCACGTCTGGGCAGACCACAGCGAAGGCGAGACCGCGGCGTTCTATTCGGGCTCGCCGGTCGCGCACTTCGCCGGGGCCAACGGCGGCCACGTCGCGGTGGTCAACCTTTGCCCCGCCAACGGCGTCAGCGTCGAGAGCCGCCGGGTATCAAGCTGGGAACGCGCGATGGAGCGATCGAGCGGCGGGTTCCCGTTCTGACCAAGCGAGACGCACTTCAGACCGAAAAGTGGAAGCGACCATGACGGCATTCAAGGTCTGCTCAAGTGACAACGTCCCCCGACGTTCAAAGAAGACAGGAGGAATCGATGGAGTTTCGTCTTGAAGCGCGGGAATGGCTCGCGGCGAACTGTCCGGACAGCCTGCGCCGCGGCCTCGGCGGCTATACCGCGGGCGGCCGCAAGGCCACCTACGGCAATCCGGACACCAAGCTGTGGCTGGACCGGATGGCGGAGCGCGGCTGGACGGCGCCCACCTGGCCGAAGGAGTACGGCGGCGGCGGCCTCACCAACGCCGAGAACATGATCCTCGACGAGGAGATGCGGCGCATCAACGCGCCGGCGGCATTGACCGGCCACGGGCTGACCATGATCGGCCCCGCCATCATCGAATTCGGCAACGACGCGCAGTGCCGGGAACACCTGTCCCCCATCGCCCGGGGAGAGATCCGCTGGTGCCAGGGCTACAGCGAACCCGGCGCGGGTTCCGATCTCGCGGGCCTCATGATGCGCGCCGACGAGGACGGCGACGACTACATCGTCAACGGCTCGAAGATCTGGACGTCCGGCGCGGTGGGCGCGGACTGGATCTTCTGCCTCGTGCGCACCGACTTCGACGCATCCAAGCACGAGGGCATCTCGTTCCTGGTACTCGACATGGAGACCCCCGGCGTCACCGTCTCCCCCATCGAACTCATCAGCGGCGCGTCCGAGTTCTGCCAGACCTTCTTCGATGACGTGCGGGTTCCTAAGCGCAACCTGATCGGTCGGCCGGGCACCGGCTGGACCGTGGGCAAGCGCCTGCTGCAGTACGAACGCAGTTCCATCGGCGGTCGCGGCGGCACGCGGCAGAAGGCCAAGACCATCGACGAGTGGGCGAAGGAGTACGTGGGCGAGGTGGACGGGCAGATCGCCGATCCGGCCATCCGCGACTCCGTCACCGAGCAGCGCATCGGCGACGACGCCTACCAACTGACCATCCGCCGATCCTTCGAGGAGGCCACGAGTTCACAAGCGCCGAGTTTCCTGTCGTCCATGTTCAAGCTCTACGGCACCGAGCAGAACATGCGCCGGAACGACCTCTTGATGGCCATTCTCGGCACCCAGGGCCTGGGGTGGGCCGGCGATGGCTTCACCGGCGCCGAACGCGGTTCGACCCGGGGTTGGCTGCGGTCGAAGGCAAACTCCATCGAGGGCGGCACGTCCGAGATCCAGCGCAACATCATCGCCAAGCGGGTCCTGGGTCTGCCGGACTGACGTTTACTCGAGCAGTAGCACCCATGTCGGACTCAAGCGAGCCAGCGGCAGTGAAGCCCAAACGACGCTGGGCAGGGACCGCGCAGGTCGTCGTGGTCATCGCGTTGGTCCTCTTGGCCCTGCTGTACGCCCGGGCGCCGGACAACAACGACGCCGCCTTGCAGATCGGCGCCGGCGAGGATCCCAAACCGCTGGTCAACGTCTTCCATCCCGTCGCCGGTGCCAACATGCTCACCGTGGCGGCGACTGGTTCCGTCGACGTGCGCAATCGCGTTGCGCTAACCCCCCAGGTGACCGGTCGGGTCGTGTCCATCTCGCCGTCATTGCGCGTTGGCGGCACGTTTAGCGCCCGGGAGCAGCTGCTGGCCATCGATTCCCGAGACTTCCAACTGGCCGTCGAGGCGGCCGAGGCCGACGTCGCCACGGCGGAGTCGGACCTCAAGCTCGAACAGGCCAAAAGCGATGCCGCGCGGGCCAACTACGACCTGCTGCATCCGGGCGAGGAAGTTCCCGCCCTTGTCGCCCGGGTTCCCCAGATCGCCCAGGCCGAGGCGCGGTTGGCCGCAACCCGGGCCCGCCAGCGCGTGGCGGCCCTCGATCTGGAACGCACCGTGTTTTTGCTGCCCTTCGACGGCACGGTCACCCGGACGAGCGCGGAAGTCGGCCAACTGCTGACCCGCGGACAGTCCTTCGGGGAGGTCTTCGCCGACGACGCCATCGAAATCGTGGCACCCGTTTCCGCGGACAACCTGAAACGTCTAGGCCCTGCCGTCGGCCGGCGTGCCCGGATCAGCGATCCGTACCGCACCTTCGATGCCGTCGTCGAGAAGGTGTCCGCCGAACTCGACAGCCGCACACGGTTCGCAACGCTGTATCTCAAGGTGACCGCCGAACCGCCGGTTCCGGGCACTTTCGTGGACGTCGAGATCGACGGTCCGGTGTTCGCCGATACGTTCCTGCTTCCGGATGCCGCGGAACAGGCCAATGACCGCGTCTGGATCGTCGCGGACGGCGAATTGCGAGCGGTGTCGACCCCGACCCTAGGCCGCACCGCCGACGGCTGGATCACGCCGGCCTTCGACCCGGAGGACGGCATCGTGCTCGGCGCGGTACCGGGTGCCCAAGAAGGACAGGCCGTGCAGATCGCCGACCCGGGCACGGCTGCCGCGACTCCGTGAGCGAGACCGCACTGCCGCCACCGGCGGTTCCAACCGCCGTCCCGGACCGGGGCTTCGTCCAGTACTTCGCCAACAACCCGGTGGCGGCCAACCTCATCATGACGCTGATGCTGGTGGGCGGCCTGCTTGCCGGAATGCGGCTGACCGCCCAGATCTTCCCCAGCGTCGCGCCGGGGATCGTCATGGTGACCGTGGCCTATCCGGGCGCGACTCCCACCGAAGTCGAGGAAGGCATTACCCGTCGTGTCGAGGAGGCGGTGTCCGGCATCGACGGGGTCGACCGGGTGACGTCCAAGGCTGCCGAAAACGTCGGTACCGTCACCATCGAGCTGAAGGACTTCGTCGATTCGAAGAAGGTTAGGGACGACGTGGAAGCGGCGGTAGACCGGCTGGCCGACTTTCCTCCCGAAGAAGCCGAGCAGGCGGAGGTCGTGGCCGCCGAGACCGTCAGCGACGTCATGACGCTGGTCGTGTCCTCCGAACTGTCCGAGGCGGAACTGCGCCTCGGCGCCGAGGACCTCGAGGAAGCGCTCCTCTCGCTGCCCGCGGTTTCGCTGGTGTCCCTGTCCGGTGCCCGGGACTACGAGATCGCCATCGAGGTGCGGGAGCAGGATCTCAGGCGCTACGGCCTGACCATCGACCACGTGGCCGCGGCCATTCGCCGCTCGTCCCTCAACCTGTCCTCGGGCGAACTGCGCACCGATGCGGGCGATGTGCTGCTGCGCACCAACCTCAAGCGCGAGCGCGGCGAGGAATTCGAGGACATCGTCCTGCGGGCGCGGCCTGACGGCACCATCCTGCGTCTCGGCGACGTCGCCAAGGTACGCGACGGCTTCGCCGACGTGGATCTTGTGAACGAATACAACGGCCGGCAGAGCGTCTTCATACGGGTCCAGAAGTCCGAGGCCGAAGACGTACTGGTGATCGCGGACGCGATCAAGGACCTGCTCTCGACCTACCGGCCGCCGCCAGGCATCGACGTCGCGATCTGGGAAGACCAGACGGCCATCCTCGCCGCCCGCCTGAACCTGCTGGTGCGCAACGGGGTGCTGGGGTTCGCGCTGGTGTTCCTGTTCCTCGTCGTCATGCTCGACCTGCGTCTCGCCATGTGGGTCGCCATGGGTGTCCCCATTTCCTTCCTTGGCGCGTTCCTCCTGTTCGACTTCCTCGCCGTCAACATCAACATGGTGTCGCTGTTCGCGCTCATCATGGTGCTCGGCATCGTGGTGGACGACGCCGTGGTGGTGGGCGAGAACATCGTCGCCGAACAGGAGGCCGGCCACCTCGCGGGCCCCGCCGCAGCGGTCGCGGGCGCCCACGGGGTTCAGGGGCCCGTGCTGATCGGCGTCCTGACGACCATGGCCGCGTTCGCGCCGCTGATGTTCGTCACCGGCCTGTTCGGGCAGATCCTCGGGGAGGTCGCCGTCGTCGTGATCACCGTGCTGTCGATGTCGCTCATCGAGGTGTTCTACATCCTCCCGGCGCACCTATCCCACGGCGGTCGCTGGAGTCGCTGGCCCCTCGACGCGTTCCAGGATTGGGTCGCCAGGGGGGTGAAGCGCTTCCGGGACGACACTTTGGTACCCGCCGTGGCCACGGCTGTCCGGCACCGCTACCTCACTTTGCTCGGCGGCGTGGCGTTGATCCTAGTCGCCGTGACCTTGGTCGGTACCGGGATCGTGCGGTTCAACTTCATGCCGAACCTGGAACCGGACCTCATCACTGCCGACGTGGAGTTCCCGGTCGGCACGCCGTTCGAGGTCACCCGCGCGGCCGCCGACCACATCGCCCGGGCGGCGCACGCCACCAACGCCGAGGTCGACGATTCGCCGTTCCGCGCAGTCAGCGTCACGGTGGGCGGCCGCGCCCGGGAATCCACCGGGCCCATGGCCGTTGGCGGCATGGACATCTCAAGCAACCTCGCCATGGTGCAGGTCCAGCTCAAGATCTCCCGCACCCAGTCGGCCCAGGAACTCGAACGGATCTGGCGGGCCAAGGTCGGCGAGGTCGCCGGCGCCGAACGGCTGTCGTTCTCGTCGGCGTTCTTCTCCGACGAGGTGTCGATCGAGTACGAACTCGCGCACCCGGACGACGACATGCTCCTCGAAGCCGTGGAGGAGATGAAGCGCGGCTACCGCGCCATCCCCGGCATGGTCGAGATCGACGACACCGCCAACGAGGGCAAACGCCAATACGACATCGAACTCACCGCCGCCGGCGAAGCCGCCGGTCTGACGCCGGCCGACATCGCGCGGCAACTCCGGGGCGCGTTCTGGGGCAACGAGGTGCAGCGCATCCAGCGGGGCCGCCAGGAGATCAAGGTCATGGTCAAGAACCCGGAGGATCAGCGGCGCAGCACCCGGGACCTCTACAACGTCCGCATCCGCCTGGCCGACGGGACGGAGGCACCGCTGTCGGCGGTGGCGAGGCTGGTGGAGTCCCGGGACTTCTCGTCCATCGACCGCGTCGACGGACTGCGGGTGGTCAAGGCGCGCGGTCGCGTCGACACGAACATCATCACGACCAGCCAAGCCGACGCCATCGTCCGGGACGAGTTGATGCCGGCCCTCCGCGAGGGCTACCCGGGTCTCGTGGTCATCCAATCGGGATTCGGGCGGGAGCAGGCGCAGGATATGGCGGCGCTCGGCGACCTCGCCATCGTCGCGCTGCTGGTGATCTTCGTCCTGCTCGCCTCCAAGCTGCGCAGCTACACCGAGCCGCTTATCATCCTGGCCGGGGTGCCGCTGGGCGCGTCGGGTGCCGTCATTGGCCACTTCATCCTGGGGCACGACCTGTCGTTCATCTCGATGTTCGGCATGGTCGCGTTGAGCGGCGTCGTGGTGAACGACTCGCTGGTGATGATCGACCGCTACAACAAGATCCGCCTGGCCTCGGGCTTGCCACCCCCCGAAGCCATCGTCGAGGCGGTCCGGCACCGTTTCCGGGCGATTTTCCTGACCACGGCGACCACGGCGCTGGGCCTGACGCCGATGCTGTTCGAGACCGACACCCAGGCACAGTTCCTCATCCCGATGGCCGTCAGCCTCGCCACCGGCATCCTCTTCGCCAGCGTCATGATCCTGTTCGTGGTGCCGGCGCTGACGATGATCGTGGCGGGGCGGGATCGCCGGGCGTGATCCCTGCCGGAACACCATCATGGGTTGTTGCTTTGCGTTGCTGGCCCTTCCCGACACGTCTCGACCCGCAATGATCCAGTAACCCTTGCGTCGAACAACGAAATGGCATATTATTTCCAATAATCAACGCAAAATCGTTGATATTGCCAAATGATTCACGAATTCGCGGTGTCCAATTTCTTCTCCATTCGAGAAGAGGCGGTCGTAGATCTACGTATTCGGGGGACGGCACCGGACCTCAGCTGCTTCCGGCGCAGCGCCGCAAGACCGTCGTTGCGCCTTCCCGCCGCGATCGTGCTGGTGGGACCGAACGGATCGGGCAAGACGACGTTGCTGACGGCATTGATCAGGGTTCTACAGATCGCATCGGCGCGCTTGGGCGACAGCACACCCATCGAGTCGGTGATCCCGTTTATGTCGGAGAAGACCCGGCGGATGCCGACTCGGTTCTGCCTCGTGACGGAGGAAGACTGGCTTGCCCCCGGCGATGCTCCCCAAGTGTTTCGGTACATCGTGGAGATCGATCATGGGGTCAGCGCAGCCAATGGGTTCGAGAATCTTGCCGACCGGTCTGTTTCGGTACGGTCCGAGAAGCTGTTTCACTTTCCAAGGGGTCGTCCGCGAAGGCTCCTCGACCGGGCTTCGGCTCCAACGTCGATCTATACCGCTCCCGAATTTGGGTTGCGGGCCCAGGATGATCGCCTCAAGGCTGTCCGCCCCGATTCTTCGGCGATCTCTACCCTCAACGAACTCAACGTTGAGCTTGCAGGCAGAATAGCCGAGCGGTTTCAAAGCTACCTGCATTCGACCAACCTTGACCCAAGGGGAAGCCTCAATGAAACCGTGTTGGGGAGCATGTCTGAGGTGGCTCCCGAGCTGATCCGTCGTGTCGGCAGAGAGATCCAATGTGCCGACCTTGGCATTCGGGGTATGGAGGTAAGGGACGGCAATGCCGGACGAACCTTCTGGTTCGAACACAAGGGAGTGGATACACCGATACCCCTGGGTCTTGAGTCGCACGGGACCCAAAGGCTCCTACACCTGCTTCCCCAGATCGGGTTGGCCTTAGACACCGCCGGGCTCGCTGTCCTTGACGAAGTCGACGGCGACCTCCACGTCGACCTCGCCAACCAGTTGATCGGTTGGTTCCGATCTCGCGAACGCAATCCGAGGGGCGCTCAACTGTTCCTAACGACTCACAACGTTGGCCTACTCGATGATCGCGAGAAGGAGGAACTGTTCATCGTCGAAAAGGATCCTTCCGGCAGCACGAAGGTACATGGCGCCCAAGACGTCGAGGGACTGCGTCGGGACGCCCGTCTGTACCCCAAGTATCGTGCAGGTGCGATTGGCGGCATCCCCAGCTTGGGCTGAACAATGCCTCGCAGTCGGAGGGCACGTCGCGGTCGGGTTTTTGCGCGTAGGCGCGTAGTTTCGTTGGCGGGGAGGGTCAGAGCGAGAGGGCATTCGCACGCTTCCTCCAGCAATGCTGCACCGACGCGGCGCTCGACGTTCATTTGAGATCTTGGGAGGGAAGCGGCGGCGACTCCTTGTCCGTCGTAAGCGACATGGCTCGGTTTCTGAAACGACAGCAGTTCGCCGCCGAAGTCGAAACGAAGTTGGTCCTGCTCGATGAAGACCGCATCGACGAGGACTGTCGGAATGGTCGTGACGCGCGAGCATTCGCGCGCCAGTCCGGCATTGGGGTCGTGCTCCAGACTCCAAATCTGGAGGGCGTTCTACTCAGATTGCATCCGAACAACGAGCAGCGGGTGGTCTCGGCCCACGAAGCCGAGCGCGAACTCAAGCGAGTCTGGCCAAGCTACGAAAAGCCGCCCAGTTCGAGTCAGCTAAGCAAGCGGTTTTCGGTCGATGATCTACGCCGGACCGCCAGATACGACTCCGAATTGCGGCAACTCCTCACCGCAATCGGATTGATGTCCTAGTTGACCGCTAGAAGTGCGAAACGCGCCGCCGTCGATGGCGATGGTGTCGCCGGTGTGGTAGCTGCTCTCGTCGCTGGCGAAGTACACGGCGATACCCTTGAAGTCCTCCGGTTGGCCCCAGCGTCGTTGGGGAATGCGCTTGATGACGCGGGTCTGGAACGCCTCGGTCTGGAACGCCCGTTCGGTCATCGCGGTTTCGATCCACCCCGGGATGATCGCATTGGCCCGGATGCCGTAGCGGGCCTGGCCGACGGCCAGCGACTGGATCAGGGCGATCACGCCCGCCTTGGTGGCCGAGTAGTGCTCGCTGCCGGCCGCCCCGAAGCGCGCGGTACCGCTGCTGGTCACCACCAGCGAGCCGCCGCGACCCGACTTGCGCATGTGCTTCACGGCTTCCCGGAACGTGAACATGACGCCGTCCATGTTCACCTTGAACACCCGGTGCCAGTCCTCGATGGTCATGGCGTCGAATTGGGCCCCGCCACCGCCGACGCCGGCGTTGGCGAAACACGAGTCCACGTTGCCGAAGATGGCCAGTGTCTCCGAGAACGCGTCGACGACCTGGATTTCGTCGCTGACGTCGCAGCGCAGCGCCGCGACACGGCCGCCGTACTGTTCGAGGGTCTCCCTCGCCGCCGCGTTCTTGTCCTCGTTCGTGCCCCAGATGCAGACGCCGGCCCCGTGTTCCGCCAAGCCCTCCGCAAAGCCCAAGCCGATGCCTCCGTTGCCGCCGGTCACGAGCGCCACTTTTCCGGTTAGGTCGAACATTACTGCCTCCAATGGTTGAGCGCGAAGAATAACCCACGACGCGCCGCGAAACGCTTACCGGGCACCCCGCCTTGTGAGCTATTTCTTACACGGCGCGTCGCATCCTTCCTGCATCTTTCGCGCCACGACCCGACTAGTCTCGGCGGGCATGGACGAGTTCTACAAGATCGTCTTCGCGTTCCCCCGGATGGTGCGCGATCTGGTGCGAGGATTCTTGCCGACACCGTGGACCGACGGCCTAGATCTCGAACGGCTGGAATTGCTGCCTACCGCCTACGTCAGTGACAGTTGGCACAAGCGCTACGGCGACAGGGTCTGGAAGGTTCCTTACCGCGAAGACACGGATCACCCGCCGGGAGCGTACGCGGTGCTTCTGCTCGAGTTCCAGTCGGAGGTCGACGCCACAATGCCGGTGAGAATGCTGGTCTATGCGGGTCTTCTGATGCAGGAACTCCTACGGCAACGCCAAAGAGGGGTCTCAGACGCCAGACTTCCGCGTGTCATCCCGGTGGTAATCCACCGGGGCCGGAAACGTTGGACCGCGCCGTTGTCGGTGACGGAGATGATGTTGCCCGGGCGCGAAATGGAGGATTACCAACCCAGGATGTCCTACTTGGCTCTTGACGAGTGGCATTTTTCGCCACACGATTTGCCCGATGACAACCTTGTGTCGGCGCTGATTGCTCTGGAAACAAGCGAAGGCGAAGCGCTCGACCGTGCTGTGGCCGCACTGGCCACTCTGCTCGTCGATCCCATCGACGCAGAGATCAGGCGGGCGTTTCGGGATTGGATAGTAAGCCTGCGACCACTTCAGCCATTGGCACAGGGACGGTGGCGCACGGCAATGTTGACGGAGCAGAAAATGACCCTGTTGGAAAGCGTTAACGAGAGGCTTCAGAAGTGGTACGACGAACTTGAACGGCAAGCCAACGAGCGGGGCATGGCTCGGGGCCTCGAACAGGGCCTCGAACAGGGCCTCGAACAGGGCCTCGAACAGGGCCTCGAACAGGGCCTCGAGCAGGGCCTCGAGCAGGGTATCGAGCAGGGCATAGCCCGAGGGCGCGAGCAGGCACTGATCGAAGAGAGGGCCCTTCTGCGCCGTATGGCGGAGCGGCGCTTTGGCAACGCAGTCGCCGACAGCGTTGCGGCGATGCTCGCGGACATCGACGACAGCGAGGGGTTCGCGGCGGTGGGCGACGCCATTGTCGACTGCACCACGAGTGACGAGCTAATGCAGCGTCTGACCCTCTCCCGTCAAACGGTGGAGTGACTACCCTCAGTTGGGCGCCACGCCTTCGACGGTACTGCTGTTCAAACCGAGATCGGTCACCGCGCCCGGTCGAATGCGACCCGGAACCCCAAGGTCGGCGAGCGGTGGTTCGGCGAGACGTGGTTGCTGAAGTCCATGCGCGCGGTCTCGCCGATTGGCAGCAGGTAGTTGCCGCCCTTGACGACCACCGAATACCTGCCGGAGGCACCCGATACGCTGCGGGTCCACTCCGAGACGTTGCCGCCCAGGGCCAAGAGACCCTCCGGCGTCGCGTCGTAGTCGTCCTGCCCCACCACGCGCAGGCGTCTTTGCACCTGGTCCGCCGGCGCCGTGTTCACCGCCGCGCGCCAGTCGTTGCCCCAGGGATAGACCCGCCGCCCGTGCCCGGACGCGGCGCTCTCCCACTCCTCGGCGGTGGGTAGCCGGCCTCCCGCCCAGGACGCGAAGGCGTAGGCCGACCACCAGTCCACGTTGACCACGGGCAGATCGGGCTCAAGGATCTGGGTGTCCCAATCCGGAGGTCGATGGCTGTGTCCGCGGGGTTGATTCGCTTCCGCGTGCAGACCGAAGGCCACGAACGGATCCCCCAGGAACGAGTCGTATTCGCGCCGGGTGATCTCCCTGGCCGTGAGGTGGACCTCCCGCATCGCCGGTCGATCTCCTTCGGCGAACAATCGGCCGATCAACGACAGTCGGTCCCGGGGAATGTAGGCCAGCAGGCTCGGCACCCGGGCGTCCTCCGGGATGCCGACGGCGTATTCGCCAACGGCCAGCACGACGGTGTCCGCCGGGGTGCGCCAGGGCGTGGCGCGGGGCCGCAAGTCGTACACGCAACGAAAGCCCAGGTACGGCGACCGGTAGACGGCCGGGGCGCGGCGGTTGAGTACACCCAGGCTGTAGAGATCCCGAGGCGCGTTGTAGCCGTTGCCCCCCATGACCAGGGCGCCGCGCGACGGGCCGCCTGCGACGGCCCACTCGGAGACGTTGTGGCCCATCTCCGCGATGCCCAGCGGCGTGTCGGTCGCAGGGTATTCGTCGCACGGCCGGGTCGCGTTCAGAAGCGGGTCGAGATAGGGCCAGGGTTCCGACGTGAAGTCGTCGCCCCAGGGGTAGCGTCTCCCCTCCGGGCCGAGGGCGGCGGCGGTCCACTCGCCACCGGTCGGTAATCTCCCGCCAGCGGCGCCGCAGTACGCCCACGCGTCGTGGAACGTCAGTCCGTTGGCCGGGGCATCGAGGCGCCCGCTGATCACGTGGTCGCGTGTGTCCGTGTCGTATTGCCAGCCGAGCGGCTGGCCCGGTGCCAGATTCTCGAGTCCCGGCTGGAACGGCAGCCATTGCAGGAACCGGTAGAAATCGCCTTGCCGGACCTCGCAGCGGTCGAACCATAGGGGTCGGCGAATCTCCAGGCGACGGGAACCGGCGGCGAAGACATGGTCGAAGGATCGCAGATAGGCGAAGTGGTCGAGATTGCGAAGCAGCACCTCGTCGAGGCGCTTTCCCGGCGAATCCGGTCGAACGGCGTCGTCGAAGCGGACGCCCACCGTGTCGAAGTCCATCACGAGGGGCTGAAGCTTGAGGATCGCGGCCGCTACGCAGACCGCCGCCACCGCCAGGAGCGCCCCAGAGCCGGCCCGGCGCTTCGCTTCGCTATGTGCCGGGTCCGCCTCCGGCCCAGCCACACCGGCCTCGCATGGACCAAACGCCACGGTCGCAGGCTCCCTTTGGCGTTTGTCCAATGCGAGGGTGCGGCGAACGATCACGCCCTCCTCCAGACAACCACCACGATGCCCACGGCGAACAACGCGGCCACTACCCCGTAGAACAGCGTCTGGAGGAATTCGCCCCGGAATCTCACGACCGGATAGCGCGACTCGGCACCCACCCCGCCGATCTCCACCGCGTTCTCGTCCACCGGAAGCAGCAGTCGCCCCGAGTCGTCCAACCCGGCGTAGACGAAGCCGGTCACGAAGTCGTCGACACGGGCGTTGACCACGGTGACCACGCGCCAACGCGGCTCGGGGTCCGGAACCGTCGCGGGCATCGGCATCAGGATCACGCCATCCTGTCCCAAGGGGACGCGCAGCCCCTCGTAGATCGCGGGGTGCAGGCCAAGCTGCACGGTCACCGACGTCTGCTCTTCGCCCGTTCGCGCCGGCTGTTCGGGACCGCGCAGCCACACCGCGAGGTACAGCGGTCGGTTGACGGAAACGGCCATCGCCTGGCCGCGCCGGCCGGGGTCCGTGCGCGACACCACGGTCATGGTGCCCAACGGATTCTCGACCGGCATCGACAATTCGTCGGCCAGAGATCTGACGAGTCCTTCCTCCGCCGCGCTCAGCGGTTCGTCGGCGCGACCGAGGACGTCGCGCTCGAAGTCGAAATCGGGAAGCGGCGACTCCCGGCCGGCGTCCGCATCCGCCTGCGCCGATTGCATGAAGGCGAACAGGCCCCGCAACGCGGTCGCGAGGTCGAACGTCAACTCCGACGGCGACTCCGGTCCCGGTGGACGCGCCACCCTGAACCGCGTCGTTCCGGTGCCGGACTCGACCGCGCCGCCAGAGGGTTCCGCGCCCTGCGTATCCCCCGACCGTATCGGGGCGCCGATGGCACCCGTTCGCGGCAACTCCAGGTATTCGCTTGCCGGCGCGCCGCCAAAGCGACCGGCGAGCCCAAGATCGTCAAGCGGATAGCGCTCGCGCGAGTCCAGCGTCCCTGCCAACGAGACGTCCTCCGGCAGAGTCGACGACGACGGGTTCGTTCCGGCTCCCGTCTCGCCTTCCAGCATGCCCGGCGCCGACCGATCCCGCCGCAGCCGGCCCGCGAGGAAGGTCCCCGCGCCGCTGCTCGCGTCCCCGGGCGCCCCGGCAAGGAAATGCCAATGCCGCGGCGACGTCCCATGCGCCTTCAGGATCGACATGGTGATGTAGAACTCCCGGATGCTGTAGACGTCGATCCGGATGGCGGCAAGCTGTTCCTCCCGCAGACCGCCGAGATACACGTCGAGGGCGTTGTCGTGCCGTAGAAGCTCCTCGCGCCGGAACACCCTGCCCGTGTAGTAGTCGCGCACGAAGCCGTGGTGCAGTTCGAGGATCGGCATCAGGGCGTGCTGCGGATTGCGGTCCGGCCCCCAGGTGACGTAGTCGTGCAATCGCGCCGGCGGACTGGTGGGCAGCGCGTTCATGACGAACGAGGTGGCCAGCTCCCGGCTCAGGAGCACGGCGACGTCCTCGGTCTGCTCCAGCTTCTCCTGTTCCTGTTCGTGGCTGGCCATCAGGGTGACCACGATCATGATGATGACGATGGCCGCGCTGTTGGCGAGGATGTCTGCCAGTGCCACGCCCGCGAACGGCGGGAACAGCGAACGCGCCGGTCGGGCCATTTAGACTTCCATAACCCGTTGAATAAAAACATAAATGTTGTCGTAGGGGGCGACCGCACGCCCCTTGGGCGCGTTGTGGTCGCCCACACCTGCGACGACGGCGAAGACCGGGACGGGACAACGCCGCCAGACCGCTCGAACGCGCCCGCAGGGCGCGCCCTCGCCGTC
>JAPPND010000006.1 GCA_028818795.1 Gammaproteobacteria bacterium | reverse complement strand
AAGAGGATGACGGCGAGACCGTCCTCAAGGCGGAGATCGGCAACCCCGGTCTCGATCCGTTGCAAGCCCGGAACCTCGACCTCTCCATCGAGTACTACCGGCAGGACGTCGGGCTTGTGTCCGCGAGTTTGTACTACAAGACCCTAGAGGACTTCGTGGTGTTGGCGGACACCGCGAAGATCACCGATTTCACCCAGTTTGTCGGCGGGAGCCGGGTCGACAAAGCGGAGGTCATTCAGCCCGTCAACGGCGACGATGCCAAGGTGCTCGGCGTCGAACTCGCCTGGGTGCAGCACCTGTCGAGCCTGCCCGGGCTGCTCAGCAACCTGTTGGTCAGCGCCAATGCGACGTTTACCGACGGCGAGGCTACGTTACCCTTCCGCGCCGAAAAGATCGCCATGCCACGCCAGGCCGACCGGGTGCTCAACTTCGCCTTGGGCTACGAGACCGACCGGTTCAGCTCGCGTCTTGCGTTCTCGCACAAGAGCGAGCGGTTGCTCGGCCTGGAAGAACTGGACGACCCGGCCTTCGACGTGTTCCAGGATGCCCACACGCAACTCGATCTCGGTATGAAGTACTACGTGAACGGGCGGTGGCAGATAAACCTCGACGCCAACAATCTAACCGATGAACCCTACTACGCGTACTTCGGCGATCGACGCTACAACGCGCAATACGAGATCTACGGCCGGACCATCGCCCTCGGCGTGCGCTACCAGCACTAGTGTTCACGGACAGGGCACTCCGTAGGGGCGACCCTTGTGGTCGCCCGCCCGACCCTTGTGGTCGCCCATGCCGGATCGCCGACCGGCGGCGCGGGCCGCCACAAGGGCGGCCCCTAGTGTGCCCGGCATGGGCATGGACTTGCAGCCTGAGAGGAGGCTGCCGGAAGTAGTGACGACAACCGTAGTGAAGCCCAAGGCGCGGCGGGCGACCGGCGTGCTGGAAGAAGGGTGAATCGAAGGGACGACCGTACGAACAGGAACGGACAGCGAGGCCAAGTGCGAGCGATGAGTGTGCTAGGAAACACGAAGTCCGACCGTCGCCGAAAGGCGCACTGGGTAGAGTCCGGCGGCGCGGCCCGAGAGTCCATGCACCTTACCCGGGGAGATCTGCCAGCCGAGAGGCAGGCAGAAGTCAGCAGAAGCCATAGTAGCGAGGAAGGCCGCGAAAGCGGCTGGAGCGAAGGGCCGAAGGCGCAGAGAGACAGGCTGGCAACCGGACTCCGTGCCTTCCCGATCCCGTCCGAAAGGTCGTCGGAGAGACGACCGCGGGAGGGGAACTTGCCGGTGGACTCCGGCAGGCGACCCGACCGTGGGCGGCTAGGGAGAGCGCGGGCGGAAGGTTGTGAATGAAAGTGCTGACTGACGATCTGCCGTTCGTGCGGGACGTCGTGGACACGCTGCGGTGAAGTCCACCTGTGCCAACCGCCGGATGCGAGAAAACCGCATGTCCGGTGGTGTGGGAGGGGTGACGGGCGCAATCCCGTCACCTCGACCCGATCGGCATGCCACGTCGGTCTAAGGCACAACTGCGCTGGTACTTCGATGCGACTCGCGCGGTTTGACCATCAATGGTCGGCGCTCGGCGGGTGGTGTTGCGTGGCCTTGCTGTCCGGCCTCGGAGGTTGCGGTGGCTTGGATGACTATCCTTGGGTATCCCCTCGGGTCGAGACCGAGCCCGTGCCGAGTCGGGGCGATGCAGCGGACGACCCGGCGATCTGGATTCACCCCGACGCGCCGGAACGGAGCCTGGTGGTTGCGACGGACAAACGTTCGGGACTCGTGGTCTACGATCTGACCGGCAAGCAGGTGCAGTATCTCCCGGCAGGCAACCTCAACAACGTGGATCTGCGCACCGGCGCGTGGGGGCGGGACGATCTGACCGTCGCGGTCGCCAGTGCACGAGAGCCGAACGAAATCGTTGTTTTCGAACTGGCGCACGACACCGGTCGTCTGAGTGTCGTCGGGCGTGGCGAGCCCGTCGTCGATGAACCGTACGGCATCTGCATGTACCTGGATGGTCGGCACCGGCCTTGGGTGGTGTTGAACGGCAAGGACGGGCTCTTCGTACAGTTCGAACTGCGGGACGACTATTCGTTCGCCGAGGCACGTCGCTGGCGAACCGAAACGCAGCCGGAAGGATGCGTTGCGGACGACGAGAACGGACTGCTTTACATCGGTGAAGAAGGCTATGGCGTGTGGCGCTTGGATGCCGATCCCGGCACACCAGCCGAACTAGCCTCCTTCGCGGCTATCGAGGATGGCGTATTAACTGCAGACGTTGAGGGGTTGGCGCTGTACGGGACGGAGGGGCCGCACTACCTGGTCGCGTCGAGCCAGGGCGACAACAGCTATGCCGTGTACGACGCCGCGTCCGTTACCCATCTTGGTTCGTTCCGAGTAGGCGATCACCCGGAAATCGACAAGACCTCGGACACCGACGGCATTGCGGTGACATCGACGCCGCTGCCCGGATTCGCCGAGGGCCTGCTGGTCGTTCAGGATGGCGACAACCCGGGTGGAAACCAGAACTTCAAGCTGGTGTCCTGGACGGACATCCGGCGCACCCTCGGATTGCCGTAGGGGCGACCCTAACGCGCCCGCAGGGCGCGCGGTCGCCCGCCCCCAGGACGCGACGTTTGGACGGCGCGGGACGGGACAAGCCCGTCCCCTACCGCCGACCGCACGCCGCTTTGTGGATTTTTTCAAATTAATACATGCCAGAGGCGGATTGCCGTTGCGCGGTGGCGGGACTAGCATCGATTGCCTGTTGCTGGTTGGGTCGACAAGGGAAGTGAACATCAGCGCGGCAAACGGGGCGAACGGCCGGTTTCCCTTTACGCCCTTCCCACGTGGTTGGTTCTTCTTCGAACTCTCGGAGAACCTGCCCGTCGGCAGGCTGATGTCGCGGCAGTGGCTTGGTCAGCCGGCGATAGCTTGGCGGGACGAGGACGGCAGGGTCTGCATTGCGAATGCGTATTGTCCGCACCTCGGCGCCAAACTGGCCCCGGAGTCCGGTGGCACGGTCAGGAATGGCAATCTCGTCTGTCCGTTTCACGGCTTCACGTACGACACCGCCGGGGAGTGCGTCTCGACACCATTCGTCGAACCCAATCCGGCGTGCCGGCTGCGTGTTTTTCCGTGCGAGGAGATAAACGGTTTCGTGTTCGGGTATTTCGACGAACGGGGAACCGAGCCCGAGTGGCGATTGCCGGTCATGGATGAGGCGGGATGGACGGAGACGCTGACGCACGTCTATTCGGTCAGGACCCATCCGCAGGAGACCAGCGAGAACGTGATCGACTTGAGCCACCTGTCGTTCCTTCATGGTTTCGATGGCGTCGCGCACAGCGGCCAGGTCGAGATCGATCATTGCTGTCCCATGAACTTTCACGCGAACGCGAGTTGAAGTTGCCCCTGATCGTCGGGCGGGTCTGAAC
>JAPPND010000014.1:4746-36743 GCA_028818795.1 Gammaproteobacteria bacterium | reverse complement strand
CCTACGTCGGCTACGGCACCGCCGTGTTCACGCTCTTCGCCTACCATTGCCTCGGTCGCGCCCTGGCCGACGCCGACGGCCGCATGCTGTGCCTGGCGTGCCTGCTGATGGGCGTCTCGCTCGGCATCAAGACCCAGTCGTGGATCGGCGTCCCCGCCTTCGCCGCGCTCGCCCTGGCCGCCTGCGCGAGGATCCGGCGACCCGGCCCCGCGGTCGCCGCCTGCCTGGTCGCCGCGGTCGCGGGCGGATTCTGGTACGTGCGCAACTTCCTGGTGTCCGGGGATCCGTTCCACCCGCTCGGCGGCAACGTGTTAGGGCACTGGGCCTGGAACGCCGCCGACCTCGAGGCCATGCTTGAATGGATCTCCGCCAGATCCGGTCTGGACGCGCTGCAGTGGCTGCTCGTCGCCCCGGCGCCGGCTATGCTCCTGTTCGCGCGTAGTCCGGGCGACGCCGCGCCAACCGCGGACGGTGTGCGAGGCGCGTTGGCGCTGGCGAGCCTAGGAGGCTTGGCGACATGGGCCGTCACGTCGTTCCACGACCGCTTTCTGCTGTCCATCGCCCCGGTTGTCCTGCTCGCCTCGGCGACCGTGCTGGCGACGGTCTTCGGTCGGGCCTGGGCGCACTGTTCGGCGATGCTCCGGCAAGCTTTCGACAGGCGCGTCGTCAGGATGCGGAGACGTTTCGTCGCGACGATCTTTGCGGCGACGATCAACGTGCTGTGCATCATGCTGCTTGGCCAGCTGAATGCCGTCACCTGCGGCGGATTCTGTTGCTCGACGAGCATTCTGGCAGTCGAGCCCCGTCGGGTTGTCGACCAATTCGACGAGAACGACCGATTGCGGATCTACCAGCTGCATCTCCACCAGGCGTACTACTACCTGGGTCGCGACGTCCTGGGAGGATGGGTGGGTCCGGCCCGCTACCGGGACCTCGTCGCCCTCGGGGGCAACGGGTCCGCCGTCGCGGCGCATCTAGCGGCGCTGGGACGCAACGCGCTCCTGGTCGACGTCTCCGCAATCGGCGACGGCTTCCCCCTAACCGGATCATTCCTCGACCACTTCGGGCCGTGCGGACGCGACGGCCGCGCGGCCCTTTTCGTACGCCGCGACGCGCTTCCCGAGGACGCCGGGAACTGGCCGCCGGCCGCCTGCCGCGACGCCGCAGAAAGGCACGAAGCCCGGAGGGATCGTCATCCCCAAAGATCCCGAACCAAGAGCCACAACGCACAATAGCAGGGCGGCGCCGCAAGCGGGAACACGACCAACAACGCGTGCGGCGGATGCGCCCAAGTAGTGTAGTACAACGCATCGAAGGCAAAAGCCGGATTGATCGCCGCCGACCGAACGCAAAACGCTGCAAAACGCGTCGAAAATGCTTGCGTACCGAACGGATGCTGGTATGGTTGCGCCCAATGCGGGCAAGACGTGGTCCTAGCGTCTTGGCCTGCTTCCTTTCGGACTTCGAAGAAGGGGCTAGAGCTATGCAAAGAATTGGTCGCCATTTGGGGCGTTTGCTGCGTTTCGTCAAGGACAAGAGCGGGGTGTCGGCCGTCGAGTATGCCCTCATCGTAGTCGCCGTGATCGCGATTATCGGCGCGGGGGTGGCTGTCATGGGCGGCGCGTTCAAAGGCGTGTTCGCAGACGCAAGCGTGCAACTGTCCAAGGCCCAAAGTAAAGCCACGCCGTAATCCGAGGCACGGCACCTGGCTGACGCCGGCGGCGCGCCGCCGCCGGAGGCCCTGCCGGGTTCCCGTTCAGAGAGGTCGGCGGTGTTGACCCCAGATCGGCTTTCCCTTGCCGGCGTTCGCCGTGATCGGCCTTTGCGGGGCGACGTTGCTGGCAGCGGGTGCCCTCTACGCCGATGTCCGGCGGCGTGAGATTCCGGACTGGGTGCCCCTTGGGATGCTCTCGCTGTGGATTGCCACGGCGGCGCTGGCGCCCGAGGCGCTGAACGGAACGATCCGCGCCGCGCTGATCTGCGGCGCCGGCGCATTCGCCGGGGGATACGTCTTCTACCGGCTGGGGTGGCTCGGCGGCGGCGACGGCAAGCTTCTGGGAGCGCTTGCCTTGTGGCTGGGTCCCTGGGAGGCCGGCATCTGGCTGCTGGCCACGGCGACGTTGGGGTTGGCGCTCTGCCTTATCGCGCTGGCGCGGCCGACGGGCGACTTCCGAACGCGGGGCATTCCCTTCGTATGGGCGATCGCCCCGCCTGCGATCATGCTGCTGGTCGCCAGGGCGACCGAGCTGACGGGCGCCTGAGGAGCGTTTGGACGAACCGGATTGCGAGTGCGGAGCGAGTGCGGAGAATGCCGCCGGGGTGTATGCTGGCGGCGACGACAAGCGTCGCCCGTTGGGTCCGTGCCATAGGGGGCGTCCAGCCGATTAGCGAACGGATTGACGGAACGTGGACATCAGGGACATCTCGGATGTGCTCTACCTGCACCGGCGGCGGGCGGTTCCGGCTGCCGTTGCGGTTGCCCTCGGGGTGATCACCTTCGTCGCCTTCCGCAGCCTGGTGCAGGACGGCGACGCGGCAGAGGCCCCGCCGCCGCCCGCCGCGCCGCCCGTTGCGGCCGAATCACCCCCCCCGGTCCCCGAAGCCGAACCGGCACCGCCCCCGGCGGCTGCCGAGACCGAGGTGCCGGAAGACCCGTCGGTCTGGCCGATGCTGCTCGTTGCCAAGCAGGCAATCGAGGCCGGCGACGTGCTCGGCGGCGAACACCTGGAGTGGCGGGAGTGGCGGGAATCCATCGATCCCGGCACGGTGATCCGGCACAACGCCGAGATCGGCAACCGGTTTCTCGGATCGGTCGCCCGCGCCGCGTTTCCGGCGGGCGTGCCGATCACGCCGTCGGGCATCGTAGTCCCTGGCGGCTCCGGCTTCATCAGCAGCATGCTGGCGCCCCGGATGCGGGCGTTCACCGTCGAAGTCGACAGCGCCACGACCCTCGCCGGGCATATCGATCCCGGCGACCGGGTGGACGTGATCCTGGTCTCCGCCGGTGCGGAAATGCAGGCCCAGACCATCGTCCGCGACGTCCGCGTACTGACGGTTGGCAACCCCCGCGCGTCCGGTTGGGCGCCGGGCTTGGGCCTGGGGGCCATGGGCGGCATCCCCGGCGTCAAGGGGCTCGACGACCTTGGCATGATGCTCGACAACCTTGGCGCGATGGGTGCCGCGGATGAGATAAGCGCGCCGGAACTTGGCGACACCTTCACCCTCGAAGTCTCGCCCGGCGACGCCGACCGGCTGGCGCTGGCGGTGAACCTCGGGGAGGTCACCCTGGCCCTGCGCGGCATCGCGGCGTCGGGACTCGACGACGCAACGTTCAAGGCGGTGGGATTGGCCGACGTGCTGGCGAATCCCGAGAATGCCGTCCGGCGGCCGGTGCGGATCATTCGCGGCGCCGGTTCGGCGACCCCCTCGCCCTCCCCTGCGCCCGCTTCGCTGTTCGGCTCGTGATGAACGCGACGACGCCGAAACGACCTGCGGGTCCCCGTTGTTCCCTGCGGGCCGCGGCTCGGTTTGCGGCGTGGCTGCTGGCCGGTGCCTGCGCGCACCCGACAGCCGCTGCCGAAACGACGCTCGATCTGGTGCCCGGCGATTCCCGGACTCTCGAGTTCGACGAGGATGTCGGCACCGCGTTCATTGCCGACCCGGCGACGGCGGATGTCGAGGCGCTGGACAACCGGACGCTGTTCGTGCTCGGTCGCGCCGAGGGCATCACCGCCCTCGAAGTTCGCGATCCGGCCGGGAAGCCGATCGCCGCCTACCGGATCCGGGTTGCCGCGCAGCCGGCGCCGGCGCGCGAGGTCGTCGAACACATAGCGGGCGCGGGCGCCGCCATCGAGGTGCGGCCCGTCGGCAACACGCTCATCGTCAGCGGCAGGGCGAAGAGCCCGGCCGAGGCCGAGCAGGTGCTGCGCGGCATCCGCGCGGTGGCCGGCGACACCCCGGTGGTCGACGCCCTCGGGCTCGCGGGATCGACGCAGGTGAATCTGGAAGTGCTGATCTCGGAGGTCTCCCGGAACGTCACCCAGACGCTCGGCATCGACTGGTCGATCGACCTGAATCCGTTCGAACTGCCGCTGCGCACCTGGCTCACCGGCCGCGGCGTCCGCGCGGCGACCGGCGCGATGAGCCTCGACAACGTGCTCGAACAGGTGGTTCAGTTCTTCACGCTTGGCCCCGACGGGCAGCCCTCCGAGACCCCGCAGTTCAGCAACGAGGTCAACGAACTCGGCGTCGTCAACCCGGCCCGGGGCGGCGACGGCGGCATCGTGCTCGCGCACGCCGAGATCATCGAGAGCGGCAAGTACCGCGCCACCGGTTTCCTCGAGGCGCTGGCGGACAACGGTCTCGCCGTGATCCACGCGCGGCCGAACCTGACCACCGTCAGCGGGCAGCCCGCGCAGTTCTTCTCCGGCATCGAGATACCGGTGCCGACCGTCAGCGACCTGGGCAACGTCGGCACCGAGTACCGGCAGACCGGCGTCAGCCTGGACTTCACGCCGACGGTGCTCGACGAAGGCCAGATCTCGCTGACGGTCGAGCCGCGCATCCGCGAGGTCGCGGCCGGCGGCGCGACCATCGCCGGCACCCTCGTGCCCAACATCAACGAACGCTCCGCCAGCACGACGGTGGAACTCGCCGACGGCGAGTCCATCGCCATCGCCGGCCTCTACCGGCGCACCCGCACCAGCACCAGCGCCGGCATCCCGCTCCTGAAGGACATTCCGCTGTGGGGCGCCCTGTTCCACAACGCCACCGAGCGCGACCAGTCCGTCGAGCTGATCATCGTGGTCACGCCCCGGATCGTCGCCGGCGTGCCGCCCGCCCGGCCCCAAAAGGGCGTCGCCGACGCGCCCGGCGCCACCGCGCGGCAGCTCGCCAACGAGTTCTACCTGTGAACCGCCGCCCGGCCCGTCGTTCCGTCCCGCATGGGCGAGTTCGGGCGCCGGCGACCGAAAGGGCCGCCCCCGGGGTCGTCCCTGCGACGCCGCAACCGCGGTCGTCTCGGCGACGGGTCGGCGGCCAGTTGGCGGTGGAATTCGTCCTCGTCGTGATGCTCGCCATGGGCGCCCTGTTCATACCCGTCGTCGAGCTGATCCGGATCTCGGTGTTCGACCAGATGCTTGCCGAGGCGACCCACCGCGCCGCCCGCGCCGCCGCCGCCGCCGGCGGCAACGCCGACCAGGCCATCTGCCGGACGGCGATCGAGACGGCATTCCAGGACGCCTCCGATCTGGCGCAATGGCTGCTCGACCAGAACGACGACGGCAGCGTCGATGTCGTCTTCGACGACTCCGCCGCGGACGTCAGGGTCGTCGTCGATGCCATGGGCCTGCTGGACGATCCGCCATGGCAAAAGACCGGCGTTTGCGGGGCGGGAGGCGATTTCATCCGGGTGCGGTCGACGATCGTCGTGGCGCCCTGGTCTCCCCTGCACATCTTCTGGGACGGAGTGACCCGCAGCTCCGAGAGTCTGGTGCGCAACCAGGCCGGAACCGACTGACGATGGAAACGCCGATGCACGGTTCCGCAAGGGCTGCCCGGCGCAGTCACGACGGACGCCGCGACGGGGCGCGAACCGCAGAGGAGGGACCTATCCCGTCCCGTCGTCGTGGCGACCAGGACGTTCGGTGCGGTCGACCGCACGGGCCGAACCGACGGTCGCGCGGGTCCGCCACCATCGAGTTCATCGCGATGATACCGTTCGTGCTGGCGATGGCGGGGTTCATCTGGGATCTCCGCCACTATATCGCCCAGCGCACGGACCTGGCGCGGGAGATGTTCGTCGTCGCCGAGATGATCGCCAACGAAGTCGACCGCGATCCGATCGAAGCCGCCCTGGACCGGGCGAAGGATGCGTTGGGCGGGCGCGGACAGCGCGCCGTATCGGTGGCGGTGGTGGTGCGGGGCGACCGCCGGGACGCCACCGCTACCGGTCCCGACCCGGCCTGCGCGGACGACGCCAACTGGTGCCTGCCCAGGGTGACCTACAGGTGGCCGGAAGCCGTCGATGCCGCCGACGCGGTCTGGGGGAACGCCGGCGACTGCGCGACCTTCCCGATGAGAACCGCAACGAGCACGCCGCTGGTGCTGCCCGCCGTCGACGAGCATTTCTCGACCGGCACGCGGGTTCTGCCCCACGCGGCCGGGACGGACCACACGACCTGGCCGAGCCGAACCATGCGCGACCTCGAGTGGTGGGTCGTCGTCGACACCTGCCTGCACAGCGATCCCGGGCTGTTCGGCGGCGTGGTGATGCGCGGCCTGGCGTTCTTCGACGTTGCCGACAGCGCCTTCGTCATCAACCGCCGCGCCGTCTGGGGCTCGCCGCACGACCGCCCCGAATGCGCTTGGTGCCCCGATTGATCTCAACCCCACAGGCCGTCAAACTTGGACCCGTGCCATGACTAGAGACAGAGACAGTGCCCCGCCACGCGGCGAAACCGGACCGGCCAACGCGGCATTGGCGGACGGGGTTGTCCGGTCGTCCCCCAGCGAGATGCCCCTGAAAGCGGGCGACGACACGCGTCGCTCCTACGGGTGGGGCGAGCCCAACGGTAGTGGTCGCGGCGGGAGCTTCGGAGCGTTTCTCCGGTCGCGGCGCGGCGGCGCGATGCTCATCGGCAGCCTGTTCGGGACGATGGCCTTGTTCACGGCCGGGACCGCGATGGTGAACCACGCCTGGCGGGAGGCGCAGTCGGAGGAATTGCAGGCCGTGCTGCGCGCCGCCGTCTCGTCGACCGGGGCGCTTCTGGTCGGTTCGGCCGACGACGACATCCGAGCGCAGATCAGACAGCGCATCGCCGGGTTCGCGGAGGGCGCGATGCCGGGGCTGAAGATCGACGAAGACGACGTGAAGGTGGGCTACGATCCCGCTACCCGCGAGACCCGCATCAGCTTCGGCGGCGGGACGTTTACGTATACGGACCTGTTGGGGCCCGGATCCCCTTCCGATTTGGCCCTCGCGCTGCCCACCAACGATATCCGGGTGATACTGGAGGCGTACCGCTACGAAGTGGCCGTCGCGCTGGACGTTTCCACTTCGATGCAAGCACCGATCCGAGACCGCTCCAAGAGCAAGCTCGACGCACTGAAGGATGCGGCGCGGGCCGTGTCCGACGCCATGAAGTCCGCCGCGGAGGCGACGACCGGTCGAATGGCGGTTTCCATGGTCCCGTTCTCCAACGCCGTGAAGGTGGCCGACACCTCGGGCAGCATCCGGACCCCTGGAAAGGAACGCTACCTGAGGATGCTGGCCGGCATGCCGGCGGCGGGGGAGGGAATCGACGCCACGCTGAGGGCGGCAAGAACCCAAAGGGCTGAAGGCTGGGGCCACTGGGTGGACAGCTTCCATCACTACGGCGTCGGCGCCGATCTCGGCGCGCTGCGCAGGCGGAATCTGCCTGACGGACTGCTCGACAGCAACGACTGGGACCTGCGCCGGACCCGCGTGGAGGTGGACGTCTCCGCGCAGGCACCGATGCTCGACACCGGCGGGACGATCGGCAGGTGGGTGGTCGACGACGAGGACTTCTGGAACGGCTGCGTGATGGCGCGCTGGGGCGCCTACTGGGACGACGACGCGCGGCCGCCCGGCTGGAGTGCGAGCGATGCGGACCATTGGCCCTATCGGAAGGAAGTGCCGGCCTGGTCGCCTAGAGGATTCGCGCTGGCAGCGAGCGCCACCCCGCTGCATCTCTCCGACGCGCCGCCGGACGCCGACGATCCGAACACGCTGTTCACGGCGTACTCCTGGCCGGACGCACGCATCGGCGGCCACGCCGACCACCGGCTGCAGACGGTGATGGCGACGCTGCTCGCAGCACCGGACGCGCCTGGACTTGGGCGGTCGGGGCAGCACAGTCTCGAACAGCTTCCCACCTCGGCGGACAACGACTGGTCCGCCACGGGCTCGCCGGGCGGCAAGGGGCTCTGTCCGGACGCGGCGATTAGGCCCCTCGGCGACGACATCGATGGATTCGAGGATGCGACGGGGCGCTTGGCAATCGGCTGCGCGTTGTTTCCGGATTGCCTATCTCACACAAACCCCGATTCCATGACCTACCTGGCCGTCGGGATCGTGTGGAGCCTGCGCACGCTGTCGCCGCTGTGGCAACGGGTCTGGCAAACCAAGGATCAGCAGGGCACTGCGCTTCCCGTCGCAAGCTGCGCGGAGGGCGATTCGCACAACGACTGCGATCCGAACACGAGGAAGTCGATCCTGATCATCTCGGACGGCACGAACGACTTTGGCGATCTCCGCGACGGCACGCTGACCCTTCCCCGGGGCTCGCTGAACGCGGAATGGTCCTCCCATGGAGTTCACTGCACCCCAAGGCGGGCTTTGCACGCATCCTTCCGACCGTACCATGACGCCGCCGAGGAGGACACGCCGCAAGCCTTCAACGCCAGGTTCCGCGACTATCTCGACGGCGGCACCTTCGGCGGCGCCCGCCTCGGCGACGTGGTCGACGCGTTCCGGGCGTTCGACCGCTTCGCCAACGTGACGCCGGCGCAGCAGGACGCGCGCCGAGCGGTTCTCGAGACCCTGACGCCCTGGCAACTCTTCCGCAGGCCGGAAGCAGGCGTCACCGACTCGCTGATGGACGAGACCAACGCCTTCGGTTTCGATCACCGGCCCGTGCAGACGGGTCACTTCTGCCGACCGACGTCCCTGTTCGGGCCGTACGGCCGGATCGGCGATACGGTTTACGTCGGCGATTCCGGATCGCCGGTGCCGAACGTCGCCCCGTTCGGCATCCCCGCCAGCTTGACGCGCGCGCAGTATCGGGAGTGGCTCAACAACGGCCACCGCAGATCTCAACTGTCAACCACGATGCGAAGGCATCTCGACGATTGGTTCCTCAACGCATGCAAGATCGCCGGCAAGCGGGGCGTGCGCATCAACGCGATCTACATTCGTGGGGTTTTCGGGAGGTGGCAACAGGATATCCAATTGCTTGAGCAATGCGTCGATGCGGCGGGCGGGGATCCCGCCGAGGACGACGTGTACGTGGCCTACGACTCCGACAGCCTGGAGGAGGCTTTCGAGAGGGTTTTCGACATCCGGGTGCGCAACCTGAGATTCCTCGATTGAACGCGAACCTCGAACGAATGGCTTGCGTATTGGACGGGCCTTTCCCGTCCCGCCCGCAATGACCGCCACACCTCTTCTGATCGCCGCAGGCTGCGCGGCGCTCGCGCTCATCGCGACGTGGCTGGCGGCGCAGTCCATGCGACGACGCGCCCGGATCCGCAAGCGCATAGATCCGATCGCGGAGCTTCTGACGCCCGATGCGACGGAAACGGAATCCGCGACGGAACCGCAACGCAAGAAGCGGCGCAAGTCCGGCCCGGTGGAGTGGCTCGATTCCCGCTACCCGCTCTCGGGCGGCGTTCGCACGGCCTCCGTCGCGCTGGCCGTCGGCGGGCTCGCGTTCGGCGTCGTCTGGACCGGGCTGGCCTTCTTCGGCCTGTTGTCCGGGCCGCTCGCCGGCGCGGCTTCCGCAGGCATCGGCGCGGGTCTGGCCTGGCAGGTCGGCGAGATCATGGAAAAGGCCAAGCGAACCGAATTCAGCAACCGGTTCATCATCGTTCTCGAGGACTTCCAGCGCATGGTGCGGCACGGCATCGCCACCGGCCAGGCGCTGGCCTCGGTCGCGGCGGCGGCGGATGAACCGGCCAAGACGTCGCTTGCCCGCATCGTTCTCGAGACCGGTTTCGGCGTTGCGGCCGCCGTCGCCATCGAAAGCGAGGCGCAGCGCGTGAAAGTCAGCGAACTGTCGATGCTGGCAGCGATCGTCGGCACCCAGTCGGCAACCGGCGGCAACCTGTCGGAGTCCTTGGAGAACCTGGCGAATATGGTGCGCGAGCGGCGCGACACTCGATCCCGAATGCGCGCCTCCACCGCCGAGTCGCGGATCACGATCATCGTGCTGACCCTCATTCCCGGCGCCGCGGTCGGCATCCAGGCGATGTCGCAACCGGAGTTGATCGACGTGCTTCTGGGCGAAGGCCGTCATCTGCTCGGCATCGGCGTGATTCTCATCGCGGTGGGTCTAGGCCTCGCCGCCATGATCATCCGGTCGGTGAACAACGAATGACCGCGGATGCCGCAATGTCGCTTCTCGGCGGCGCGGCGGCCGCCTTGCTCGTCGGGGGCGGAGGGTACTTCGCGGTCGCGGCTCTGGTCGACCGCGCGATGGTCCAGCCCCGCATGGCGCTGGCGGTCGGCATCCGCACGCGGATCGGCGACGGCGCGCGCATGGCGGAAGGCGTCGATCAGATGAAGACGAGACTGTCGAAGCTGGCGGCCGGCGCCGGACGTTTGATGCCGCTCGCGCCGAAGGATCGGGAGAAGATCGCAGCCAACCTTCACCGGGCGGGCTACCGGTCCGCCAACGCGCTGACGACCATGCTGGGCATCAAGTTCGCCTGCCTGGTAGGCGGCTTCGGGATCGGCATGGTGGTGGCAACGCCGTTGGCGCCTGGGATGTTCGGTGTGCTGGCGGGCCTGGTCGCCGGCCTGTTCGGCGGCGTGCTCCTGAATGTCGTCCCGGAACTCCTGCTGCGCCAGCTGGCCACAAGACGCCTGCGGAACGTCAATACGGGCTTCGCCGAGATGCTCGACCTGCTCGTGGTCTGCCTGGAATCCGGCTTGACCTTCGAGACCGCGCTCAAGCGCACCATCGACAACCTGAAGAACCACCATGCGGTTCTGGCTCGGGAGTTCCGCCAGGTAATGCTCGACATGAGCGTCCACGGCCGCAGCCGGGCGGATGCGCTGCGCAACCTGGCCGACCGCGTCGACAGCCAGTCGTACCGGGATCTCACAATCACCGTCGCCCAGGCGGAGCGCCACGGCACGCCGCTCGGCGAAGCCCTGCGCAGACTCGCGAGCTCGGCGCGGATCGATGCGGTGTCGCGGTTGCAGGCAAAGATGGCGCGCCTGCCGACCCTGCTCATCATTCCGTCGGTGGCGTGCATTCTGCCCGGCATCCTGATCATCGTCGGCGGCCCTGCCATTCAGCAGTTGACGGCGAACCTAGGGGACATCAGCGGCTGATCCGAGGAACAGGCCGGACAAGGCCCCCTCCTAGGGGCGGTCGACGATACCCTACCGGGCCGCCCGGTTGACGGCTTCGGCTCGGTTCGAGGCGCCGGTTTTGCGGTAGATGTTGCGCAGGTGGAAACGCACGCCGTGCACGGACAACGAAAGCTCCCGCGCAATCTCCTTGTCGCGCAGGCCCTTGCCGAGAAGGACGATGATCTCCCGTTCCCGCAGGGTGAACTGCGGCGTTGCCGGTTCCAGGATGTCGCCGCACTGCCGGAGCAGCGACTCGACGGCGGCTTCGATCCCGGGGTCCGGCGAGACGCCGGCCAGCAGCTCCGGGAGGATTCGGCGGACGTCGGGGTCCTGGATCAGGGGCGCCGAGAATTCCGTCTCCGTGAACCGGGCCAGGTAGGCCAACAGGTGCGCTGCAGCTTGCTCGGCGCGTCCGGCGCGATGCTCGATCACCATCGCCAGGGCGCGGCACCGCAATTGCGTACGCACCAGACCGCGCTCCTCGGCCACCGCCACGAGATACGCCGCCAGATGCCGCGCCTCGGCAAACCGTCCGGAAGCAGTCAGCAGACGCACCCGGGCACAGGCGAGCGTCTCCATCTCCCGCCAGCTCTGCCGATCAAGTCGCAGAATATCCTCCTCGAGGTCCGGCAACCCGGCAACGGACCACTCGCCAAGCGCTTGCTCGACGCGCCCGGCGAACACGAGGTAGGCGATTCGCGAACCCGCCAGTTGGCGGCAGGCGGCTGGCATGCCCTGGGTCTCGCAGGCGTCGTGACATATCTGCAGCGCATCCAGAGCGGCGTCCACGCCACCGGTATCGAACCGCCGCCAAGCGATGAGGTCGTGCGCGGCGACGATGATGTCGAGCCACATCGCACCGTTGCGCGGCGGCGCCCGGAGCCCGTCGGCCACCTGCTGCGCGGCATCTGTCCGATTGCACTCCAAGTGGAGCTCCGCCAGCAGTACATCGGCGACTTGGCGCAACCGGCGGTCGTTCAGATCCGCCGCGATCGAGGCCGCGAGCCCGTAGCGTTCCTCGACTTGGGCCACCAGGCCGCGCGCCATGGCCACGATGCCCATCTGGATGTTGACGTGGAAGATGCCAGGCGTCGCGGCGATTTCGGAATGGGTCGTCAGGGCCGCACGTCCGTACTGGTGCGCACGGTCGAACATCGCCCGCATCTGGTAGGCCCCATGGAGGACGCCGGCAAGCGCGGCAGCGACTGCGGGATCCGCGCTGCCGCTTGTCGCTTGCCAGTAGCTGTCGGTCAACCGGTCGACCTCCGGGAAGTCGAACTCCATGCATCCGAAGCCGACCAGGATCGCCTCGACGTAGCTGGCCTCCAAGCGTAGCGCTGCCGCGTCGGCGGCGCTTCGATCCCGGGTGAAATCCGCCGTCTGGGTCCGGGTGCGTTCGAACAGCACGCGCGCGTCGCGCAGCCGGGCCTCGTACACGAGCAAGCGACAGCGCATCACGGCGAGTCTCGGGTACAGCTCGATGACGTCTTCGGTCAAGAGGTCCAGTGCCCCGCCCCGGCCGGCCATGCCCTCGCAAAGCAGCAGCGCCAGCCCGCCTCCCCGGCTGTAGACTTCGCCCACCAGGGCGGCATCGCCCGCTTCTTCCGCATGACGCGCTGCAACGTCGATCTGCCCGCGACCGGCGAGCGCCCGTGCGATCGCGCCATGGACTTCCCGGTAGCGATCCGGACTCCGACCGCGCAGGGTGCGGACGCAGTGCCAGCGCACCAGTTCATGCAAGCGGGTCCGACCGCCGTCACCGTCACGCTCCACCAGTCCTTCGAGCGCCACCAGCGCGGCGAGACGACGCGCCGAATCGTCGATGCCGAGCGCTTCGTCCACGATGTCCGGGTCGATCCGGTCGAACTGCCCGATGTCCAGAACGAAATCGCGATCCTTGCCGATATCCGCGAACAGGCGGCTTTCCAGCCAGTCCGCAGCCAGCGACTCGTCGGCGCCGAATGGCGCGGCGCCCATCGCGGCCACGCCGGATCCGGCCGATCCGCCATGGCGGACCAGGTTCACGGCGATCGGCCAGCCTGCGGTCGCCCGCGTCACTTCGGCGAGTCGGCACGGCGACAGGGCGTTGCCGAAATACGCCTCGACGTCCGCACTGGAAAACCGCAGCCAGCCGGCTTTGAACACGACGCCGCGCCCGCCGAGGACGATCGGCGACAGGTCGAGTCCGGGATCGTGCCGCATCCCGAACGCAATGCGAAGATTCTCCGGCGCGTTGTGAACGAGGAACGCCAGCGCTTCGACGACGGGGGGCGCAATCCGTTCCACCTCGTCGACCACCAGGAGGCAGGGCTTGCCGTGCCGCGCGATCTGTTCGGGCAAGGCGGATGCCGGGGTTCCATGTTGCCGGGCACCGGCGAGGCCCGCCTGCTCGAGTGCGGCAGCGAGGTACAGGCCAGCGCTCCCGACCGTGTCCCGCTCGTCCATGGTCAGCCAGGCGGCGACCCTGTTCCGGTCCCTGGCGCGACGGCACAGTTCGGCAAGCAGCGTGGTCTTGCCAAACCCGGCGGGCGCCGTGAGCGCCACGACGGTCCAGTCGCTTCCCTCGATGGTACCGAGCAAATTCGGGCGTTCGAGGTGAAACGGCGACGCCTCGGGCACTCGGACCTTGCCGGGGACGAACCGGAATTCACCGCCGTCGGCTATGGCAATCACCGGTAGTGCCGTTCGTCGGGGATGGGTCGTATCGGGGAAGGGTGGCCGGGGGGGGGGCGGGGGATGAGGGACGCACTGCCGCCTGAAACGCGCGTCGCTCGGCGGATTCCCTCTCGACGTGCGACGTTGACCGGATCACGGGTTCAAGGCGATGCCAAGCTCGCCCGCCCTGCGTACAGCGTCGACCCGGTTGTTCGTGTCCAGGGTTCGGTAGATCGCCTTGAGGTGATAGCGTACTCCGCTGTCGCTGATCCCGAGCGAACGGGCGATCTCCTTGTTGCGCAACCCCTGTGCAAGGCCGTTGAGAACCTCGATCTCCTTCCCGGTGAAACGCTCGCTGCCATCGACAGAGGGGTCGCCGCGAAGTCGTGCCAACAGTGTCAGGGCGTCGGTCCGGGTGTCGGGTTCGCCTTCGCGGGCAAGCAGATCTTCGAGAATCTCGAACGGCGCGTCGCCCTCGCGCTCGAGCGGCCTGGCATAGTCCGTATTCCGGTACAGGGACAGAAACTCGGCAAGGCGCACGGCTGCGGCATCGGGATTGGAGGCTCGGTGTTCCAGCGCCGACCACACCGCGAGGCAGCGCATCAGCGGTCTTTTGAGACCCCAGCCGCGAGCCGTGGCGGCTATCGCGGCGGCCAGACGACGCGCGGCATCGACTTCGCCCCGGGCGGCGAGCAAAGCGATGCGCGCGCAGGCAACAGACTCGAATTCCCGCCACGATTGATGCGAGAGGTCCACGATCTGCACGACCGAACAGGGCATGTCCGCCTCGATCCAGACCCGCTCGGCCGCTGCCGGATCGCCCGCGCGGACCAGCCAAAAGACGCGTTGCGCATCGACTAGCCGCTGCAGCTTCGGCAGATCCTTCCGCCGCACCCGGTCGAACGACTCGGACAACGCCTCCACGGCCGCCTGCGGGCCATCCCGTTCGAACGCCAGTTCCGCCCGGTTGCCGTGGTCGCTTGCCTGGATTTCGAACCAACATTCCACCCAAGGCGTTGTCTCCGGACTGGGATTCGGCAGCGTTCTGGGTCCTCTCCCGCCTTGCTCGAGACGAAGTTCGAGGGCAAGGGTGTCGGCCGCCGCGCCCAAGTTGCTTCGGGCAATGGCCGATGCCGCCTCGCCCACCCTGCCCTGGACCATCGCGGCGACCCCCTCGTGCACGTCGACGAGGGCCAAGCCGAAGCCGGCGCCGACAAGACTGAAATGCCGCCTTGCCAAGGCGCCCCGACGCCGCCCGGCTTCGAATCTCGCGAACTGGATGTCCTTCGCCATGAGGATCATGCACATCGCGCCGCGATTCACCGACGGCAGCCAGTCCGCATCCGCATACCGCGTCACGGAACTGATCAGACGCGCGATCTCCCAGTCGTCGACGGACTTGCACGCGAACGAGTGCCACATCCATTCCACCATGTCGAACTCGACACCAGCCATCCGATCATCACCGGGTGCCGAATCCGCCAGCGCTTTCCCCGCCCGTCCGGCATGGCGACCGAGAAGCTCGCCGCACTCGTCCAGACGGTCCTGGAACAGCAGCGCGGCGGCGCGCAGGGGCACAAGACCGGGCGCGCGGTGGACGACTTCCTCGGTGAGATGGCGGCAGATGTCGAGAAAAGGCGCCATCCCCTCGGTGAGCAGAATCCCCAGGCCGCCGTGCCGCCTGATGATCCCTTCGCACAAGGCGGGATCGGCCGCCAGAACGGCATGCGCCACGGCGTCGGCGGTCGGCCCGCGGCGTTGCGAGATCGCTTCCGCGAACCGGCCGTGCGTCCGGTGGATGCGGTCGATGTCGGCGGATCCCAGGCGGGCGCACAGGACCTCCCGGGCCAAGGGGTGCAGTTGCAGGCCGCCGTTGGAGTCCACGGGTCGAATCAACTCCCCGAGTACCGAGGAGACCCCCTCCCAGTGTCGCAGGTGATCGTCGCCAAGCACGGCAGTCAGAATCTCCGGGTCGATCGCATCGCACATCGCCAGACTGGCGAGATAGTCGCGTTGGGCGCCGGAAAGACCACGCACAAGCCGGGAGTGCAGATGGTCGTCGAGCTGACCCCGGTACTGGGCCAGGGACAGCTCGTCGAGATCGGCGTTGCACGCCAGACTGCGGGCGATCCCGACGGCCAGCGGCCAGCCCTGCGTCGTGCGGGCAACCGAAGCCAGTTCCCGACGCTGTCGCCCGCAGCCCAGGAACCCGGCGATCTCGGCGTCCGTGAAACGCAGTTCCTCGCCCGTCAGCAAAGAGCCGCGCCCATCGATGATCGGCGTCGCGATGTCGAGACCGGGAGGAGTCGCCCGCATCGCCACGGCGATGTGCAGACCGGGCGGACCGTGACGAAGCAGGGAGTCGATCATCGCCACCGAGTCCGCCGAGCGCAGAAGCTCGGCATCGTCCAGCACCAGCACGAACCGCCGCGATGCCGCCCCAAGGCGGGTGCCGGACGGCGGGGCGGGGCACAACCCCTCGACCGGCGTCGGCGGAATCCGCTTGCCGCCGCGCGGCTTGCACACGGCATGGGCACAGCCGCGCATGACGCCCGCGAGGTCCCGGGTGAGCGTTTCGCCGCCGGATTCCCCGGCGCAGGTCAGCCAGAAGACGGTCGTGCCCCTGTCCCGCTCGGCATGGCATGCATTGGCCAGAAGCGCGGTCTTGCCGAACCCGCACGGCGCCCGGAGAACCGTCAGACGCTGCGCCGTGAGCTGCAAACGCCCTTCGAGTCTCGGACGGGGATGGTACGCGCTGTTGCGCGCGGGGAGGCCCGACCCGTTGCCAAGCGGCGTCGTTGTCCCGTTCACGGATCGGCTGGCCGCTTCTCTCCGTTCGGTCCTACGGGCATGTCACACCTCCTGATGGTGTCTTCCGGTGAATCCCTCGAACAGCCCCTCGACGCGGGCCATGCGCTCGCGCAGGTCGGCTACGTCGCGGGATAGATCGCGCAGATGCGGCCTGATGCCGCCCAGCCACACTCCCAGCATGGCGATTCCTACTCCGATGATGGCGACCATCTCTGGCGTCACGCTGCCTATCCTCTCGAGCTTGTCGTCGAGCGGATTGTTTCAATTTCAACCGGTCTTTTCAATTGCGGTCGGCGGAACGGGCTACCGGGGGCTGGCGACAGGGGGGCTTAACAAGCGAGGCGCAGGAAAGCAAGGTTCGATGCGGTTTCGCGCGTTACCAAAGCAATGGAACAGAAACAAGGGCGCTCGAGTAGTAGTCTAGAAGGCCTCCTTGCCGGGGGGATCCCAATCAGGAGCGAACTCGAACCCGGCGGCCCCCGTTGTTGACCGGACGCGGTCGCCGCGCGCCGGAGTTCCAGCCGCCGACAGCAGTTCGGCGACGCTGAAACGCTCTTCGACCTGCACTACGCGAACCGTCGCCAGCGAGGTTTCCACGCCGCCGAGGTCGAGGCCCGTTTCGGGATCGACCAACGCCTCTCCCTTGGCGGTCACTTCGAGTTCGTCGCCCACCGAAACGACGCCGCCGCCGAGGTTCACCCAGACGCGTTCCTCTTCGGCCTTGACGACGAGCCCCGATACCGGCAGCGGCCCGACGGCCTTGACGATCTCGTAGGCGCCCTTGTTGGCGGCCGCCAGCGCCGCCTGCCCGATGGACGTTCGCAGGATGTTCGCAGGCAAGGCGTCAGCAGTGCCTGCGCCGGATAGTCCCGTGCGCGGTTTCTCCACGAGGGCGTCGAAGCGATCGACGATCTTCACCTCCCCGGCGGGGCCTACGAGACGCATGCTCAACGCGATGCGCCCTGTCTCGACCTCGGATCCCTGGGTGCGCCGGGCGCGGGGATTCGCGACCCGGGCTACGACGCGGGATTCGTAGGCCGACACCGACACCTGCAGCAAGTCGCCCTTGGACGGCACCTCCGCGCGCGCAGCGTCGGTCGGACCGCCATGCACCTCGAATCGACCGGTCCGGCGCAAGGCCTCCGAGACGATCGCGTGGATGGCTTCCAGGGGAATGTCCGCCTCGGCATCCGCCGCCGCCCTCGACCCCGCCGCGCGGGACGGCAACGCGTCCCTGGCGTCCGCAACGGGCGTCACCGTGACGATCGAGCGCCCGCCGCGGTAGCCCCAGTGAAGATCCATGAGGTAGTGCGCGTCGATGCCGTCCGTCGATTCCGGCAGCGGCACCCTGGAACTCTTGCCGACGGCATGGGCAAGGTACCCGGCGTGAGCCGCCGTCGGCGCCGACAGGGCAAGCGACAGCAACGCGGCAGCGCTGGCGCGAACGGGTTTCAAGCCGAGACCCGGCTGTCCGCGGAGACCGCCGGGTCGGCGTTCCGGACAGCCGTTCCGTCCATCTCCATCACATAGCCGCGTTCGCCGTGGAAGATCAGGTCGAGACCGTCCGACTCGTCCTTCGCGGCCACGCGGTTCGTCGCGACCGCGCCGACGATCTTCAGGATCACCCACGTCGCGACCGCCGTGTAGCTCGCGACCGCGATCAGGCCGAGAGCCTGCACCCCCAACTGATCGGCGACGTCGATGGCGTGCTGGCCCGCGAACGGACCCAGCGAATCGCTCGCGAACACGGCGGCGAGCACGGTGCCGAAGCCGCCGCCCACCGCGTGCACGGGAAACACGTCCAGCGAATCGTCGATCTTCAAGGTGCGCTTGATGAACCCCGTCATCACAAAGCACAGGAACGCGCCGACGGCGCTCATGGCGAGGGCGCCGAGGGGTCCCACGAATCCCGACGCCGGCGTGATGCTGGCGAGGCCGGCGATCGCGCCGATGATCGCGCCGACCGCCGTGGGCTTGCCGTTCCTGATCCACTCCATCCCCATCCACACCAGCACGCCGGTCGATGCGGCCAACTGCGTGACGACGATGGACATCGTGGCGTCGCCGTTGGCGCCGAGCGCGCTGCCGCCGTTGAAGCCGAACCACCCGACCCAGAGCATCGCGGCGCCAACGACCGCGAGAACGGTGCTGTGAGGTGGACGTGTCCGTTCGGGAAAGCCCTGCCGCGGGCCGAGCACCATGGCCGCGACAATGGCGGCGGTGCCCGCCGTGACATGGACGACGGTGCCGCCGGCGTAGTCGAGCAGGCCGAGCTGGCCAAGCCAGCCGCCGCCCCAGACCCAGTGTGCAACCGGCGAATAGACCAGGAGCGACCACGCGACCGAGAACAGCAGCACGGCCGCGAAGCGCATCCGCTCGACGAACGCGCCGACGATGAGTGCCGGGGCGATGATCGCGAAGGTCAGCTGGAAGGTCGCGAATACCGATTCCGGAACCGCGGCGATCAGCGCATTCTCGGCCATCCCCCGATAGAAGAACCTGCTCGTGTCGCCGATCACCGCCGACACGGTATCCCCGAACGCGAGGCTGTAGCCCGCCACGAACCACACCACGGTAACGACCGCAGTGATCGCGAAGCACTGCAGCAGCACGGACAGTACGTTGTTCGATCTGACGAGGCCGCCGTAGAACAGCGCGAGGCCCGGGATCGTCATGAACAGCACGAGCGCGCTGGACATCGACAGCCATGCCGTGTCGCCGCTGTCTAGAGTCTGGCCGCTGACGGACGTAGCCGCCACCGACAGCATCGCGGCGAGCACGGCACCGACGGTCTTGGGGTTGGTCATTCGGAAGGTCCTCCGGGATCGTTGGTGACGCTCGGCAGCCACCCTAGTGTACGGTCTGACAATTGAGGTGACGAATCGAACGGTGTTGACTCTGGGATCCTGGGCGGCAGATGGAAGGATGTGCCGTCCCAGAAACAAGCACTCGGGTTGTTCTTGCGGTGGGCGTCTGGCCGAGACTCCATGTCATGCTGTTTCCGAGACGGCACACTAGGTCGCCGCTCCCGCAGTGAGCTGTTCCAGGTTGCGCACGACGAGCAGCATTCGCGCGAACACGTCGGTAGCGTTCGAGGACTGGGTCGTTGGCGCACCCTCGGTCGACGGCACGTTGATGCCGAGATGCCACTTGATCCGCGCCAGCTCGGCGCGCAGCACGCCGGTCAGGTCGTAGGCCTCCGCAGGCGTGACCCGAACCATCGTCAGCGTCGGTACGGCGGAGGCGTCCATCCCCAGCCTGCCTTGGAGAAGGACGATCTTGTAGACCGCCCGCAGCGCCTGCTGGGCGACGTCGACGGACTCCTTGGCGCCATCGACCACGGGCGGATCCATGTCGAGCGTCACCTGCAGCCTTGCCGCGATCAGGCTCATGTCCTCGATGACGGCGCCGAGGTTCCGGTGAACGTCCGACGGGGTCGTAGCGCGCCCGCGAAGCCCGTCGAGCAGCACCGACGCGTCGGCGAGGTTCGTGTACGCCGCCGCCAGCGTCAGCGGTCCCGACGATGCCCTCGCTTCGGCTTCCGTCTCGATCACCATCTGCGTCTTGATCCCGCGTACGCCGTCGAGGGCGTCCTGCACCGCCCGGAGCACGTCCTCGGACGAGACCTCGTCGACGGGCATGTCCGGCACCGAACTCTCCGCGACGCCCAGGCGGCGCTGCGCGGCGACGACTTTCGACATCACTTCCATCGACTTCACGTACACGTGTATCAGCTGGCGGTTCCCCTGCGGTTCGGCCCGGGCCGGGAAGTCGTCCACGCCCAGTTCCCTGCGCAGGATGCCGATCTCCCCAAGCAGCATCTCGGTGGCTGGCAGCACGCCGACCGGCTCGGCGTCGACCCGGTCGCGAACCGTGGCCCGGACATCGCGGCGCATCGGCACGTCGATCCCCGCTTCGCCCGCGTGCAAGGGAAACGGGGCGAGAACCGCAACCAACGCGAAGAGCGCGACGCAGCGATCGCCGATGCCCCGGTCGCGCCGCCACCTCGAGTCGCGGCAGCCGGCCAACGGACCCGGCGACATCCTGTTGGCGGGATTCCCAAACGATATCATGCACCCTCCCGGCAAAACGTCCAATTTACACGATTGTTCCGTTCGTGCGTGACGGGCTCGTGAGTGAGTCGGTGAATCGGGACCCAGCCGGACTCAACTGCTCAACTACCGAACCGATGCGTGAGCATCAGCCAGAGCTTGTCGGTGGCGTGGCCATCGGCGTGGTAGCGCGCAGGCCTGAGCAGCAAGACGAAGTCGTCGTGCATTCGGCGAAACCGGCAATCGCGGTCGGCGATGCGGTCACCCCAAGGAGGCATGGCGCGGCGACCGGCCACGCCAGCGTTCTGCCAGCCGCGAGCGGACGCCGACCGTCGGACGACGAGGGGCGCGGATTGCTCTCACGTGAGCGCCCCGTAGCCGGCCCGGCGCGCACCAACGCTGTTGCGGCCGCCGGGTTGCGCGTCTGCGGCCCGGCCAAGCCGACCTGCCCGCGAACCGAAGCCGGGCGGGCCACCCTCTCTAGTCCAGAAACACGCGAACAATGATGCCGCCCATCACGTCGCCGAGCTTGAAGTCCCTACGCGGCGACTTGGGATGGCTGTTGTGGCAGGTGACGCACGCTTCGACGTTCGCCACATCGGCATACACCGCCACCAGGCTCGGCCGCCCGGCAAGTCCACGTTCCTCGGCGTAGAAAGGCTGTTCGGGGTTCTCCGCGACGAACTGCAGGCCCTCCTCCTCGACCGGGGTGATGGGTCCGTTCGCGAAGTTGATCGGGTCGAGCGCGCGCAGCTGAAGCCAGAAGTCGTCCGTGCTGCCGAGAAGCTCTTCGGCGCTCAAGCGGAACACCTGGGCCGGCAACGGCAGGCCGCGCTGATCGAGGTAGTGCTCCGAAGCCGTGATCGCCCCGTCTCCCGAGGCAAGCCGCTGCACGATGTCCCTCGTATAGACCTTGCGGTTGGCAAGCGCCAGCTCGAAGAGCATGTCCGCTACCTTTCGGTTCGGAATCGCCGTGCTGCCGGCGTCGGGATCCTCCGGGGCGGCCGCCGAAACGAGCGCCAAGGTCGCCGCGACGGCGAACGCAACGATGAACTTCCTGTGAGGTCTTGCGCTGAACACGATCAACTCACCGCCGCCCGCGACATCACGTCCAGATTGCGGACGATAACCAGCACCACGGCGAAGGTGTCTTCCGGTTTCTTGCCGCGCGGCTCCGTACCGTCGTCGTCGCGAGGTACGTTGATGTCCAGATGCAACTTGATGCGGGCCATTTCCGCCAGCAGCATATTGGTCGCGTCGTACACTTCCGAGGGAGTCACGCGCACCAGGGTCAAACCGGGCACGCCGGATGCGTCCATTCCCAGGCGGGTCTGCAGATTGATCACCTTGTAGGTCGCCCGCAGCACCTGCTGCGCCACGTCCACAGGCCGTTTGGCGCCGCTGATCTCCGGCAGTTCGAAATCGAGGGGCACCTTGAGTTTCGCGGCAATCAGTTCCATCTCGTCCAGAACATACCCGGCGTTGCGGAACATGTCGTCGGGCGTCAGCGGTCGACCGCGCAGGCCGTCGAGCAGGAAAGATGCGTCCGCGAGGCTCTTGTAGACCGACGAAGCGGTCTTGCCGCCCGCCAACGGCGCCGGTTCGATCTCTCGCTCGATCACCATCTGGGCCTTGATCTTGCGAACCTCTCTGAGGATGTAGGCAACGTTCGCCAGCACGTCCTCGGGTTCGATTTCCTTGAACGGGATCCGGCCGACCTCGGCTGCCGGAACGCCGAACTTCCGTTGTACCGCGCTCAACTTCGTCAGCACTTCCAGCGACTTGACGTAGATGTGAACGGGGGCCCGGTCGTCCTGGCGTTCCGCCTCGGCCGGGTAGTCGTAGACGCCCAGCTCCTCTCGGAGAACGTTGATTTCCGCGATCAGGTCCTGGACCGCCTGGTCCACATGACTGGCGGTTGTGCCGGAGGTTCCGGATTCCGACTCGGACGAGCCGAACCAATCCGAGATTGCATCCCGCCAACTGCCTCCTTCCTGGGCAAGTGCCGACGAAGATGCCATGGCACCCGCCAACAACGGCACGCAAGCCGCACCGGACACGCACGAACGCCATGTCCGCCGCCGTCGAGCCATTTGTTTCATTTGACCAATACCCTCCACGCGCGATTCATGCCGGGACGATCATCGCCTTGCCTTCCCTCTTGACCGTTCGCCGGAATCGAAAGCGGAACTCTAGCATTGGTCGACACTCGTCGCCAAACGGCTTGCGGTAGTGGGGTTGCTATTTTTGGTAGCTGTCGCAGCCGGGCGTTACGCTTCGACACTACCCGTTTCGGTAGAGTGAACCGCCGTTCAGCCGTGTGCTAGCATCCCACGCCGAGTACGAGTAGATGGAGGAGAACATCTCAAATGCCCGGGGCTGTTACGAGTTCGTCGGTGTGTCTTGCGCGAGGCCGGATGAAGGCCTTGAGGCGCTGTTGCTGGGCTGTGCTGCCTCTGGGCGCACTGCTGGCGGGGTGCCAAAGCGTCCCATCCGCTGCGCCGCAGCCAACACCCGGGGAGGTCTACGTGTCGTTCGTTCGGGACATGATGGTCGAGTCCGCGCGTCTCAAGGCGCGCTCCGGCGAAGGCTCTGGACATGCCGAAGCGGCTGTGCAGGCCGTTGGCGCGTGGCGCGGCGCGGCGCAGGATGGAGACGCAGGATGAGAACGGCCGGGCCGAAGCACCGGTGTCCGTATTGTCGCCATCACTCGTCTTGGGCGGGGTGCCGCCGCTAGAATATCCCGTCCGAACGACTCGACGGGCAGGGACCAGATGGACCCCAGCCGGAGCAGATGGCCGAACCCATACTGACAGCCTTCGTGAACGACGCCGTAAGCCGGCGTGCGGTTCGCGATGCCGACCCGACTGCCCGGGTGCACCAGGGCACAGTACGCAATGCCGTGCGGGCGTGCCGGGTCGACCGTTCCACCGACATCATGGTCGTCGACCTCGACGGCGAGCAGAACCCGCTCGCCCACATCGGCGCGCTGCTCGAGGTGTGCCGGCCGGAAAGCGTGATTCTGGCCGTGGGCTCGGAGAACAACGTCTCGCTCGCCAACGACCTCTACCGCGGCGGGGTGTTCCTCTACCTGCCCAAACCCCTCGACGCGGCGAACCTCGGCGGCGCCGTCCGGGAAGTCATCTCGGTGACCGAGGAACAGAACCGGCCACAGATCCAGGCGTCCAAGGTCGTCCTGCTCCACGGCAAGGGAATGGGGGTCAATACCCTCCTGGCGCTTCTGGCCCATCTTGCTGCGGACATGGGACGCTACGTGAGCTGCCTGGATCTCGATGCAAACTTCGGTTCGCTTTCCCTCGCCCTCGACACGCAACCGGAACGCGGTTTGGCCCAGGTTCTGGAGGACGGGGACGGTACGGACGAACTGGCGCTGGACCGTTTGCAGGCGGCGGTCGCGGGCCGGATCGGCCTACTCGCCCATCCCATCGACGCCGCCGGCCAGAGCGAGGTGCAGGAGGTCGGCCTGGTAAACCTCATCAGAGCGTTGACCAGCCACGCCCACCTGATCCTGATCTGCGGCACGTCTCTTCATCACCTCGCGACGATCCGCCATCTAGTCACCTGCCACCTCGTCGTTTTCGAACCGACCCCGGCCGGCGTGTCGGTCGCGGCGCGTTGGCTGCGCATCCTGGGCGGCGCCGAGTCGCTGATGGTGAAGAACCACGCCCGACCGCTGCCCAACCTGATCGGGAACGATCAACTGCGCAGCGCGTTCGCGGGACGGCTCCCCGACGTCGAGATTCCCTATGTTCGGAACATGGCCGAGTCCATGGCGCTGGGGGAACCCCAACGCGCCCTTTCCCGCCGCGACCAGGAGCCGCTGAACCGCCTTCTGAGCACGTTGCTCGGCGTCGGCGCAGCGCAGTCGGAGGACCCGGGCGAGTAGCCGATCGTCGTTGCGGCGCGCAGGCTGGATTCGTGGCTGTACGGGCTGCATGACGGAAAATCCCGCTATGGCACGCTGAGCAACTCGAGAAGCCGGTCGCCGGATTCGACCGGCCCGATCCGAACCCGGTAGAGCATCGCGCCGTCGCGCTGCGCCACCGCGCTGATGCGGACGTCGCGGTCGGTGAGGCTGCGCATCGACGCCGCCAGACCCTCCGCGACGACGCGCTGCGCGAACGCCCCGACCTGGAGAAAGCGCCCTCCGGCGTCGTCGACCGACCAAGCGTCGGGGGCGCCGAAGGGCGCCGTCGGCACTTCGGCGACCGAGGCCGAATTGGTGACGCGATAGCCGTGCGGCGCCAGCGTTTCGATCAGTTCGGACAGCGCATCGCGCCAAGGGATCGGCCCGACTCTGACTCTGTGCAGCCGGACGCCCTCGGCAAGGCGCGTTTCCGAGACGCTCACGGGCCAGTCCGTCAGCGCCCCCAGCGCGGCTGCGGCCGCGGCTGCGGCCTGCGCATCGGCGAAGGCGCCGAACTGCAGGAACGGCAGGCTGTATTCCAGGACGACATAGCCCGCCGCCAACGGTTCGGACGTTGCGTGCGACCGCGGGCCGTTGCCGACCTCGGCGGCGCGTTCGGTCGCGCCCCCCCTGCCCGGCGTCTCTCCGCCATGCTCCCGGGAATCAGGCGGGGCGGGATCAACCGATTCGGGTGCCGGCACGGCGAAGTCGACCGGTTCGGGCGCGGCTTCGGCGTCGGCGGCCGGCTCGGGCTCGGCGTCGGCGTCGGCGGCCGGCTCGGGCCCGGGCTCGGCTTCGGCGTCGGCGTCGTCGGCGTCGGCGGACGATGCCGGATCCTGCGGCGCGGGGTCGGTCGGTTCCGGCACCGATGGAGCAGAATCGTCTCCCTCGGGGGATTGCGGCACCGTGCCAGCCACCGGGTCCGTTGCGGCGGCCGACGCGTGGACGGCGACAGGGACATCGCCGGGCGATTCGACTGCGGGTGTCGACTCCGGCGCCGTCTCCGGATCTGCCACGGGCGGCGATCGCTCCGGCGGCGGTTCGGGCGGCGGCACCGGCAGTTGCCTCGACAGCCGCTCCGCATCGGACACCGGCAGCATCGCGAGCGCACGGTCGAGGTTGCCTTTGAACCGTATCTCTTCGGGCGCGGTCAGCACCGCTTGTTCCATTGCCCCCACGGCGCCCCGGGCGTCGCCCGACAGTAGCCGCGCCAAGCCGAGGCCGTTGTGTCCCCACGCGACGTAGGTCCGAGGGGCACCGGCTCGGGGGTCCGTCAGCTGTGCGAAGCTGCCCCGCGCGGCATCGATCTGGCCGGCGGACAAGGCGGCACGTCCGTGCGCCAAAAGCGCCGCATGCCGCTCGGCGCCTTGGGCGGCGCGCACCAGCGCGGTGCGGTACCAGCGCGCCGCGTCGACCGGTTCGCGCTGCCGAAGCGCGACGTCGCCGAGACCCATGCGCGCAGCCACCGACTCCGGGTCGACCTCGAGCAGTCGGCGGTAGAGCCGATTCGCGGTCTCGACCTGGCCGCTACTCAGCGCAGCGGCCGCCATCGACGCCACGGCCTCCCCCATGTTGTGCTGGCGGATGTCCCCGGGCTTGCCGGTCGGCAGGATCGAGCAGGCCGCCGCGAAGGCGGTCAGCAGCAGAATCGATGCCGGGCGGAACATTGGTGGTTGGCCGGTCGCTGTTAGAATAGCGAGCGTAACACCAGCCATGACGCAACGACACATGGCCCAATCCATCCGACATGGCCGCAGATCGGCGTCGCAGCGCCCCCGGCCCGAGCCGGGAACGCCGAATGCGGAGGGTCCCGAAGCCGCCGCGCTCGATCATTTCGAAGCGATCCTGCCGTGGTACCACGGGCGCGTGCTGGAGGCCCTCGACACGGAGCGTGCCGCCGAACTCGACGATGCCGGGCTTGCGGAGGCGGTCGAGTCGATACTGCGGCGGCTCGAACTGGCCCCGGATGCGCCGGGCGTGCGCGGCAGCCGTTCGCAGCTGGCCGTACGCCTGGTCGACGAGATGCGCGGCCTGGGGCCGCTTGGCGCCCTGCTTCGCGACGACGACGTCAGCGACATCCTGGTCAACGGGCTCAACTCCGTCTACATCGAACGGCACGGCAAGCTAAGCCAGGTCGACATCCGATTCCGGGATGCCGACCACTTGACGCACATAGCCCGGCGCATGGCTTCGAACGTCGGGCGCCACGTCGATGACCTGAGTCCCATCTGCGATGCGCGTCTCGAGGACGGCTCCCGGGTCAACATCATCGTGCCGCCGCTGGCAATCGACGGCGCCGCCATCTCCATCCGCCGGTTCAGCGAGAGCGGCTTCACGGTCAAGGAACTCGCCCAAGGCGGGACCATGCACCCGGCCATGGCGACCCTGCTGGAGGTGGCCGCCATGGCGCGTCTCAACATCGTCGTTTCCGGCGGCACCGGTGCCGGGAAAACCACCATTCTCAATGCCTTGTCGGGGCACATCGACGTCGAAGAACGGGTCGTCACTCTGGAGGATGCGGCGGAGTTGAGACTGCGGCAGCCGCATGTAGTGCGCCTGGAAACCCGCGCCCCCTCCTCCGAGAACGTCGGCGAAATCTCGATGCGCGATCTGATGAAGAACGCCCTGAGGATGCGACCGGACCGGATCATCGTCGGCGAGGTGCGCGGGCCGGAAGCCTTCGAGGCCCTGCAAGCGATGAACACGGGCCATCCGGGCTCCATGTTCACGGTCCATGCCAACAATCCCAGGGACGCGCTCTCGCGGCTCGAGTACCTGGTGATGATGGGCACCGGGGACGTGCCGCTTTCCGCGATTCGCAATCAGGTGGTGTCGGCTCTGGATATGGTCGTGCAGGTGACGCGCTTCCGGGACGGCAAACGGCGCATCGTTTCCATCACCGACGTGGTCGGCATGGAGGCGGGTGTGCCCATCCTCGAAGAGTTGTGGACCTACAATGCAGCGTCCAGCATGTTCGAATGCAGCGGCGGTCGACCGTCGTTCGCCGAGGTCCTGGAGGAGTTGGGCTATGGCGCCATGCTGCATGCCGCCATGGCCGAAACCAGACTAAACCGAAGGTGAACGGGGTGTGGTCAGCGCCGAGCGGCGCAGGACCAAACCGGTACCTTCCGCTCCATCCGCTCCTCTATGCCACCCGCTTAGCGGCGATCCCAGACCGCGCGCCGCCCCAACGGTCGCGCGTTCGCGTATTCCGGCCTGCGGCGCCCGGGCAACGGCGGCGCGTCCTCGGGTGCCGGCTCGCCGTCGGGCAATGCGCTCGCTGCGCCGTTTCCCTTCGCATGCCGAACCATTTCGAGAGCTTTGCGCAACGCCATCCAGCCGAGGCCGAGATTGGTGGATTCGCGGGCTGTCACCAGAACGAGCAGTTCGTACTCCGCCCCGGCAGGCAGCGACATGAAGCCGTAGACCTCCTCGGTGGTGATCTGGACATCCTCGACCGCGTTGCCGGGGTTCCCGCCGTCGCTCTCCGGCGAGCGCGCCTGGTCGCCGCCGAAGTAGCCCACACCGGCGGCGGCGAGCAGTTCCATCGCCGTGGTGCTGAGGACCGAATTTGATTTCACATCGAGCGCAAGGGGCAATCCCGTTCCAAGGTCCACGACGGCGCAACCAATCACGCCGTCGACATCGTCGACCACTTGCTCGCAAACATCCTGCAATCTGGGTTGCGTCATTGGCTAACCTCGCGTCTTCCCAGTTCCGCCGCACTATGCCGATGGCTAAATGTGCGCCACGCCGCGAGGCGTGTCAAGACACAGACACACATTGCCGACCCACATTGATGAAAGGCGCAGCCCGGCTGCTTCTTTGTGCAGTGCCCCGCAGCACGCTTGCAAGATGCGCCGTTGGGACATATTCTCGTAGCCACTATACCGCATGGCGGTGGAGCCGCGACGACTTGAAGCCTTGGAGGATCACGAAGAGCACGGCTGCGTTGGCATTGGTGGCGCTGGCCGGTTCTCCCGCGATGGCGGCGACCGTTCGCTCGTTCGACCTTCCCCGGTCGGGCGAGTCGACGGCGGTGCGTGCCGCCATGGAATGTCTCGACGACAAGGGCTGCAAACTCGGCCTCAAGTGTGGCGAACCCGACGCTCGGGGCGCCATCGATTCCGACGATCCCGACCACTACAACCGGGACAAGGCGGATTTTGGCGAGCTGCTTTGGACGGAATGGGAAGCCGATGCAGGTCGCGCATGCGAGGTGGAAGTCGAAGGCCGGACCAATGTCTCGGTGATTCGCGAGGACCGGGTCCAGGCAGATGGCGAATGGACTCCGACAGGGCGACAAACCTCGGGCAAGTGGCGGGATGGATCCGTGATCGGGCAGTTTGGCGGGACGGACGAGGACTCCCCTTACACCGTTGCGGACGGGTGGGGCGCCTGCCGACCTGCCCGCGAAGGGAGACCGTGCCCCGACGCGAGGCATATCCGGCGGACCTGCCGGGACTCGGTGGGCTACGCAGTGATTGGGGGCGGCCACGGCGTCCGGCCGGACCAGCCGCAATACCCAGTGCAGACTTGGATCTACGCGGGTGATTCGCTGGAGCTCTCAAGCCGTCTCTACGATGTCGCAGGACAAGCGGAAACGGGTCATACGACCGCTTGGTTCGCTTCGCACGGGCTTGTCGAAGGATCGTTGGATCCCAACGACGAGGCCGTATTCCGCGCTCCTCAGGACGGACGCCGTCAGGGGGTAGTGGTCACCGCCACCGTGTACTACGGGGACACCCCCAGATACTGCGCGACAACCTCGGTCGAGATCATAGTCTTTCCGAGGCCACAGAGCCCGCCAAGGTGAGTCGGGGCGCGCCAGTAAAGACTCGTCGCCTTGTCGGGTACGGCGTGTCCGTGCCCATGCCCGAATCCCGGCAAGCCTTCCGCCATCCGCAAAGCACGTTTACGAGAGCCGCCTTGACGGTTGCGCTGGCCGCCGCAAGCGTTGCCGGAGAGGTGTTCGAACTGCCGCGTTCAAGCGAAGAGGCCCGCGTCAAGGCAGAGGGGATATGCAGAGCGGCGGCAGGATGCAAGTACCACTCGCTTTGCCGCGAACCGTCCGGGTGGGTCGATGTCGAGGCGGACGACTTCATGCCGTTGGATTCCGTGTCCGTGGACGGTGGTCATTTCACGACCCCGTTGATTCCCGCAACTCCCGACGCCACCTTGGCATGCGCACTGCGTATCGAGGGTAGGGTGGAGGATGTGATCGGCGTCGTCGAACATCGACTAGGGGAGGACTGGACGTCCCGGGACGTGGAGCGCGAGCCGTTGCACAGGATTGGAATGATCGGGGTGCCATACGACGGGATTGCGATCGGGTGGGGCGACTGCCGCCCGGCCTACGAGGACGGTGCCTGCCCCGACCGTGAACACCTCCCCGCAGTCGACTGCCCCTTTGGCGAGGCGCCATGGCATGCCTACATCGGGGGCGGAGACCGTTACGATTTCGTGGTCGACGACCTCTATTCCTCGGGCGCACTCGAAGGCGAGACGATCCACTTCCGGGGCTATGCGGCCCATTTTCCGCCCGAAATGGGCGGCACGGCGTACTGGCAGGTCGCCCGGGGCCGTTGGCAGGCGGCCACCGACGCCGAACACTCCTTCGAAAACACGGCTCTCGTCTACCGGGCACCGCAGGTCTGGTCGGACGAAATCGAAAGGATCACCGTCACCCTCCAGTCGGAGGACGGTTACTGCGCCACTACGACCATCAAGTTCAAGATCAAGGATCGGTGAGGGGTCAAATTTGGCTGGCGACCCGTTGCGGCACCGTGAGGATACAGGCTAGCTGAACAACGGGAGGTCGAAAAGCACGTCCCTTGCGACGGTGTTCGTACGACCCGGCCGGGACCGCCTTGGAGCGCTCAGAAGGTCCAGATCAGGCTGACTCCGAGGCCGATTTCGCTGGCTTCCAGACTCGTGGGCACCTGTACGCCCAAATCGTCGAAGACGACGAGCTGCGACGCGCGACCGTGTTCGACATACCGGAGTTCGCCCCGCACCGTGACGCCGGCCAACGACCGTTCCATCCCCACGCCGAGCACAAAGGCGGTGAAGTTCTCGTCGAAGGAGTCGCTGCCGGTCTGGAACTGGGTCGGTCCGCATATCTCCCCTGCCAGCAGGCAGCCGGTGTAGGAGCGGGAAAAGCCCGCCTCTACGCCCCGGACTCCAGCAAGGACGTATCCGAACCCAGTAGCCGGCACCGCGGCACCGATCCGCAGAGTGATCCCGTAGCTCTTGTCCTTGGCGAGTTCCCAATCGTCCGGCCAGTTCTCGCCGATCTGGTTGCGCAGGGGTGTTGAACCCGCTCCCTCGAGTTGGCCCGAAATGGTTCCCTGATGGGTCATCCAATCGGCCTCGACGCTGTAGTAGAGCATGCCCAGCGAACCTCGATAGCCGAGCAGCACCCCCGCGTCGTAGGTGATGCCGTTCGTCGAATCGTTCGAGTGCAGCTGTTGGCCCCGGAACAGCCTCGACGTGTTGTTCACCAAGGTATTGTCGACCGTCTTGTCGTAGTCGGCGCTGTATTTCGCACCGACCACGGTGACGCCAACGAATAGGCCGTCCGCAGCCGTTGGCTCCGGTGAGAGAGCGATCAGTGCGACACCAAGAAGCGCCGCGGTTCCCTTTCGTGTCACATCGCCACCCATCCCGACACGGTTCCCCAAACCTTACACAATCTCAGAGAGGGATGCCAAGACTGACAGACTTGGCGGGAGGCCACGGATTCCCTCGGATTGCACTGGAATTGCATCTCGGCTATGGTAGGCATCAGACCTAACGGGATTCTACTAGCCGATGGCGCTGCAGCAGATCTGCGAGGATGTCATTTCCCGTACCGAGGGGACACTCGGCTGTCTCCTTCTGGACCTGGACAAAGGTCTGATTCTCGCTCTGGCCCGTCGGACGAGCCAGGTGCTGGACGACGTAGACATCGAGCGGATCGTGATGGCCAGCGACAGCCTGTTCCGCGGCAATCTGATGGGGCAATTCAGTGCATCGTTGACTACCGGGACCGAAAACGGCGCGGTGCACGAAGCTCAGTTGACGAGGGCCTACAGCTACGAGTTCATGACCTCCATGCCGGACTGGGACGGCGCCCTTCTGGTGCTGATCACCGAAAGGACGTTGAGCATCGGCCTAGGATGGATGGTCGTAAACCAGACGAGGGGGTGGCTGGCGGAAGCCCATCGCAATGGTGCCCGCGAATCGCCGAGCGGCGAGGGTGCTTCCGGGCAGGCGCACCTCGAGCAGGGCGACCGCTATCGCGAACGATCACCGGTACCGACCGTCGGGCGTCGACCGGCTGCGCACCGGAATATGGCGGACGAACCGTCTGCCGCCGTCGAAAGCCCGCGCCTGGCGACACCCGCCGACAGGCAACACGCACCGAAGCCCGTCGCACCGAAGCCCGTCGCACCGAAGCCCGCCGCAC
>JAPPND010000014.1:0-4646 GCA_028818795.1 Gammaproteobacteria bacterium | reverse complement strand
CCGCCGCACAGAAGCCCACCGCACCGACACCATCCGTGCCGCCGCGCGTGGTTCGCGCCGACCGCGGCACGCCGCACGCCCCCCACGCCCCCAATGCCAAAACGGATGAGGGCGGGAAGGCGGCGGAGCCCCGCGAACTGCGCCGCGGCGACAACGCACCAGGCGCCGAGGCCACTGCACCCGCCGAACAACCCGGCGACGAGCCGGATTCCACAACACCGTTCGTTTCGGGACCGCGCGCCAAGATGTTCCGTCCGCGGCGCAGCAAGAGCTAGCGCGTCTCGCGGGCATACGAGCGCGTCCCGCGAGCACACGAGCCGTTGGAAGACCGCGCGATGCGCTGTTCCAACCAGCGTGCAACATCAAGGGCGTTGAGGGGAGCCATCGCAACCGCCGGAATCCTCTATCCGATCAAGCCGTTCACAAGCCTGCGCGTCAGCGCCGAGGACGAATCCGAAGGACTCGACCCCAACCGGTACGGCGAAGCCGTCGGTGCCGACGGATGAACCGGTGCGCGCGGCGGGCGCTGTCCGACGAGGCGACCAAAGACGCCGCGCAGGCTCGCCCGAACGGCGGCGGCATCAGCGTCGTCGTCCCGGTGTACAACGAGAGGGATTCCATCGACGGCTTCCTGGAACGACTGCAACCGGTTCTGGAAGACATCCGGATGCCGTTCGAAATCGTTTTCGTCGACGATGGCAGCCGCGACGCGACATGGTCGCGAATCCAGGAGCGCCGGGCATCCTGCGGGCGCATTCGGTCGATCCGGCTGTCGCGCAACTTCGGCAAGGAGATCGCGCTGGCGGCTGGTCTCGACGCCGCCTGCGGCGAGGCGGTCGTGTTCATCGACGTCGATCTTCAGGATCCGCCGGAGCTGATCACCGAGTTCGTGAGGCTGTGGCGCGCCGGCTATCAGAACGTCTACGGGTTGCGCGTGGACCGGCGCAGCGATTCATGGGCCAAACGGTTGACCGCGTCGTGGTTCTATCGCCTGTTCAACTGGCTGAGCGACACCGCGATCCCGTTCAACGCCGGCGATTTCAGACTCATCGGCGCGGATGTGGTCGACGCGGTCCGGGCATGCCGCGACCGCCGTCGCTTCATGAAGGGTCTCTACGCCTGGGTGGGTTTCCCAAGCGTTGGCGTTCCCTACGAGCGCCGCCCACGGGCGGCGGGCCGCTCGAAATTCGGCGCCGCGAAGCTGCTCGCGCTGGCGATCGACGGCGTTGTCTCCCATTCCACCGCGCTGCTCAGGGTCTGGACCTGGGTGGGCCTTGTGTGTGCGGGTGCAGCGACGGTGCTCGGCATGGTGCTGCTCGGGCAGTACTTCCTGTCGGGGCGCAATCCGCCGTCCGGTTTCTACCTGACGATTCTCGTGATCCTCGGCGTGTCGTCGCTGCAGTTCGTCACGCTCGGGATCATGGGCGAGTATCTCGGCCGCATCTACGGCGAGGTCAAGGATCGGCCGCTGTACCTGCTCCGCGACGACGACGCGTCCGGCCAGCCCTTCGCGACGCTCGGCAACGCCGATGGGCGGCGGGAGACGGCGCATCGCCCCGGCGACTGATCTCTCCGGCGCAACGCTCCTCGAGACACCAGCGCATGGATCCGGCAGCCTACCGCCAAATGCTGGCGTTGCAGGATACGCACTGGTGGTTCCGCACGCGCCGGCGCATCCTGTCGGTGCTGCTGCAACGATTCGTTCCGGTCGGCGACCGCGTTCTGGAGGTCGGTGCGGGCACCGGTGCCAACCTACCCCTGCTTGCCCGTTGGGGCGCGGTCACCGCGCTGGAACCCAGCCGCTTCGCCGCGGATCACCTGGTTCGGCACTACGATGTCGAGGTCGTGCGGGGTGCCGTGCCTTCGATCCAGACGGCAGACCTCGGGGAATTCCATCTGATCGCCGCGCTCGACGTACTCGAACACATCGACGACGACGACGGAGCCCTCGGCTGCATAGCCGAGTGTCTGCGCCCAGGCGGCTGGCTGCTGATCACCGTCCCGGCATTCGCATTCCTCTGGTCGAGCCACGACGAGGCCTTGCACCACAAACGCCGCTACCGCCTACCGGCGCTACTCGCCAAACTCGACACCGCCGGCTTCGCGGTCGCCTACGGATCGTACTACAACGGCCTGCTGTTTCTCCCGGCGCTTGCCATTCGCCTGGCGGACCGGGTGCGCCGGGGCAGTGCGCGGGCGGGGGCGACGCGCACCGTGGCCCCGCTCGACCGGCTGCTCGAGTTCGTGTTCGGCCTGGAGACGAAGCTCATCGGGCGACTCGGCTTGCCGTTCGGCCTGTCCATCGTCGTGCTGGCGCGCAAGCCGGACTAACGGATCGCCGCACCAAGGCCACCGGTTCGGCGGACGATGCCTAGCAAGGCGCCGCCCCGGACGGCACAGGCCGCGTTGTTCACGGCCACCGTGTTCGCGGGCGCCGCGCTGCTGTTCTGGATCCAACCGCTGTTCACCAAGATGGCTCTGCCGCTGCTTGGCGGCGCGCCGCTGGTTTGGAACACCGCGATGGTGTTCTTCCAGGCCATGCTGCTGGCCGGGTACGCCTACGCCCACCTTCTGACCCGGTGGCTCGGCGTGCGGATCCAGCTCGCCACCCACGCGCTGCTGCTCGGTACGGCGGCGCTGCTGGCACTGCCCGTCGGCATCGTCGAAGGCTGGCAGCCAGACCCCGCCGCGCCCGCTACCGGGTTCCTCGCCCTGCTGCTCGTCTCGCTCGGCGCACCGTTCTTCGCACTCGCCGCCACCGCGCCGCTGCTGCAACGGTGGTTCTCGCTCGGCGGCCACCCGCACGCGAACGACCCCTATTTCCTCTACGCGGCCAGCAACGCCGGCAGCGTCGCCGTTCTGCTGGCGTTTCCGTTCGTGCTGGAGCCGCTGCTCGCGACCGGCACTCAGTCCGTCGCATGGTCCCTCGGTTTCGCGGCGCTCGCATTGGGCGTTGTCTCCTGCGGCGCCAGCCTCTGGCGGCACAGCGGCTCGCCCGGCGCGGGACGGGACATGTCCGTCCAGTCGCGGGCGACCCTTGAGCGAGAAGCGGCAACGGTTTCTTGGCGGCAACGCGCCGGCTGGATTGCCTACAGCGCCGTGCCGTCGGCGCTCTTGCTCGGCGTCACGGCGCACATCAGCACCGACATCGCGTCCGCACCCCTGCTTTGGGTGGTGCCGCTCGCGCTGTACCTCCTGACCTTCGTCAACGCCTTCGCCCGGCGTCCCCTGATCCCGCTGGCCGCGTCCGCCCGGGGCATGTCCCTGGTCCTCGTGGTGCTCGCCGCAGTGTTTCTCTGGAGCGAACCGGTCGGCGTCTACCTGCCGCTACACCTCGGCGCGTTTTTCTTCGTCGCCCTGGCTTGCCACGGCGAACTGGCCCGCCGCCGTCCCCCTGCGGCGGCACTCACCGAGTTCTATCTGTATCTGTCCCTCGGCGGCCTGACCGGGGGCGCGCTGGTCGCGCTGGTCGCGCCGGCTGTGTTCGACTCGGTGCTGGAATACCCCATTGCGCTGGTGCTCGCCGCCGCCCTGCTGCCGTGGGCGCGGCCAACCGACGGCCCGGACGAGGGGGGTCTCAGACTCGCGGACGTGGCGCTGGCGGGTGCCGGCGCCGCGGCGGTGCTGTTCGCGGATCCGGTGCTGGACCGGGCTGGCCTGCCCATGCCGGTCTGGGCATGGGGTTGCCTGATGGCCGTGCTGGCGACGGTGGCGCTGTCCCGGCGCGCCCGTCCCCCCGCCTTTGCACTGTGCATTGCCGCGATGCTCGTCGCTGCGCTTGGCCCTGTGGTGAGCGACGCCTCGGTGTGGACCGGGCGCAGCTTCTTCGGCGTCTACCGGGTAACCGAAACGGACGATCCGCGAACCCGCAGCCTCATCCACGGCACGACCGACCACGGCGGCCAGTGGATGCCGGCGGACGGCGTCGTCAAGCCGACCGCGTACCACACGGCGTCCAGCCCCGCAGTCGAGGTGCTCGACAGGCTGCGCGACCGGGGCGGGCAGCGGCCACAGCCGCTGGCGGTCGCCATCGTCGGGCTCGGCACCGGCGCGCTCGCCTACTACCGTCGGGAGGGCGAAGCCTGGCGCTACTACGAAATCGATCCGCTGATCAAATGGCTGGCGCTGGAGAGCGGGCACTTCGACATCATGGCGCGCCACGATCCCGACGCCACTGTCGTACTCGGCGACGCCCGCCTCACCCTGGCCTTGGAGCCGGCCGATCACTTCGACCTGCTGGTCCTCGAAGCCTTCACCTCCGACGCCATCCCCGTACACCTCCTGACCCGCGAAGCCTTCGCGGTCTACCTCTCGAAGCTCCGTCCCGACGGCGTGCTGCTGGCGCACATCTCCAACCGCCTTCTCGACCTCGAACCGGTGGTCGCCGGTGCCGTCTCCGAAGCCGGCTACGGGGCCCGCACACGCTACCTGAGCAAGATCGACAAGGATGCCGATCCGACCGCGGTGACCTCGCACTGGGTGGCCATCGCCCGCGACGAGGCCACTCTCGACGGCCTCGGACTCGAGGCCAACTGGGAGGCGCTGGACCTGACCGACCAACGCCCCTGGCGGGACGACTTCTCCAATCTGGCGGGCGTCATCCGCTGGCGAGGAGCGGGCTCGGACGATTAGGAACAGATATCTAG
>JAPPND010000002.1:28658-36998 GCA_028818795.1 Gammaproteobacteria bacterium | reverse complement strand
GAGAATACCGGCATTGGCGGGTAGGTTGTATGCTTCGGCGGTCTTCTGGCTTGGGGTGGGCAAGTGCGGGTACTAGAACGAATGATCGGGCGGTTGGCCGTCCTGGCGGCGATCGCGGGCCTCGCGGGTTGTGGCCCGACGCCCGCCGAGAAGGCGGCGGCGCGGGTCGAAGCCATCCGAACCGCGACCGCGTCCGTTGCCTCGGACCGCATCGAGGCGGCCGACGCGGAACCGGACAACTGGCTCGCCCACGGTCGCACCTACGACGAGCAACGACACAGTCCGCTCGCAAGCATCAACGCCGAGAACGTAGCCGATTTACGGCTGGCCTGGCATTGGGACACCGGGGACACCCGCGGTCTGGAGGCAACGCCCATCGTGGTAGACGGCGTCGTCTTCACCACCGGCACGTGGAGCCGCGTCTACGCCAACGACGGCCGCACCGGTGAACTCATCTGGCAATACGACCCCGAGGTGCCCAAGGCCTGGGGAAAATACGCCTGCTGCGACGTCGTCAACCGCGGTGTGGCGGTTTGGAAAGGCCGGGTGTTCGTCGGCACCCTCGACGGCCGCCTCGTCGCCCTCGACGCCGGAACCGGCGAGGTGGTCTGGGAAACGCTGACCATCGATCCCGATCGCCCCTACACCATCACCGGCGCCCCGCGGGTCGTGAACGATCTTGTCGTCATTGGCAACGGCGGCGGCGAATACGGCGTGCGCGGCTACGTCACCGCCTACGACTGGGAGACGGGCGAGGAGCGCTGGCGGTTCTGGACCGTCCCGGGAGACCCGTCGGAACCTTTCGAAAACCCCGCCATGGAACTCGCAGCCGAGACCTGGAGCGGCGGCAACTGGTGGGAGATCGGCGGCGGCGGCACCGTCTGGGACTCGATGGCGTTCGACCCCGAACTCAACCTGCTCTACGTCGGCGTCGGCAACGGCACGCCCTGGAACCGGGACCTGCGCAGTCCCGGCGGCGGCGACAACCTGTTCCTCGCTTCCATCGTCGCCCTCAATGCCGACGACGGAACACTATCTTGGTATTACCAAACGACACCCGGCGAGACTTGGGACTACACCGCGACCCAGCAAATGATACTTGCCGACATAGAATTCGCGGGTACCACGCGCAAGGTCATCATGCAGGCACCCAAGAACGGGTTCTTCTACGTGCTGGACCGGACCGACGGCGAGTTCATCTCCGCCGAGCCCTACGTGCCCGTCAACTGGGCGACCCACATCGACTACGAGACCGGCCGGCCGGTCGAGATTCCCGAAGCGCGCCATCCCGAAGGTACGGCCTTGGTCTTTCCGTCCGCCCACGGCGGCCACAACTGGCATCCGATGGCCTACAACCCCGCTACGGGCTACGTCTATATCCCCGCCATCGAGATGGCCTTCCCCTACGCCAAGAAGCCCGATTTCGAATACCTACCCGGCGCGTTCAACTCAGGGATCGACCTGACCCCCCTGTTGCCCCCCAGGACCGTCCAGGCGCGCGCCGCCATGTTCGAGTCCATGAAGGGCCACCTCGCGGCGTGGGATCCCATCGCGCAGAAGGAAGCCTGGCGCGTGCAGCATCCGAGCACGTGGAACGGCGGCGTGCTGACCACCGCCGGGAACCTTGTCTTCCAGGGCCGATCCGATGGCTATCTCGCGGCCTATGCCGCCGACACCGGGGAACTCAAGTGGGAAACGCCCGTGCACACGGGAATCATCGCCGCCCCGGTCAGCTACGCCATCGACGGCGAGCAGTACGTCGCAGTCATTGCGGGTTGGGGAGGATCGTTCACGCTATTCACCGGCGCACCGCGGCACCGGGGCAACGTCCTCTCCGAGGGACGCCTGCTGGCATTCAAGCTTGGCGGCGAAGCCCAGTTGCCGGAACCCGACGTCACGTACGTGAATATCCCCGAGCCGCCCGAGGTCGAACTCAGCGAAGCCGAACTCGCCCAAGGCGAGATGCTCTACCACACGTGGTGTTCGTCCTGCCACGGCTCCGACGTCCATTCGGGAAGCTCCGTGCCCGACCTGAAATACCTGCCCGCCGCCGCCCACTCCCGCTGGAACGTGATTGTCCGCGAGGGCGCCTACGAGACGGTGGGCATGCCGGGATTCAAGGAGATCCTGAACGAAGCGGAGTCCCACCTCGTGCACGGCTACGTGGTCAACCGCGCCAAGGCCGCCATAGCCGAGTGCCAGAGCGACTACCCGGAACAGTACCCGGAAGTGTTTGGGACGGCTTGCACGAAGCGGGTAGTAGCGGCACCAACGCCACAATAGCTCGACCGCTCGACCGAAAGCATCTCAAGTCTCAAGGCGCCCAGACTCCCTGCGGAAAAGGTAGGCTTCAGCACCGTTCCGCAACATCGAGATTGGGACCGGATCCTGTCTTCTTCGGGCACGACCTCCAGTATGGCATTGAGGAACAGCAAAGAACACAGACCTACCAGATCTACCGTGCGATCTCCGTGCGATCGCTTTCAATTGGGATAGGCCGTGTCGCTTGGCTTGCGGAACCCTAGGAGTGCTCACGGGCTTAGCCGTCGCCACGACAATCAACCAGACGGCAACAACCGAATCATTCGCCGACGTCAGGCTCGTCATGCGGGCTCCGGTTGTCGCAAGGCGTACCGGGTTCTGTCCAGGGTATAACGGCACCTGTATCTGGATCGATGCAACCAACCCCGGCTTCGACTACCGGTGGGACTGCTGTTTCGTCATCGTCATCACCACCACCCGACGAGCCGGTGTAGTAGCCGCAGAGGATGAGGTCATTGCCCTCGCCGCAGTAGTTGCAGCCGTGTCCCGACGCGTCGGCAGTATCACGGGCGCTTGGATTTTTGTAGCACTCGACACAATCTCCTCCGAATTGTGACGTCCATGACAGCGTGTAGTCGCATTCGTTACTCTTCTGCTCGTCGCTGCATTTGCCGCGGCAGAAGTAACAACCACCCGCCCCAAAGGCGGTTGGGGTTCGACCCACGCCGAGCACGAAGGCACCTACCTCCAAGGCCGTCTGCCGCAAGAATCGTCGCCTCCCACTCGTAAAGTCTGCCATGTTTGTCACCAACCTCGATCTCGCTTTTCGGTCACGAGTCCTCCCTAGACGCTTCCACTTTCGAGTTTGAGACGTCTTCTCTTCTCATCCTCCACTGCGGGACTCCAAGTCGAACTCCACAATCTCGGATCCCGCAACGTGGACGCGGCGCGAAGACTCGCTGAAGTCCGAATGGGAGACGCGGACGAAGTAATCGCCCTCGGACAAGCCTTCGAACCGGAATCTGCCATCCGACGCGACCCGGACGCGGATCGCCGCACGCGACGCGTCGGCACGTGCGAGCCGCACCCATCCACCGACAACGGGCCGGCCCGTTCGACCATCCCGCACGGTACCAAACAGTGAGTTCTGGGGAAGATCGATGTCCAGCCTCGTGCGTTGCTCCACATGGACATCGAAAGAGTGGCCTGTCTGCGTTTGAACGGAGTGGGGGCCATCCGAAATGCCCTCCGCAGCATAGCTTCCTAGCTCGTCCGTCGTGGCGTAGACGACCGGCGACTGATCCTCTGGAACCACCGCGAGGTTGACTCCACCCAACGGACGACCGCCCGCCCGGACGGTTCCCGCAACGCGCGAATCGCCGGAAAAGTCCAGATCCGTTCGAGCTTCGCCTTGGTCATCTAGACGAACCTGCCGTGTCAGCACGCGTTGGAGCGTCGTTCGGGCGGTGACGTTGGCTACGGTGGGAATCCCTCGTAGCGAATAAACGCCGTTCGCCAACTCCCTGCTCAGGACGGTCCGTCCGTTCCGGTCCCGCACCGCGACCATCATGAACTCGCCGCGAACAAGCCCTTCGACAGTTCCGAAAATCCTGCCGCCAGGGTCGACGACGAGCCGAACGTTCTCTGCCGACTCGCCGTCGCCCAGCACGACCGCACGGCTTTCGACCACCCCCTCGTCCGATTCCGCCGAGAGGCGGTACTCGCCGCCGCCCAGGCTCTCCCACCGGAACACGCCATCGTTGGCTGCTGTATGCTCCCAGCGGGTGCCCGACGAATGCCCGAGACGGACTGTCCCCTCAGCCGGCGTGCCATCGGGCAAGACGAGTGTTCCCGCGATCGCGAAGTCGAAGGCTAGATCGATGTCCAGATGGGTGACACCGGGGGGCAGATCGACCACTCTGACGAATGCGCGATCATCCACCCTCCCGCGCACTTCAAGGCGATCCGCACCGGCTGGCAGGAGGCCGAGCGCGAAGGTGCCGTCGGTGCGCGTCTCCGTACCGCGGGACCCGAACCAGTTAATCGTGAACCGCCTCAACAACCCATCCTCGTGGTGCTGCCACGCACGGCGCACCAGCGCCCCTGCGATTGGTTCACGGGATCTAGCGTTGCGCACTCGGCCGGTAATCGTCCGCTCGCGTTCGAGGGCGATTTCCCCGAGGTCGTATTCGCCGCCCCGGCCAGCAAAGAACTTCGTGAACCAGTGGAAGTATCCGGGCGCCTCGATGTGAAACGAGTCCGTGTCGGGGTCCACTGGCACCTCGAAGTGGCCGTCGGCGTGACGGGTCGTATGCGTTCTAGCGTAGCGGTGTGTCTTCAGCTCAATCCCCGGTCACGGCGTCCACGACGCGCCCCCGGACCACATGCCGACGCAGTTGCAAGACCAGCCCGTCGTACGGGGCTAGCACGCGGCGCCGGCTCGACCCCAAGTCCTCGGATGTGGTGAACACCTCGACGTTCGGCCCTCCCTCGAACGGTCCAAGCCGAAACGAGCCGTCGTCGCCGGTTCGCCCGGTCGTGCGTCGCCGCACTTGGCGTTGGACTACATCGCCCCCAACGCGGTGCCGCGCCTCCGAAGGCTGCACCCAGTCCGCACGCACCTCGGCCCTCGCGACCGGCACACCCTGATGGTCGACCACATGCCCGGTGACGAAGAACGCTTTGAAGAGCACCAGGTCGAGTCGGTTGGCGGCTTCGTCGCGAATCGCCACGTCTTTCAACAGAACCGGAACGTACCCCTCGGCGGTGGCCTCGACGTAATGCCTGCCTGTCTCCAGCCCACCGACGCGGAACGCCCCCTCCCGGTTTGTCTTCCATGTCGGTCGCGCGGACGGCGGCACTTCGATGCTGTCGCTGCCGGTGAGCGGAAGCTCGATTCTCGTTTCGCGCAACGAAACCGCGTATCCCGCTCTTCCGAGCCCTTCGAGTGTTACCGCATCGCTCGGAACAGCCCTGATGTTCACGTCCCGAAGCGGCCTGCCATCTTCGGAGTTCACCGTGCCGTCTAACGCGATGCCAGCCACCAGACGCAGTTCGGCCCGTCGGTCTTGCGCGCCAAGCGGGACCGGGACCACCAGCGGCACCCGATCCTTGGCTATCGCCACAAGACGGGCTTGTTGCCCCGGCGGCAGTGGAACCTCGAAATGATTCCCTTCGACATGAGACCAGTTCGCCCCCTCGCCGTCATCACCGACAACACCTAGCCAAACGCCCGCGTCCACGCCCCCGAGGAAGCGTCCCTTCAGCGTCGGCGCGTCACTGGCCGAAAAGGCTGCAGCAGCGACGACTGTCAACGCCGAGAATGCGGCCCCGAACCGGCCAGTCGTTGCTCGCGCTCCCATGCCATTCACTCTCGTCGCAAGTCCCGCAGCGTCGTCGAACCAAGCTGAGACCGGCGCAAGCCGACGGCGACCACCTCCGGCAATTCGGCCAAGGTCGCGCATCCCAAGAGAACGCAAGCCGCGCCGACAGTCGTGGGCCAGAAATCCCAAGGCGTTTCGCCACCTAGCAGAAGGTCCGAACCGACGATGGCGACGCCGGTGCCGAGAAGCGCGATGCGCAGGAACGTCTTCGATGGAGGCGACTCCCCGCCGTTGGCGCCGAAACACATGCAAGTCGTCACGATGCCGCGTTGCCGGGCGGAAACTATCACGGCCAAGAAGATCACCAGGAGCACCGTCGCGACAGCGACACCGAAGAGCCGCATCTGGCCGGCGAGGAACGAAAACGCAACTACCATCTCCAGCACAATCACGCTCAGGCCAGCGAGTCGTACGAGCGCGTAAGGCACTATTTCGAAACGTATGACTCCCGCCTCGAAACCGCGATACGCCATGATCTTGGAAACCGCCGCATAGCCGAAACAGAGGCCAACGGCGACCTGCGTTGTATGGGCGATAGTGTCAAGCATCGGCCACTCTCCAGATCCGCCTCGCCATCGGCCCTTAGACCTCGGAAGGGTGCCTGATGTCCGATCCGACATCGACTCGAAGGGCGTGGTGAGCGGGAGCGTCCAATGGTCCCTGTTCGTCTTCAACGACGCGTTCCTGGGCACGACCGGGAGTCACAAGCGGACCAAACACCGCATCCATGCGTTTGGTATCCGCCATAAGGCGTCGAACGGCACGGAACTCGAGCAGGATGACGCAAGCCGCCAACGTGCAGCCTGCGTAGCCGAGCAAGATACTCATGGGCTTTCTTCCTCCCGACCGTTCCGTGAAATGATGCCCCTCATATTCTCCCATGTGCTTGGATATGAGTACGCCGCGATGTGCCAAGCGCGATCTACTTCGACAAGCGCTGGCAGGGCGCGAACGCCGAACAGGTCCGCGAGCTTGGCATCGTACTCGGTGAGAACCGCCATTCCGTTGTGCCTGTGCAGGTTGTCCGAAAAGGCGTCGACGCAGGCTCGACTCGACCCGTCACAGAATGCGAGCAATGTTCCGGCCTGCCCAACGCCAGCGTGATACATGTCGTTCAATTCCACCATCAGCCGTTGACAGCTTGGGCAAGCAGGGGTCACGAACAGGAGGAACGTGCGCGACCCCACGAACTGGTCGTTCGAGACCACCGCCCCCGTACGCGAATCGGTTGCCCGGAAACTCGGTGCGGGCATGCCGACGGCTTGATGGGAGACGCCGGCGGCAGCGATTTCCAACAACCGGTTGTTCTTGTAGAGCAACGCACAAATGGCCAACCCCTCGACGACAACCGCCACCCAGAGACCGATGTGCGCGATGTAAAGGGAACTCGTCATCCGCCAAACCCAATGAGCACCGTCGAAGAGACAGCAACGCACGTTGTGCAGAGGATGGCCAACCCGCATATTGCGGTCGCCTTGAACGATGGCGCGGCTTGCGAAAGCGCCTCGGATAACGCCACGCCATCGGTCGATTTGCCAGAGAGGGATGGTGTGAGCCAGAGAGTGACGACTCGACCCACCCAGAAAGCCAAAAGGATCCACTCACCACTCCCCAAACCACTGGCGAATGCGATCAACACAAGCGGATAGAGACCGCCATGAGTGATGACCGTGGTCAGGGCGAGACCGATGTGCGCTCCCCACATCCCGGCCGCCGTGACAAGGCCGAACTCCACGGCCCACCACTTGTGTGTTTGCACATCGCACTGGGGCGGCTTGAAACGGACGATGCCAAGTTCCCGCAAGAACATCGCCAAGCCAACCATGCAGGCGACGATGAACAGGACCACTGGCGAAACGGCGACGGCGGTGAGAGTGCCTAGCCCCGCTATCCCCAGCCCCACCAAATATGATGTGGCCAAGCCCCCACCTGAGTAGGCCGAGGCGCACTTGAACCACATCTGGGGGTTGAAGCCCGCAAACGGCGCTGTCATGCCAATGTGCGACTTGCCGCAACGTCCGTGGGTCTCGGCGATGCCGCAGAGCAAGGCGCCGACGAGAAAACTGATCAGATGGTGACCAGCGACCACCGTCGCAATCGCCACGGCGATCCCAAGAAATATGGCGATGTTGCACATCGCAGCGAACGGGCTTCCATCTGGCTGTTGGATCCTCGCCCCGAGCTTCCCAAAGAATCTGTCCCGCGAAGCCCATCGAACCACCTCTGTGTGTTCTGCCACGCGATCTACCTCAACAACGCCATCGACTGCAGCGGAAACTCTCAAATCTAAGAGCGCTACACAAGCTCTACCAGACTTGGTGTCCTATCCATTCAGATCGAGCCGCCCAGGAACAGATTGGCCGTGGCAGACGAGCCCGCCGAGTACGTCCTATCGAGCTGCAGCCCGAAGCCGTTCGACTACGTCCAACAAGAAGCCGCGAAAAAATCCCTCGGGGATGCGGGCGAGACCTTGATCATGGTCTACGAGCGAACCCGGCTTCAGCGTGCCGGCAAGGATCATCTGGCCCGAAATGTCGAACAGGTGTCCAAGACGATCGGGGACCATCTCGGTTACGACATCCGCTCCTACGAAGAAAGCGGGCGGGACCGCTTCGTCGAAGTCAAGACCACGCGCTACGGAAAGCGCACGCCCTTCTACATCAGCGCCGGCGAGATTCGATTCTCCAAGGCCAAT
>JAPPND010000002.1:19044-28558 GCA_028818795.1 Gammaproteobacteria bacterium | reverse complement strand
TTCCGCGAAACGCCCGAAGCTTTCCACCCTACCGGGCGATATCGAAGGGCATGTGACGTTGCGAGCCACCAACTACCGCGCGCACTTCTGAGGGACTTTCCGCACGCCACAACCTTCAAATGCGATCAGGACGCGAACTCAGCGAGAACTGCCCGTGCGGTGCTGTTCGGTGTCGCGAAGGGATTCACCACCCGCACCTGCCCAAGTGCCTGTCCGTGTTGCAGGTCTTCCGTTAGGAGCGCAACACAGCCGCTAGACTGCGCCGCTGCGACGATCAAGGCATCCCACCAAGACAGCAGGTACCGTTGCTGGTTGACCCAGGCGCGTTCCAGGATGGCAAGATCAACCGTGATCGGTTGCCACGATGCAAGGTCGCGCACGATCTCCCGCGCTTCCTCGTCAGCGGTCGCCGGTCGCACCTTTCGAGTGAGCGTGACAAAGAGTTCCTGAAGCACCTGGTAGCTCACGCGGGCCGCACGCTCGTGCACCAAGATGCTCAGCCACTCGTCCGCCCGCGACTGTTTGGCCGGATCCGTACTGTCGTGCCGATAGACTAGGACATTCGTGTCAACGAAGATCGGTGCGGTCATGCAATTCGTCCCGCGTGGGCTTTCGGTCTTCGACCCAAGTCAGTTCCCGGGGCGCTCTGGCGAAGAAGCGTTCCATCGCCGCGTCGTAGGCGTCCTCTCGACGACGCATGCCTTCAAGCACATCCGCAAGCCACTTGGACACGCTACGATCATGTTCCGCCGCCCGGATCCTCACCCACCGCGCGACGTCTTCAGGCAACGCTATGGTGATGTTCCTCATGTCACGAAAATAGTGATTCACGAACTTCGTGTCAATCCTAACCACTACCGCATTGACGACACACACGCGGAACCGGTACGCCAGGGCCGGTCAGAACGTTGCGATCGCGTTGATCGCCGAGCCGGTGCCGTTCGGAACTCGTATGGGCGCCGCGGTCAGCAGGAACGTCCAGCGTTTGCGTTCGGCTGCGGCCTCGGACACCTCGGTCAGGTCCATGACGTCCAGGATCGGCATGCCGAGGGCGGCGAGTACCAGGGTGTGAACGGGGGCGCCGGAGTTGGGAACGCCCGAGGGGTAGACGTCTAGGCCGCCATCGGTGCCGACCACGGCAACGTCCCGCGCCTTGAACCAAGGCACGGTTGACGCGTGGAAGCCCGGGTAGCCGCCGTGCCAAGTCCCTTCCCGGGCGCGGCGCACCCAGCGGCCCGTATTGAGCAGGACCGCATCGCCCGGGCCGACCTTGAACCCGGCTTTTTTCTCCCACGCCTCGAGATCCGCGACCATCACGCCTTCGCCGGCGTCCAGCCACGCCTTGCCCTTGAGCCGCGGGGATGTCCATCAACACGCCCCGGGTGAAGATGCCGTCAGCGAGGTTGGTGACGCCCAGGTTTTTGCAGCCTTCCGCCGTCGTCCCGGACATGGGGAAATCGTTGTAGTACTTCCCCTTGTAGGCCAGATGGCATAAGGCATCGATGTGGGAATGGGCGAAACCGTGGAACATCAGGCTCCACGTATCCGTCGCCCAACCGCCGGCCCGTTCCGGCGTCGCCATCATGCGGTGCTCGAACGGCGAGCTGTTGTCCGCGGCTCGCTCCGTCAGGAGTGGATGCGCCATGGAGACCGAGACGCCTTCCGTGACCAGCTTGGCAGCCGCCACGCGCACCGCCGGCGTGATCAGGTTGAGGGTGCCTAGCTGGTCGTCTTCACCCCAGCGACCGGCGTTCGACAGTTGGGTCGCCCAAGCGTCGATCGTTGCTCCGGTGATCGGCACTTCCACCTCCTCCCCGACAACAGCCTGAGACGCGATCACGGTCGCCGCGACGTTGGCGATTACTCGTCCAGCGAGTTTGTATATGGTCCTGTCCCCCGGTCCTTCAGACAACTGACTCTACTAAGGATGGCGTCCAGTGCCAGGCATCCGACGGCGTGGTCTCATGACCACGGGACGCCGCAAAAGGGCGCCCCCTACAGGAAGATCCTCAAGTACTCGATGAATCCAACGCCGTAACGTTCCCGGTACGTGAACCACGTGATCACCGCCACACCGAAGCACGCGATGAAGGAAACCGCGAGTACTGCAACTGCGGCGATAAGCGCATCGTTCTTCAGCAGCCGCAGGATGCGGCGGGCGACGGTGAGTTGCTTCTGAGTGCTCCCGGCTTGCACGCGTTCTGCTATCTCACGAACCGCGAAACGACGTTCTCAAGAAGCTCTTGGCGACCGCTGGCGGGGGTGAGATCCGGGTTCGTCGAGTGGACATGGCCCGCCAGACCTGTGAAGTCCGTCTCGCCGTTCAAGATGCCTTGTCCAAACGCGTCGTCCCAACCCGAATAGCGGTTCGCGACGTGCTCGGCCAATTCGCCGGATTCGATCAACGCGGCGGCGTTCAACAAGCCCCGCGCCAAGGTGTCCATGCCGCCGATGTGGCCGTAGAAGAGATCCTCCCGGGCGACGCTCTGGCGGCGCAGCTTGGCGTCGAAGTTGAATCCACCGGTGCCGAGGCCACCTGCGCGCAGGATCTCGTAGAGCACCAGGGTCGCTTCCTCGACGCTGTTCGGGTACTGGTCGGTGTCCCAACCGTTCTGGGGATCGCCCCGGTTGGCGTCGATGCTCCCGAAGATGCCGTGCGCGATCGCATAGGCAACCTCGTGCTGGAAGGTGTGCCCGGCAAGCGTCGCATGGTTGCACTCGATGTTGAGCTTGAACTCGTCGGTCAGGCCGTACTTCTGCAGGAAGGCGTAGCAGGCGGCACTGTCGTAGTCGTATTGGTGCTTGGTTGGCTCGCACGGCTTTGGTTCGATGAGGAGCGTGCCTTGGAAGCCGATCTTGTGCTTGTGCTCGACCACCAGTTGCATGAAGCGCCCAAGTTGGTCGGACTCGCGCTTGAGATCGGTGTTCAACAGCGTGTCGTAGCCTTCGCGACCGCCCCAGAGCACGTAGTTCTCGCCGCCCAACTGGCGGGTGAGTTCGAGGGCCGTCTTCACCTGCGCGGCGGCATGGGCGAACACCTCCGGGTTGGGATTGGTGGAAGCGCCTGCGGCGTAGCGGGGATGCCCGAACAGGTTGGCCGTTCCCCACAGGAGTTTGATTCTGGTCTGCTCCATTTCGCGCGCCATGTCCTCGCCGATGGCGAGCAGGTTCCGCTCCGTCTCGGCGAGGGTAAATCCCTCCGGCGCGACGTCGCGGTCGTGAAAGCAGAAGTAGGGGGCCGTCAGCTTCGCGATGAACTCGAACCCGGCTGCGAGCTTCTCTCTCGCCGCGGCCATGGGATCCGCGCTGCCGTTGGCCCAGGGGCGGTCCCAGGTGCCGACACCGAACACATCGGACCCCGGTGCGTCGAACGAATGCCAATAGCAAACCGCGAAGCGCAGGTGGTCCTCCATCGTCTTGCCGAGGACCTCGGCGTTGGCATCGTAGTAGCGAAAGGCGAGCGGGTCGGTTGACTCGGAACCCCGATACCGAATCGCGTCCACATTCGGAAAGAAGCTCATGTCGGCCATCTCCAAGGTGCCCCGTCGGAATTATGGCCCTTTTTGCGTGGCTCTTGCGGTCAGGCGTCGCGCAGACTCGGGAAGCGGTCCTTGAGGTCGTCGTAGAGGCCGCGATAGGCCGAAAAACGCGCTTTGGACCGCCCGATCTCCTCGGACGAGGCTTCCACCGTTTCGATCACCGGCGCCTGCGGGCAGACCTCGGCCGGATCACCAGCCAGGTGGCCCAGATTCGCCAGACGCGCTGCACCCAAGGCGGGCCCAACCGCCGCGTCTTCGCGATAGGTCAGCGGTCGACCCAAGGCGGCGGACAAAATGCGGCCCCAATAGACGCTTCGCGCGCCGCCCCCGATCACGCTGACCTCGCCGATCTTCGCGCCGGCCTCCTCGAGCACCCTCTGACCGTCGGCCAGCGCGAAGGCGACGCCTTCGAGTACGGCATAGGCGAGTCGGGCGCGGTCGACGTCGTGGTCGAGCCCCACGAACGCACCGAGCGCATTGGCGTCGTTGTGCGGGGTGCGCTCGCCAGAGAGATAGGGCAGGAAATAGACGCTGCCGGGACCCGCGTCCGACGACTCGACCTCATCGATGAGGGCTGCCTCCGACGCTGCACCGGTGAGGCGGGTCACCCAGGTGAGGGCGCTAGCGGCGGATAGGATCACCGACATCTGGTGCCACATGCCCGGGAGCGCGTGGCAGAAAGCATGGACGCCCCCTGCCGGGTTCGGTCGGTAGGTCGAATCCGGCACGAAATAGACCCCGGAGGTGCCGAGCGACAGGAAACTCACCCCCTCCACCACGGCGCCGGCGCCGACCGCGCCCGCGGCCTGGTCCCCGGCCCCGCCAACGACCGGCACGGTCCTCATTCCCCACGCCGCAGCGACACCCGTGCGCAGTTCGCCGGCCACTTCCGAGCCTTCCGCCAGTCGCGGCATATGCGAGATCGAGAGACCCGTCGCGTCGAGCATGCGCTCCGAATAGCACCGTCCACCCACATCGAGCCATAGCGTCCCCGAAGCATCGGACATGTCGCTCGCGAATTCGCCCGTCATGCGGTAGCGCAGGTAGTCTTTGGGCAGGAGGACCATCCGCGTCCGCGAAAATGCCTCCGGTTCGTACCGACGCACCCAGAGAAGTTTAGGGGCCGTGAAGCCCGGCATGGCTCGGTTGCCGGTCAACGCCCGCACGTCGACCGCGGCTTCGAGTACCTGACACTCCGACTCCGAACGTCCGTCGTTCCAGAGAATCGCGTTGCGCAGGACCCGCCCGCCAGCGTCCAGGAGAACGGCACCGTGCATCTGCCCGGAGAGGCCGATGGCGTCGATCCCCGGCGCGTAGTCTTTCAGCCGCCGAACGGCGGCGTCGGTCGCCTGCCACCAGTCTTCCGGCGACTGTTCGCTCATCCGGGGTCCGGGGCGCGAGACGGTGAGACTCTCGCTGGCTTCGGCGACCACCTCGCCGGCGTCGGTGACCACCGCCTTGACGGCGGACGTGCCGAGATCAATACCAAGGTACATGGTTCGCGTCGAGTTGATATCGACGCGGCGTTCTAGCCCGTCGGCGATGCCGGAGCCGACTTTTCTCCGACGCCCTCGGCCTCGCTTTCCCGCTCCGCGCGCTCCTTCGCGAGCAGGTGGTTGACAACCAACAGCATGCCCTCGGCGCTTCCCGCGGAGACGGTGTCCACCAGATAGCGACCGTCGACGATGATCGTGGGCGTGCCCTGGACCCGGTAAAGGCGTGTTTGCGCGTCGGCCTGACGGACCCGGGTGGCGATCGCGAACGAGTCGAAGGTACGCGTGAACTCTTCCTCGTCGACGCCCGCCTCCCGCACGAACAGTCGCCGAATGTGCTTCGGTTGACTCATGTCGATTCCGTAGTCGTGGATTCCCTCGAACATCGCCATATGCACTTTCGCGAGAATGTCCAGTTGCTTCGCGGAAAAGAAAGCCTGGGCCAGGGTTCTCAAGTTCCGTGTGGCCATCGGCACCCGATGGAAGTCGACGTCGTCACCTTGGGCCAGAACCCATGCGTTCAAGATGGGTTCAAGCTGATAGCAATGAATGCAGCCGTAGGAGAAAACCTCCACGACCTCGATCTTCGCGGGATCCCGGGTCTCAACGGGGACCGGGAGTCTGAAGTAGTCCTGGCGTTCCCTGAATTCCTGAGCGGGAACGGCCACCGTCACAGCCAGGGCGACGACAGCTAGAGATCGGGCGACGAGGTTCATCGGTTTGCCTTCGCGGACGACGATCCGCATTAGACCGCGCAGCAATCCGTCAGTGCAATCCCAACACGTAGTTGGCGACGGCGGCGATCTCGGAGTCGGTCATGTTGGCGGCCGTTTGCCGCATCATGCCCTCGTAGTCGCCCGCGTCCGTCCTGCGCTGTCCTTCGCGATACGCCTTCAGTTGCTCGACGACATATGCGGCAGTCTGTCCGGACAAGCTCGGAAAGCCAGCCAGCGCGTTGCCGCTACCGTCCGGCGCGTGGCACGCCGTGCACGCCGCCACATGCTTCGCGAGGATGCCACCCCGATAGATCGCTTCGCCGAGTCCGATCCCCTCTCGCGACGCCTGCCCGACCCGGCCCGGCTGGCTGGCATAGAACGCGGCCATGTCCAGAAGCTCCTGGTCGGTCATGTTGTCCACCTGGCCCACCATCAGCTTGGGATCCCGTTCCCCGTCCCGCATGAGCTGCATCTGCCGAAACAGGTAGCGTGCGCTCTGGCCGGCAATATGGGGATATCCCGGGATGGCGGAATTGCCATCCTCGCCGTGGCAGGCAATGCAGGTCTTCGAGGCAAGCACGCGGCCAGCCTCCACGTCGCCTGGTCGCAGCTCACCCTCGGCGGCCCACGTCATCGCCGCACCCGCCGCACACAGCGCGCCAATCCCCATGATCCTTCGCGATCTCACCATGACCCCATGAAAGTCGATCGAAAACCAACGCCGGCGGCGGCGAAATTCGCCTCGTGGGCCGCTAGACTCCGCCTTCCCGAGCGGCGGGATTATATAGCACCGTGTCCAATGACGGACCGCCTACAGCACCCGGGCAACGCGTATTGGCAAGCGAGTTCCTGACCAGCGCCGACCGGCTCGAAACCTGTCCCCGGGACGACGTTCCGGAAGTGGCTTTCGCGGGGCGCTCGAACGCGGGTAAATCGAGTACCTTGAACCGCCTGACCGGGCGCCGGCAGCTTGCCCGGGTGAGCAGGACACCCGGGCGTACGCAGCTCATCAACTTCTTCAGCGTGAACGAGGGCGGACGGTTGGTGGATCTTCCCGGCTACGGCTACGCCCGCGCGGCCAAATCGAGTCGAGAGGCTTGGGGCCAAGCCGTTGACGAGTATCTGAACCGGCGGACCAACCTGGCGAGCGTTGTCTTGGTGATGGACGCCCGGCACCCGCTCAAGCCCGTCGATCGGGACATGATCGAATGGTGCGCTGGCCGGTCCATGCCGGTGCTGGTGCTACTCAACAAGGCCGATAAGCTGAAACGCGGCGAACGCGCCAGGGTGCTTCGATCGGTCGAGGCCGAAGTTCCGCCAGGCATCCTGGCATTGTTGTTCTCAGCGACAACCGGAATGGGTGCCGCCGAAGCCATTGCGGCGGTACGGGAGCATCTGAATCGGGAACATCCCGATGGACAGAGCCGCTGACGTTACCGGAGTGCCTGAAGCACCATCTCCGCGTCAACGACATCGGTGCTCTCCGGCGACGGATCCGGGGTAAACAGGAACGACCAGATCGGTGTATCCACATCGCCGATGAGTGTGCCGAGACGCGGCACACTAGGTCGTCCGCCCGCCGTACTCCACTTCGCTTCGCCGACGAGGTTGCCCGGTCTGGTGACCGAGCGTGCCACGATGTCCAGTTCCGGATCGTTGCCCCGCCAGTAGCGCTGCCCCTCTCCGAGAGGCCCGAGCGTCGCGATCGCGGGAACTACTCGGTGCAAGTTCGGCACGGCCATGCGGCACAGTTCCTCCCAAGCGTGGGCTTCCAGTTGCGCCCGATGGCGTTGCCAGATCTCGAGCCGCGTCTCTCGTGGCGCAGCCGCCAGCAGCGACCGATTGGGGGCAACGACGCGAAACCAGAACCGGAGGAAGGGATCGGCGATCTGGTAGAGGCTGCGTTTCCCCGACTTCGGATCGCTCCCAAACGGGGTCTCTCGACGGATCAGGCCCATTTCGCCAAGCGTTGCCAACGGTCCGGCGAGGCTTGACGCCTGGCGTCCCAATCGACCGGCGATCTCGCTCACCCGGTGTGCGCCGTTGCCGATCACGTCCAGAAGCGGTCGCAGCGCGGTGGCAGACGGCGTTTCGGCCTGCAGCAATCGGTCGGGCTCTCGATGCAGAGGGCCCCTCGGATCGAGTACGAGAGCGTCCACTGCCTCACTCGACGCGGCGCCAAAGGGTTCCGCGAGTTCCCAGTACCTCGGCATGCCGCCCCACACGGCGTACGCCGACACCAACTCGCGGGCGGTGGCGCGCGGGAAGACTTCCGCAAGGAATCCAGGTCGCAAAGGCTGGACACCAAACGCCTCGCTGGCACGCCCGTAGAGCGGCGCACCACTGTCGAGTACGGCGCGGTGCATCATGCGCATGCTGGAGCCGCATACGACAAGACCGACTTGACGGCTCGGCGAGTCCAGCCAGTTCTGCAACACGGCAAGGATCTCCGGCTCGGCCGCAACCAGGTAGGGCAATTCGTCCACGATCAAAGGACCCCGCCATCCATGGCTGCCGGCATCGCGGTCTAGCCGGCGCAGAAGGGCTCGCCAATCGGGGTACTCCACCTCGTCGAATCCCGGCAAGCGCAACGCTAACGCCGAGGCAAGGTAGCGCCGCTGCAAAACGGGCCCGGACTGGTCGGCCACGGCATAGACGCCATCGTTGTGTTGGCACCACTCGGTGAGAAGCCGCGTCTTGCCGACGCGACGCCGCCCCCAAAGCACGCCGAACCCACGAGGTCGCGACATCGCGTCATCGAGACATTGAATCTCGTCGTGGCGGTCAATGAAGTTCATGGTCAATATTATGTCGATCTAGATTATTTGAATTGGCATAATAATTCGTCTCGGCGCGCACCGCCAGCGCAACCTGAATCGACGAGCGGCATCAAATTGGTGATGCCTCCGAACGAAGACTTGCCTTCGCTGATTGCCGCCGCACGCGACGGATGCCCGCACGCACGCAGTGGGCTCGTTGCGCGAGCCTCGGCGTTGGCCCGCCGCGTGGCCTTGGCCCGTGGAGACGTGGATATCGACGACATGGTCCAGAACACGGTCTTGCGGGTCATGGAGTCCCTGGCGTCATTGGCCGATGCCCAAGCGTTCGACGCGTGGGTCGCCGCTGTCGCGCGGAACGAAGCGCGGATGCTTGCGCGCGGGGAGATCCGATGGCGACAGTTGCGCCTCGCCCTGCCACAACGGGATCCCGAATCGCTGGGGACGGGTGCCGAAACCGTTCCAGACGACAGTCCGGCGCGGGACACCGGGGTGCACGCGGCGATACCCCGCCTGCCGAGAGACCAACGGGAACTGATCCGCGCACGCTATGTCCGCAGCGAGTCCTATCGGGAGATGAGCGCCAGGCTGCGGATCTCCATATCGGCGGTAAAGAGCCGCCTGCATCGTGCCCGGAAACGGCTAGAGGAGGAACTGAAAACGATGGATCCCAACACGCCCGTGCGACTCACAGCAGCAGACGTCAGATCGCTGGCCTTGGCGGCTGGCTTTCGCGCGACCGTCGACATCCGGCATGAACTACGCTGCATCCTGTTGGACCGACAAGGCTACGTCGTAGCGACCGATGGCCAGCGCCTGCTGATGCGGAGCATGCCGGCGCTAAAGTCACTCGACGACGATGTGCTGGTGGAACCGAACGGCGCAGAAGCGCTCACCGGGAGCGCAGAACTGACCGTCCACTTGGACGAAGTCCGCCTCGCGTTGGCGACCGATGAACTCGCTTGGGGAATCAGCCAGCGACGTTTTCC
>JAPPND010000002.1:0-18944 GCA_028818795.1 Gammaproteobacteria bacterium | reverse complement strand
CAGAGGCGGCGCTAGTGCGCCTCGTCCCAGTTGTCGCCGACGCCCACATCCACGACTAGCTCCACCGACAAGTCCGCGGCATCGCGCATTCGGGTGGTCACCTCGGTTACGGTGCCTGCAACATCGCCTTCGGCCACTTCGAGAACCAGTTCGTCGTGAACCTGCATGATCATCGCCGCGTCGAGGTCGGAGTCTCGGCAGAACGCGTCCACGGCGATCATGGCGCGCTTGATGATGTCTGCGGCGGTGCCCTGCATCGGCGCGTTGATCGCGGCGCGCTCGGCGGCCTGGCGGCGCATCCGGTTGCGGTCGTTGATCTCGGGGAGGTAGAGCCGCCGGCCGAAGTGGGTCTCCACGAAGCCGTCGTCGCCGGCCTGTGCCCGGGTTCGCTCCATGAACACGTGCACCTGGGGATAGCGCTGGAAATAGCGCGCAATGTATTCCTCGGCGACGTGGCGGGTCACCCCGAGCTGCTGGCCCAAGCCGAATGCCGACATGCCGTAGATCAGGCCGAAGTTGATGGCCTTGGCGCTGCGCCGCTGGTCGTCGGAGACCTCGTCCAATGCGCAGCCGAACACCTCCGCGGCCGTGGCCCGGTGGATGTCGTCGCCGCTCTCGAAAGCACCTAGCAGACCGGCGTCCCCGGACAGGTGGGCCATGATGCGAAGTTCGATCTGCGAATAGTCCGCGGCAACGAGCTTCTTGCCCGGCGGTGCCACGAAGGCCTGGCGGATCCTGCGGCCTTCGGCGGTACGGATGGGGATGTTCTGCAGGTTGGGGTCTGCGGACGACAGCCGGCCCGTGGCGGCCACGGCCTGGTTGTAGGAGGTGTGAATGCGCCCGGTGCGCTGGTTGATCTCGTGGGGAAGCGAGTCCGTGTAGGTCGACTTCAGCTTGGAGAGCGACCGGTGCTCGAGGATGATCGACGGCAGTTCGTAGCCCCGCGAGGCGAGTTCCTGCAGCACCGGCTCCGCCGTCGAGCGCTGGCCCTTCTGGGTCTTGCGCAGGGCCGGCATCTCCAGCTTGTCGTAGAGGATCTCCTGGAGTTGCTTCGGGGAACCGAGGTTGAACGCCTCACCGGCTGCGTCGAACGCCCGTTGTGCGAGTCCCTCCATGCCCTCGGCCAATTCGCGGCTCTGCTCGGCGAGCAGTCCCGCATCGACCAACGTCCCCCGGCGTTCCATTCGCGACAACACTTCGAGCAGCGGCCGGTCGATCTCGTCGTAGACCTCGGCCAAGCGCCCCGTCGAGTCGAGCCCGGGACGCAGGGTCTCGTGCAACCGGGTTGCGAGATCGACGCGCGTCGCGGCGTAATCGGCCGCTTCCTGGACGTCGATCTGGTTCATCGGGCGCTGTTTGGCCCCCTTGCCCGCCATGGCTTCGAAGGTCGGCGCTTCCCGGTCGAGGTACTTTTTCGCGACATCTTCCAAGGCATGTCGACGGGCACCGACACTGTCGAGCACATAGGACTCCAGCATCGTGTCGTTGGCGGCACCGGCCAGTTCGACGCCGAACCGCGCCAGGATGTTGTTAGCGTGCTTCAAGTCCTGGCCGGTCTTTGCCACGGCCGGATCCTCGAGAACCGGTCCGGCGGCGTCCAGGAAGTCACTCCAACCGAGTTGATCGGGCGCGCCAAGGTAGTCGTGCCCGACCGGAGCGTAGGCCGCCTCCCCCGATTCGACGCCGAGCGCCACGCCAACGGGTTCGCTGTCCATGAATCGTCCCGGTGTGGTCTCCACGGCGAGCGTCAGTTTGGTCGCCGCGCGCGCCTGCGCAAGCAGTTCGTCGAGGTCGGTCCGACTCTGAACGACGACCGTCTTCAGCGGTTGTATTGGCGCGGGTTCGGACATGCCCCCGCCGAGTTCCTCGAGCCAGGGTTTGAACTCGTAGCGCTCGTAGTACTCGCGCAGGGCGTCTTCGTCTGGCGGGCGCGGCGTCAGTTCGGCAATGCCCACGCCCACGTCGACGTCGCACCGGATCGTTGCCAGCTTCCGGGACATCGGCAGCATCGCCACACTGGTGCGCAGGTTGTCGCCGATCTTGCCCTTGATCTCGTCGGAGTGAGTGATCACTTCTTCCAGGGAGCCGTAAATGCCAAGCCATTTCGCGGCTGTCTTCGGCCCCACCTTGGGCACGCCCGGGATGTTGTCCACGCTATCGCCCATCAGTGCCAGGTAGTCGACGATCAGTTCCGGCGGAACGCCGTACTGCTCGACGACGCCGTCGCGATCGAGTGCGACATCGGACATGGTGTTGACCAGCGTGACGTGCTTGGAGACCAGTTGCGCCATGTCCTTGTCGCCGGTGGAGATGATCGTACGGCGACCCGTGCGGGTGGCCTCCGCGGCAAGGGTGCCGATGACGTCGTCGGCCTCGACATCGGGCACCCGGAGCAGCGGCATGCCCATGGCCTCGATGATGTCGAAGATCGGTTCGATCTGGACGCGCAAATCGTCGGCCATGCGCGGCCGGTTCGCCTTGTACTCGGGATACAGCTCGTTCCGGAAGGTCTTGCCCCCGACGTCGAAGACCACCGCGACCGGACTGCCCTCGTAGTCGTTCGCGAGCTTGCGGAGCATGCCGATCACGCCGCGGATGGCGCCAGTCGGAAATCCATCCAGCGTGCGCAGATCGGGCAGGGCGTAGAACGCGCGGAACAGATAGGAGGAGCCGTCGACGAGCAGTAACGGTTTGTCGGCAGCCATGCTAGATTCCCTCCGCATCGACACTAGCACAACCGCCTTCGCGCCGTGCCTTTCCAAGAACGTCATCCATCGTATCCAGCCTCACCCGCGCGTGCGACTGGCGTGCTCCTGGCTCTGCTGGCCTTTGGCAGTAACGGCGAGGAGCAAGCCGAAACCCCGAAAGGCGCGCCCCCGCGTGGCGCGGCGCAATCCGAGGCCACCGACACGAAAGAGACTGAGTCGAAGGACGCCGCCGCCGAACGAACCGCACGATCGAGCATCCGCCCGACGGAACCGCCGCCCGCCGTGTCGCTCCACGAAGCCCGGGGCCCGGACGTGACCTTGATCGCCGGCGAGGAACGCACCGTCTACGAGTATCGCCAGAACGGCAAGCTGAGTATGATCAAGGTCGTGCCGAAGGTCGGCAAACCGTATTTCCTGGTCCCGAGGGATCCGACAACCGGCTTTGGGGACCTCGAGCAGGCCGAAACCCTGGTCCCGCGTTGGGTGTTGATCGAGTTCTAGAGTGTTCTTGCCACTACGCAAGCTAGCCAGGTTGGCAACGATTCTTCCGTTGATCGGGGCGGGTGCCGACGACGACACCCAGCCGCCACCCGATCAATGGACGATCGTCCAAGCCTACATCGATGCGAACGATGCCCACCGGAAGAAACACTTGGAGATCTTCCGCGCCGAGATCAGCGAGGAGGAGAAGGATCGGCGCCGGCAAGACCTCGGGCCGGGCCCCGACGAGACCGCCGCGGCCGCTGCGGCAACCGCGATCATCGAGTCGGGCGGCGAGCAGACGCTCGAGGCCGTGGAATTCCTCCTGAACCGGCCGATGCGCTCTGTTTCCGAAACGGCCCTTGAGATTGCCCTCGATGCGCTAGCGGCACATGTCGGCCCCGACTGGTCGCTGGTCGAGGACTATCGCGCATCGGAAGGGGCGATCATGGCCGCCTTCGAGGCCACCCGGCTCGACGATACGACCGACGCAGAGAAGCAGCGCCTCCGCGAACTCATCAACCGGGGTCCCGAGCCGAGGACCGTTGATGCCGTCGCCGCTGCCCTGGCGGTCATCGATACGAAAGGCGCGCGGGCACTCGAAGCGGCCGAATTCCTCATCGAGCAAACCACTGACCTGCGCCCGACCGGCGCGATGGTCTTCTCGCGGTGGCTGATGATCAGCGCCCAATCAGGCGAGTCGGCCCTGATCGAGCTGGTCGGATCGAATTGGGATGTGATCGGCGACTACCTCGAACAATTGGAGGCATGGGAGACCGCCGAGCGCGACATCCGAACCACCGAGCCAGACGGGAAAGAGCGGTCAGTCCGCCTGGCGGAGCTGGGCGACCGGCCCACGCCGAGTCGCGCCAGCGCCGCCGCGATCGCCATCCTCGACCTCGGCGGCGAACACGAGAAGACCCGCCAGGCCGCGGAGTTCCTGCTCGACCATCCCGCCCGGGGCGGTGTGGCCCGGGGGATGAAGGCCGCCCAGGCACTGGCCGCCCACTTTCCCGACTACGACCAGTGGCCGTTGCGGCTGAAGCAAATCAACGGCATGTCCAACGTGCATCCGCCCGCGAAGGCGTTCATCAACGACCTAGCGGACAGCCTCGAGGATCCCATTGCCCGCGCCACGGCCCGGTACTTCGCAGCCAGCCACCTGATCCAGTCGGCGAACCTTCAGACGCTTCCACAAGCCGAGCGCACCGCGCACGAAAAGCGAGCCCTCGCGCTGGCCACGGGTTTGAGCGACGGCATCGCGGACGAGGTGTTCATACTCACGCGGCGGGACACCGACGGTACGGAACGCCCGATGACGTTTGCCGATGCGGAAGGCGAGTTGCTCTACAGCCTCCGGTCAACGACGGTCGGGGGATTCGTGTCCGACGTGACAGCCCCGCGTCTGGACGGGACAACGGACAATCTGTCGAACTACGCCGGGCAAGTCGTCCTCGTCGACTTCTGGGCGACGTGGTGCGGGCCCTGCATCGCGGCGTTCCCGAAGCTGCGCGAGATGACAGCCGAACTCCCCGAAGAGCGCTTCCAGATCGTCGGCATCAACGTTGACGCGGAGCTTGAGACCGCCGAAGGCTACCTCGAGGACAACCCGCTACCCTGGGTGGTCTGGCACGTCGGCGACGAGAGCGAAATCGTCCGCAAATGGCGCGTGACGGGCTTTCCGACCTACGTCCTGATCGGTCCCGAGGGCAGGATCCTTGCCAGGAACGCGGGCACCTTCGACGAGGATTTCAGATCGACTGTCGAACAGGCCGTGAGCGGACTCAGCGAGCCCGCAGCAGCAACACCATGAAGTAGGCCCTGTCGTCGGACAGGATGTCGATGCAGTCGAAGCCGCTCTCGTCGGCAAGACCGATGAACTCGTCAGGCCCGTACTTGTAGGAGTTCTCCGTGTGCAACCGTTCGCCCTTGGCGAAGCGGATTTCGGTGCCCGCCACATGGACCCGTTGGTCCCGATCGGACACCAGGTACATCTCGATGCGGCCCGCTTGGTCGTTGTAGACGGCGAGGTGACGGAACCCGGACGGATCGAAATCCGCCCCGACAGCGCTGTTGACGTTGCGCAGGAGGTTCTTGTTGAACCGCTCGGTGACGCCTCCCGCGTCGGTGTAGGCGCGATCCAGCACCTCGGGGTCCTTCTTCGTGTCGACGCCCAGGACCAGCCAGCCAGCCGGGCCCACGACCTGGGTCACCCCGCGCAGGAAGTCGCCCGCGGCCGAGGGCTCGAAATTGCCGATGCTTGAACCGGGGAAGAACGCCAGGCGCGGCAGCGCTGCGACCGGCGGCGGCAGTTCGAAGGGGGCCGTGTAGTCGGCGCAGGTGGGGTACACCGCGAGTTCCGGGTAGCCGCCGAGTATCGTCTTGGCCGATTGTTCGAGGTGGTTGCGGGAGATGTCGACGGGTACATAGGCCGCCGGCTGGCACGCTTCGATCACGAGGCGCGACTTGGTACTGCTGCCGCTGCCGTATTCCACCAGGCAGGCGCCCTGGCCCACCCGATCCGCAATCGACCCAGCGTTCTCGCGCAAGATCGAGGTCTCGGTGCGGGTCAGGTAGTAGTCCGGCAGCCCGGTGATGACGTCGAACAGCCTTGAACCCTCGGCATCGTAGAAGTACTTCGGCGGAATCGACTTGGCGGGCTTTGTCAGCCCGTGCAGTACCTCGGCGGCCATGTCGGGAAGTGCGGGCTTTAAGTCGAAGAATTGGTATCGGGGGGTCGCTTCTCCGTTGTGCAAGTGGGTGTCGATGGATCCGTTTCCTTAGGTGGTTCGCGCCAGCCTTATGCCGGTGAACTGCCAGCGATCCGGCGGATAGAAGAAATTTCGATAGCTCGCACGGACATGGCCCGGGGGCGTGGCGCATGAACCGCCGCGCAGCACCATTTGTCCCGACATGAACTTGCCGTTGTATTCGCCGAGCGCCCCACGCAACGGTTCGAAGCCCGGATAGGGGCCATAGGCGCTCGACGTCCATTCCCAGCAGTCTCCGAACAACTGCGCCATCGAGCGGCCGGCAGCGGGTCTGGGGTGCATTGCGCCTTGAGTAGCCGCGAAGTTGCCGTCAATCGGCTGCGTGGTCGCCGCAGCCTCCCACTCAGCCTCCGTCGGTAGCCGGGCACCCGCCCAGCGCGCGTAGGCGTCCGCCTCGAAGTGACTGACGTGGGTCACGGGCGTATTCGGCGCCAGCGGATGTTCCCCGTCGAGCCGGTACTCGAACCAGCAGCCGTCGACGCGGTGCCAATACATCGGCGCGTCGATGGTGCGTTCCGAGCGCCAGCGCCAGCCGTCCGCCAACCACAGCGACGGCTCGGCATAGCCGCCATCGGCGATGAACTCCGCGAACTCGCGATTGGTGACCAGGCGGTTGCCCAGCGCGAACTCGTCGATCCAGACCCGGTGGCGTGGACACTCGTTGTCAAACCGAAAGCCATTGCCGACACGGGCACCGATCTGCGCGATGCCGCCGTCATAGTCCGTGAACGCAAGGTCTCCCGAGGCGCCGCCAAGCGTGCCATTCCCCTCGACGTAGGCTGGTTTCAGCGGGTTCAGGCCGAGATTGGCCTTTATGTCCGTGACCAGGAGTTCCTGATGCTGCTCCTCGTGGTGAAGCCCCAAGGTGATCCGGTCCGCGATGTCGGCGTCACCGCGTCCGAGTAGACCACGCATCGCGGCGTCCACGTGGTCGCGGTAGTCCAGGACCGCCGACAACGTGGGCCGGGACAACCGTCCCCGCTCCGGGCGTGGGAACTGCTGTCCGATGCCGTCGTAGTACGAGTTGAACAGGTATTCGAAATCGGCGTGGAACGGGCGGTAGTCGGGCACGTAGGCCTTGAGCAGGAACGTCTCGAAGAACCAGGTCGTGTGCGCCAGGTGCCACTTCGGCGGGCTGGCCTCGACGATGGGTTGAACGCCGTGGTCCTCCACGGCGAGCGGCTCGCAGATCGTTAGCGAACGTTGGCGGACCTCGTCGTAGCGCACGCCGGCTTCCTCGCGCGGAGCGGTCTGGACGCCCCTTGCTGCATTCGCGCTCAAGCGACGGCCTCGGCTCGGCACGAGCGGGAACGAGAGTGCCCGTCAACGGTGCAACCCGCGTTTGCTGTCATTGGATTAGTCACCTGACGCCCCCTGAGTTGAGCCCGCCAGCATAGGAAAGCCGTGCTCGCGATGTCAAAAAGAGGTCGCCTCTACCTCGATTAGTCGCGCACCGGAATACGGCTGCTCAAGGCCCGGTGGAGCGTCGCAAGACGTGTGGCATCAAAGGGCGAAGAAATGTTGCCGTAGTGCCTGCCCGACGGATCCACCACTGCGATGCGTCCGGAGTGGTTCATGGTGTAGCCGAGCTCCGAGTCCTCCAATAGTTCCTTGGAGAATCCCGCATGGAAGCTCCGAGCGAATACGAAGATGTCCGGCACCGAACCGGTCAATCCCACGAAATCATTCGAAAAGGTCCGGACGTACTCCAAGAGCACATGGGCCGTGTCGCGCTCCGGATCGACCGTGACCAGGATGCCCTGGAATGGCTCGTCGCCTGCCTCCACAAGCACCGTCTCGGCCTCGCCGAGAACGGCCATGGCGATCGGGCAGATGTCCGGACAGTTGGCAAAGCCGAAGAATATGAACGACCACCGGCCGCGCAGTCGTTCCGGACCGAAGTCTCCGCCCGCAGCATCGGTGAGCAGAAAGTCACCCACGTCGCGCGGCTCTGGATACGGCATAAAGTTGAACGCCTTGAGTTCCTCGTCGGAGAACTTCGTGTCGGGACCGAAATAGACCACCGCCACACCCCCGCCGACGAGGACGGCCAGCAGGAGTGCGAGGACGGCAACTCTCATCGTTCGATTATGCGCCGGTCCGGCGGATCGAGTAATTCACCGTCACTACGACCAGCAGCAAGGCCGCGGCCCCGGCGTTGTGCAACACGGCAACGGCGAGCGGCAGGGCGAAGACCACGTTGGCGATCCCAAGCGCCAGTTGGACGCCCAACACGCCAGCGAGCACCCCGGCCAACGGTCGCGATCCCAACCGAACGGCCAGGGCGCCGGCAAAGAGCAATACCGCCACTGCTCCAAGCCGGTGCACGACGTGGATCGCCACCCGGGCATCGCTCGACATCAAGCCGCCGAGGTAGTTCGGCCCAACGTCCTGGAAGATGTCGAAGCCCGCGGCAAAGTCCATGTCGGGTATCCAAACGCCGTGGCAGGTGGGGAAATCGGGACAGGCAAGGGCCGCGTAGTTGGCCGTCAGCCAACCGCCCAGGGCGACCTGGATCACCACCACGACCAGGGTCGTCATCGACAGTCCCCGAAGCGACGGATCCACCCGCCAGGGCGGATCTCGCAGTCCTAGCCACCACATCCACAGCAACGCGAGGGTGGCGAAACCGCCCAGGAGATGCGTGGTCACCACCTGCGGCCAGAGTTTCAGGGTGACCGTCCAGGCACCGAACGCCCCTTGCGCGATCACCAATAAGACAAGCGCTACCGGCAGCTTCCAAGGAAGTCCCTGCTTGACGGCCAGGACAGTCATCATCAGAACCACGAGGCCGAGCAATGCCGCGGCGTAGCGATGGATCATCTCCGGCCATGCCTTGTCGACTTCGACCGGAGACCCGGGGAACGCGGCCTCGGCCCGGGCGATCTCTTCCGCCGTCTCCGGCACCAGGATCATGCCGTAGCATCCCGGCCAATCGGGACAGCCGAGTCCTGCATCCACCAGCCGCGTGTAGGCGCCAAGCACGACCACGACCGCGGCAAGCGCCACGGCAACCGCGACAAGATTCGTCGACCGACGCGCGGCTTCAGGCATCGTCCGTGGGCTCCCTGCCTCTTCGGCGACCGATGAGCACGTAGCCGACGCCAACACCCACGCCGATCAGCAGCCACTGCACGGCGTAGCTCCAGTGCGTACCGGATTCGTAGTCCCAGGCGAGGGAGGCGGCACGGAACACGCCCGAACTCCCGGATTCGAGGCGGATTTCCCGCGCATGAGCACCCGTTGCTTCGGCCATCCGTTCCGGGTCCACCAGGCGCGCCGTCTTCGGCCAACCCTCGACCCAGGCCTCTTCCCGAAGCGCGGCCGGCACGGGCGTTGTCGGCCAGACCACACCGAACACCGAAACGGTCCCGCTCGGTGTCTCGGGCACCGGCTTCGAGGGCGACCGCAACGTCCATCCCCGGTTGACGAGGAAACTGCCGGCGTCGGTCGTCAACACGGAAACCACGTCGAAACCCCGTGCCTGCGGCCGTTGTGCGACCAGGAACAAGCGCTCAGTGTCGTACCGACCCGTCAATGCCAGACGGGTGAAATCGGGCGTATCGGCCGTGAAGCGGGCGGCGTCGACCGGTTCAGCCAGCCGGCGGGCATGGCGAGCATCCGCCAACGCCATCTTGTCGAGCGCACGCGTGATCTGCCACGTCGCCAGTCCGACGGTGGTGACCAACGCCGCCGCCACCTGCAGGGTCAATGCTCGTCCCGGTCGAAACGGTCGTTGGCCGGCCATCACGCGCCCGAGCGCAACACCTTCGCGATGCCGTCCGTGTCCGGTCGGACGCCCCGCCAAAGTAGGAACGCCTCCGCCGCCTGCTCGATCAACATGCCGAGACCGTCGCTGACCGCGCTCGCACCCTGATCCGCGGCCCAGCTGCAGAACGGCGTCGCGCCATCCAGCGAATAGAACATGTCGTAGCATCGACTGTCGGCGACGACCTCGGGCGCGACCAGTCCGCCGCTGCCGGCAAGGCCAGCGGCTGTCCCATTCAAGACCACGTCCCAGCCGCCACCCACTTCGTCGAGGCCCGCACTGGCTACGCAAAAACGCGCCGCCAGGGCTTGCGCCTTGCGGCGCGTACGGTTTGCGATCGTCAGATCGGCAGCGCCGGCGCGTCTGAGTGGCTCGATGACGCCCTGCACCGCACCGCCGGCCCCGAGAACCAACGTACGGGCACCGTCGAGATCCCAACCTAGGTTGTCCAACAGATCGCGGACGAGACCGATGCCGTCGGTGTTGCAGCCCCGTGTCGCGTTGCCGTCGACAACGATGGTGTTTACGGCGCCAGATGACGCCGCCGCATCGTCGTGGCCGTCGACCCACTGCCACGCGTCCAACTTGAACGGAAGCGTGACGTTGAGACCGCTGCCCCCTGCCGCGAAGAAAGTCCGCGCAGCATCGACAAACCCATCAGTCGGCGCTTCCAGCCTGCCGTACTCGATATCCTCGCGGGTGCGCGCCGCGAAAGTCGTGTGAATCCGGGGCGACAGGCTGTGGTCAACCGGGTTGCCGATCACCGCGTATCGATCCGTCATCGCAGCGTTCTGCCGCTCAACGCATCGATGATCCGGCTAGGGCCGGTGTTCGAACCGATCTCGCCCGGCAGGATGAAGTCCACCGCCTCCCCAAGAGCGTCTACAACGGCCTCGGCAGTCCGGGCAGGTTCGACCCCGCTCCGGTTCGCCGACGTCGATACGATGGCGCGGCCAAACGCATCGGCCAGGGACCGCGCCTGCTGGTGCCCCGGAACCCGAATCGCCACCGTGTCGCGATCACCCGTTATCCAGTGCGGAAACCGACGGTTGGGGACCACCCAGGTGACAGCGCCGGGCCAGCTTGCCCGGATTCGCGCCGCCATCTCGTCATCCAGACCTTCCAACTCGTTCGCAAACGCCTCCGCACGACCGGCAGCGACAATGAGACCCTTCTCCGCGTCCCGGCCCTTGATGGCCAGCACGCGGTCGACCGCCGCGGCGTCGAAGGGGTCGCAGGCAAGGCCCCAGACGCCTTCCGTGGCATGGGCGACGACCCCGCCGCCATGCAATATACCTACGGCGCGGGGTAGGTCGTCGGACCGGTCGTCCGCTGACACCGGATTGTTCCGTTGGATACAGCCGTGCTATGCGGAACGAGTCAGCGACTGCTGCACCGACTCGTTCTGGACCGCCACCTTGGCCGCGTTGGCCTCCCGGTCCTCCGCGATCCGTTGCGCCAAGTCGTCATCGGCAACCGCGAGCATCTGCGCGGCCAGATAGCCTGCGTTCTTCGCGCCGGCCTTGCCGACCGCGACGGTGGCGACCGGTACGCCGCCGGGCATCATCACCGTCGACAGAAGCGCGTCCTCGCCGTTGAACGGTCCACCGTCAATGGGGACGCCGATCACCGGGCGAGTCGTGTGCGCGGCCACCGCGCCAGCCAGGTGCGCGGCAAGGCCCGCCGCGCAAACGAAGACGCGACAGTCTCGATCCGCCGCATCGGCGACGTAGGCCGCAGTCGCCGCCGGCGTCCGGTGCGCCGATGTGACCCGGACTTCGAAGCCGACGCCCAAGGTGTCGAGCACCTCGGTGCACGACTGCATGGTCGGCCAATCGGATTCGGACCCCATCAATACAGCGACCCACGGCATATTTCTCGAACTCCCTGTGATGAAAGAGTGGCATCGCCGTCCGGGTCGCGGACCCGATGGCGAGACCGGCGAATATACTGCCGCCGTGGTCCCGCGACAATCAAACGTTCAACTCCCACAAGCGCGCCACGAACAGTTTCTTGCCGGCATGCCGTTCGCACAGCCCGTTCAGGCGCTCTGCGAATATGGCAGCTTGGCCGTCTTCTTCCGCAACGGTCTTGAGATCGAGCAGCAAGTCCACCGCCCGGTCGTAGGCCGCGGCATTGCACCGGTTGATCTCCCTCTCGGCTTCCCGCCACGCCAACATGCCGCGGCGTCGCAAGACGTCGAGACGGGTCTTGCGCTCTCGCTGCGCGTCTCGCACCCGGCGACATCGCTCCGCGACCAGGCGTTTCGCATCGGCGGCTTCGCGCTCGACGCGGATCGTCGCCGCCCGTTCGCGAATCTTCGCGACGGACCGGCACCGGCTGCGCGAATCCCCCGTCACCGAGACCACCGCGGCTGCGAGCCGATTGCGCACCTCCGCCGCCACGTGGGGTTCGTCTTCCAGCAAACGGCAGAGGAGCGCCGCCTTTTCGTCGTCGGGAACCGCCGCCACCACCCGTCGCCTAGCTTCGGCTGCGCGCTCGGTCGAACCTTCGGGCTGCTCAAGCGCCGCCTGGACGAAGTCCCCATCGATGTCGAACAGGCGTGCCAGGGTCTCAAGCGGACCGTTCAACGGCGCGATCCCCGGCAACGGTTCGACCGCCCCGTCGTCCAACGACCCGCGCTCGGCCGCGACCAGCCACAGCAGGTAGAACGCCCGCCAATCCCCAGCGGCCAGATCAACGCGCAACGGTGCCAATGCCGGGAGGATGGTGGAGCAGTTGTCGAGGTGCATGGGATCCCCCTCCTCACCGTCGTCTCGAACGTCAACGACAAGATTGTCTGAAGCGGTCCAGACATCCACGATCGGCACGCCGTGCAGGAAGCGGTCCAGCCGGGAACGGTCCACGAGGCGCTGCGGCAAGCGGATCATCAGCCTCCGGGTGCCCCAGCTGGAAACATGGAGGTGGAGGTCGAACCAATGCGCCACCAGGCTGCGCGGATTCCCCTTGAAGGCTTCCCATTGATAGTCGTCGGCGAAGCTCGACGCGGTGATCCGCGCCGTCGGCGAGAGCGCCCGCAACTGCTCCCGTTCGGGTTCCCCCAGCGGACGGTCCATGGCCTGGAACTCAAGGTATTGGTGTTCGTTCACGTGTCACCCCGAACCATGACGAAGTTAGTTCTCTCAAATCGAAATCGCCCCAGGGACGATGCCAGCAGCAAGTAGGTGGCGCTCATCGGATCGGTCCTCCCGCCGTCGCCGGGAGGCGGACGTACCCACCCCCGTGGGCGCCCACGAGCCCGTCGATCTCGAGTTCCATCAACCGTTCGAGGACCCCTTCGACGGGCAGGCCCGTGGCTGCGATGATCTCGTCGACACTGGTGATCGTCGCGCCCACGGCCTCGAACACCGAATCCGTCGAATCGGCGGTTCCCGCGTCGGGCCGCGACCATTCAAGACCCAAGGCCTCCAAGACGTGCTCGGTCTGTTCGACGAGGGCGGCGCCCTGCCGAATCAGCCGGTGGCAGCCTGCCGACAGCGGACTCGACACGAGCGAGGGTACGGCCATGACGTCGCGCCCCTGTTCCAGCGCCAGGCGCGCCGTGATGAGCGAGCCGCTCTTGTCGGACGCTTCCACGATCACTACCCCGAGACACAGCCCACTGACAATTCGGTTCCGTGCCGGGAAGTGGTGCTTTCGTGGGCCCTCGTCGTGTTCGTGTTCCGACAGAACCGCGCCTCCAGCCGCCACGATCTCCGAGGCCAGACCGGCATGGGCCTGCGGGTAGATGTTGCCGAGTCCGCTGCCGAGCACGGCGATCGTCGCAGGCCGTTGGGGTGCCGGCAGAGCGGATCCGTCGCCACAGGCGGCCAGTGCGCCCCGGTGCGCGGCGGCGTCGATGCCGTAGGCCAGACCGCTAACCACGCTTACGCCCTGCGCCATGAGACCGCGAGCCAGCGAAAACGCCGTTTCGCGCCCCTGCCGGGTGCAGCGTCGACTTCCCACGATGGCGACGGCCGGTCCGTCGAGCGCGGCGGGATCTCCCCGGCAGTAGAGCCGCTGCGGCGGATCGGGAATCGAGCGCAACGCCAACGGCAGGTCGCCTCGTGATAGCGTGATGTCCGGCATGCCTTGTCGCCACGGCACGACGCTGCCTCGCAACGCAAAAAGTCCGAGGAGCATCGTAGCCGGATCGCCCCGCCGAATATGTAGTCCTTCGACGCCAGTTGCCGTAGGAAATGCGCCCGCCGACAACTTGCCGGCCGGTGCCGTAGCGAACGGCCGTGGAGCAGTCGCGTATGATGTCGGGCGAAGTCGCTTGGCGGCAGCGCTCGTCGCCTCCTGACAAGGCGCACCATGGCCACCGGCAACGAACTCCCGACCTCCGTCCGCTACGAAGCGGACGAGCAACCGCCGCTCCCGCTCTCCGTGGGTCTCGGGGTGCAACTGATGGTGCTCATCGTTGCCGGGATCGTGCTCACGCCGGCGATCGTAATCCGCGCCGCCGGCGGCAGCGAAACCTACCTGGCCTGGGCGGTGTTCGCCGCCGTCGCCATCAGCGGCACGACCACCGTGCTGCAGGCCGTTCGGTTCGGACGCATCGGTGCCGGCTACGTACTGGCGATGGGAACGTCGGGTGCTTTCATCGCCATCTGCGTAACGGCGTTGGTCGAGGGGGGGCCGGCACTGCTGGCCACCCTGGTGGTCATCTCTGCGCTATTTCAGTTCACGTTCTCGGCACGGCTATCCCTGTTCCGGCGCGTGCTGACGCCGACAGTAGCGGGGACGGTGATCATGCTCATCGCAGTGACCGTGATGCCGATCATCTTCGGCATGCTGACGGAGGTCCCAGAAGACGCCCCGCCCCTCGGTGCGCCGATCTGCGCGGTCGCGACGTTGGTCACGGTCTGCGCGATCGCTCTCAAGGCCCGTGGCGCTCTGCGCCTGTGGGCACCGGTCATCGGCGTGGCGGTCGGCTCGGCGGTTGCGGCCTACTTCGGCCTCTACGACACCAATCGCGTCGCCGAGGCGTCATGGATCGGGTTCCCCACCGCGGGGTGGCCCGGCTTCGATCTCGAGTTCGGCGGCGCCTTCTGGTCGCTGCTACCGGCCTTCATCTTCGTGACCCTGGTGGGCGCCATCGAAACCATCGGGGACTCGGTGGCCATCCAGCGGGTGTCCTGGAAGCAGCGTCGAGCCGTGGACTTCCGAGCCGTGCAGGGCGCAGTGGCCGCCGACGGCATGGGCAACCTGCTCTCCGGACTCGCCGGCACGGTTCCAAACACGACCTATTCGTCGAGCGTTTCCGTTACGGAACTCACCGGTGTCGGCGCCCGGGTCGTCGGCCTCGTGCTCGGCATCGTCATGGTCGCGTTCGCGTTCTTCCCCAAGGCGTTGGCCGTGGTGCTGGCCATCCCGGGCCCCGTCGCCGCCGCCTACGTCACCGTCCTCTTGGCAATGTTGTTCGTGGTCGGCATGAAGATCATCGTCCAGGACGGCGTCGACTACCGGAAGGGATTGATCGTGGGCGTGTCGTTCTGGCTCGGCGTCGGTTTCCAGAACGGCGTGATCTTCCCGGAGTTCGTCGCCGACTTCGCTGGCGGGTTGCTTCAGAACGGCATGACCGCGGGTGGCCTCGCGGCAATACTGCTTACGCTGTTCGTGGAGTTGACCGCGCCACGACGGCGCCGAATCGAACTGGCATTCGAACTCTCCGCATTGCCGAGCATCCGGGAGTTCCTTGCCGAGTGCGCATCGCGGTTCGGCTGGAACGAAGCCATGACGCAACGTTTGGATGCCGCCAGCGAAGAGACGTTGTTGACCCTGCTTCAGGACGACGAGGCGGACCAGGAACCGCGGCGGCTGCAACTGACCGTCCACAAGGAGGACGGCGGGGCCGCCCTCGAGTTCATCGCGGCCCCGGGCGAGGCGAACCTGGAAGACCGCATCGCGCTCTTGAACGAGCGCCTCGACGAAACCTCGGGCGAGCGCGAGATCTCGCTGCGCTTGTTGCGACACTTGGCCTCGTCGGTGCGTCACCAGCAGTACCACGACACGGATATCGTGACGGTCTCGGTGGACTTGCCCAAGACGGAACCGGTTACAGCGGCATGATGCGGGCTCCTAACGACCCGCCGCCGGGTTCAAGCCTTCGATCCGCCTGATGTGCGAGACATCAACGCTGCGCGCGGCCAACGCCAAGTCGTAGTTCGTCTGCATGTTCATCCAATACGACGGCGTGGTCCCAAACGCCTTCGCGAGTCGACATGCCGTGTCGGATGACATCGATGTCTGGCCTCTTGCGACTCTCTCAATCCGGGTCCGAGGCACGTCCAAAGCCTTGGCCAACGCGCCGGGACTCATGCCAAGCGGTTTGAGGTACAACTCCTCCAGGACCTCCCCAGGATGCATCGGGTCTAGTTCGTCGATCATTTCATGACTTCCCTCAGTGATAGTCCACGACTTCCACTTTTTCCGGTCCGTTGCGGGTCCATACAAAACAAATCCGCCATTGCCTGTTAATGCGAACCGAGTGCTGTCCCTCACGGTCACCTGCGAGTTTCTCCAGATGGTTGCCCGGAGGAAAACGCAGGTCCTGCAACCGAGTAGCGGCATTCATCGCCGTCAACATGGCTCGGGCCCTTCGTACGAGATCCGGCGGGAAACCACGTGGCGTTCGTCCCGCAGCCAGTGCTCGTGCTCGTCTGTTCGCGAATCCTTGTATCACTTCACGATACGTATCACGTCATGATACGCGGCGATCGGCACACGATGTCTTGATCGCCTTCCGTTTCTTTGGTCCTCCGCCGAGTACGTCAGCTTCTCCAAAAGGTCCGCCAGCCGGTCCAATTCGAACAGCGAATCGAGATCCCCCTCGAACTTCTCGACCCGCCGGCAGTTCGTCAGCCGGCTCTTAATCGTCGGCGCACGTAGACCTCTCACATCGGCCATCCACGCCTCGAAGAGGTCACATCGTCTCTCGTCCATACGTTCCTATACGTTCCCCTCGCCAGTTTCTTGCGCCGTTCCCTTGTGCCACCATTGGCGTCCCGGAACGCAGCCCGAACGGCGACCGATGGCTCTTTTGCATGTCCTACACTACCCGGACTCCCGGCTTCGCACCAAGGCGAAGTCGGTGGGTGTGGTCGACGATGGCATCCGGAAGCTGATCGACGACCTACTCGAGACCATGTACGAAGCCCCGGGCATCGGCCTGGCAGCCACCCAGGCCAACGTTCACAAGCGCGTCCTCGTCGTCGACGTCTCGGCGAACCACGACCAGCCCCATGCGTTCGTGAACCCGGTCATCGATTTCGCCGAGGGCACCCAGGAGCGGGAGGAAGGCTGCTTGTCGGTACCCGGCTTCTACGAGCCCGTGGAACGGGCCGAGCACATCCGGGTCGCCGCACTGGACCGGCAAGGCAAACCGTTCACGCTGGAAGCCGAGGGGCTGCTGGCGGTGTGCATCCAGCACGAGTGCGACCACTTGGATGGCAAGCTGTTCGTGGACTACCTGTCGAGCCTCAAGCGACAGCGCATCAAGAAGAAGCTCCAGAAGCGCCCATCCGATTCCGGTCGCCGGCCAGCAGTCGCACGCGCCGGCCGGGGCTAAGACACTCAAGCACGACATGGCTTGGCGACTGGCGTTCGCGGGCGCGCCGGCGTTCGCGGCGACGATCCTTGCGCGGCTCCTGAACTCCCCGCACCGCGTCGATTTGGTCTACGCCCAACCGCCCCGACCCACGGGCCGCGGCCGAAAGGTGTCGAAGAGTCCCGTGCACGCGTTGGCGGAATCCGCCGGCATCGAGGTGCGGACACCGACCAGGATCAAGGGCGAAGAAACCCTCCTTGCCGGGTTCGACTGGCTAGTGGTCGCCGCGTACGGGCTCCTGCTCCCCCAATCCATACTCGACGCGCCCAAGCACCACTGCCTGAACGTCCACGCCTCCCTGCTGCCGCGCTGGCGAGGTGCGGCACCGGTGGAGCGGGCGATCATGGCGGGCGACGCCGAAACGGGCGTCAGCATCATGCGGATCGAAGCCAAGCTGGATGCGGGCCCGGTGTACCGGCAGCGGCGGATCTCGCTCGGCGATGATGCCTTCGGCGCAACGGTCACCACGGCTCTCGCTGCCCTCGGTGCGGACACGTTGCTCGAAGTTCTCGACGAACTACCCCACATCCAGCCCGAACCCCAAGTCGACGCATTGGCCACCTACGCCCACAAGCTGACCAGTGCCGAGTCGTTGATCGATTGGCACGCCGATGCGGTCGCCATATGCCGCCAAGTACGAGCGCTCTCCGGTCGTGCGGCAGCGTTCACAACCGGACCGGATGGTGTCCGGCTGCGCATTCTCGAGGCAAATCCGATCTCACCAAAGGAGGCGTTGCCACCAGGCACGCTCCGCCACGATGCCGAAGGTTGGCGCATTTCCTGCGACCGAGGGGCTCTACGCTTGTCGACGGTGCAGCTCGACCGTGGCAAGGGTACGCCCATGCCGATCCGGAGTGCGGCCAACGGCTTTTCGCGGGTTGTCTTTGACGGTGCCGTTTTCGGCGCGCCGTAGGGGCTAGCCCCGTTGTTCCTCCATTGAAGCCAGGGACGCCGCAGCCGTCAGCACAGGGATGCCGCGAAACGGATGCATCTCCAACAAATCTCGATCGCCGGTCGCGAGACAATCGGCGTCGCCCGCCAAGGCGGTTTCGAGCAGCTTATCGTCATCGGGATCCGGACATCCCAGCTTACTACCTGCAATGGATACCCACTCGGCGACCATCGTGAGCTGAGCGAGGAAAACCGCCCTCGTGTTCCGACTCACGTAGGCATCGAATTTCGACCGGCCAAGCCGCGACCGAAGCTCGTAGAACGTCTCGTCGCAGAACAGAAGGGCACCGTTTGTAGCGCGAACCGCTTCCAAGACCCGTCTTGGTTGTCCTTGGGGACGCAGGGCGGCACGGTCAGGACGTTCGTATCGACGACGAGACGTTCAGCTCTCATCCGCCAACAGCGCGTCTAGCTTCGCTTTGGTCAGGCCGCTGGCCGACGCCTGCTCCCCAAGCGAGTCCATCGTCGCCGTGAGTTGCTCCCACGCAGAACCGCGAAGCCTTTCATAATGTTCGACAGAGAGCATCACGGTCACGGCGCGACCGTTCTTGGTCACGCAGACGGGTCCCTGCTGCGCCGCATCGAGCAACTGGCCGAAGCGGTTCTTGGCCTCTCTGGCAGTGGTTTCTCTCATTTGAACTACACTAGCTAGT
>JAPPND010000033.1:5787-37012 GCA_028818795.1 Gammaproteobacteria bacterium | reverse complement strand
GATCTGCGGGAGCCGGGGGAGGGTAACCACCCTCGGCCACCCGGCCCGTCCCGGCGGACGAACCATCCAAGCGGTATGATCGTGTTCTTTCCTTGAGTGGGATCGCGAATGGGTAAGGGCGACATCCGCACGCGGCGCGGCAAGATCGTACGGGGGACCTACGGCAACAAACGGCGCCGCAAGCGGAAGAAGGCGGGTGACGCCAAGAAGCAGTAGCCCAAGGTCGCGTTGTTGCGCCGTCACGAAGGGCAAGACGTTCCGCTGACCGCGGCGGCATTCGTACTATGCTTGCCGTTTCGTCTCGCGGAGCAACCCCATGGCGCTCGACATCGAAACGTGCGACCACCTCCTTTCTACAACCCGTGCCGTGCGCAAACGGCTCGACCTGTCGCGCCCGGTGCCTCGCAGGGTCGTCGAAGAGTGTCTTGAACTTGCCATTCAAGCACCGACGGGGTCCAACAGCCAGAACTGGCGCTGGGTGGTGGTCGACGACGCGGACAAACGCCGGGCCCTTGCCGGTCTCTATCGCCGCGGCGGAGAAGCCTACCTGACGGGTGCCAGCGAGCGAGCCGACGCGTCCGGCGATCCGCAGACCGCTCGCGTGTTCAGCTCCGCGCTCTACCTGATGGAACACCTGCACGAAGTGCCGGTGCATGTGATTCCCTGCCTGGTTGGTCGACCGGGCGCCGGAGCAAGCGTTACCGCCCTGGGTGGCTACTTCGCGTCCATCTATCCGGCGGTCTGGAGCTTCCAGTTGGCCCTGCGAGCCCGGGGATTGGGCTCCTGCCTGACGACCCTGCACCTCGGCTTCGAGAAGGAGGCGGCACAGATACTCGGCCTGCCCGGGCATGTCGTGCAGACGGCGCTGATACCGGTCGCCTATACGCTCGGTACGGATTTCAGGCCCGCCAAGCGACCGCCGGTATCGACGATCACGCATTGGAATGGGTGGCGCGACTGACACGCCTTTGTGTCGTGACCGACCCCTGCCTGCTAGACGCCATCGAACTGCGCGGCCTCATTGCGCGGCGCGAGATGAGTTGCCGTGAGGTCCTCGAGGCCCATCTGGCGCGGATTGACGCCGTCGATCCCCTACTGAACGCCATTGTCACGAGGACCGACGATCTTGCCAGGCAGCGCGCCGACGATCTCGACCGAGACCGCGACGGCCACGGGCCGCTTGCCGGTCTGCCGATCGCACACAAGGACTTGCTGCCCACCAAGGGCATTCGCACGACCTACGGATCTCCGCTTTACGCCGAGCACGTGCCTGAGGTCGACGCGCTGATTGTCGAACGCATGCGCGCCGCTGGGGCGGTGGTCGTCGGCAAGACCAATGCCCCGGAGTTCGGTGCCGGGTCGCAGACCTTCAACCGGGTCTTCGGGGCGACCCGCAATCCCTACGACACCACCAAGACCTGCGGCGGCAGCAGCGGTGGCGCGGCGGTGGCGCTGGCGGCACGGATGGTCCCGATTGCGGACGGCAGCGACACCGGGGGGTCGCTGCGCAACCCGGCGGCGTTCTGCAACGTCATCGGCTTCCGCCCGTCGCCGGGGCGGGTTCCGTCGTTTCCCGGCGATCCGTGGTCGGACCTGTCGACGGCCGGCCCGATGGCGCGCACGGTGGACGATGTGGCGCTGCTCTTCTCCGTGCTCGCCGGGCCGGACCCCCGGGTACCGAACTGCCTGCCCGAGCCGGGCAGCGCATTTCGATCCGTAGTGCCCGGCGACCTGTCGAAACTTCGCATCGCCGTGACGGAGAACTTCGGCTGCCTCCCCGTCCAGGGCCCGATTCGCGAAGCCATCCGGGAATTGGGGCATACGCTTGCCGCGGCAGGCGCAACGGTGACCGAAGCCACACCGGATCTCGCGGACGCGCGGCGGATCTTCCACATTCTGCGTGCCACGGGCTTTCGGCGTCGGTTCGGTCCCATGAACAATGCCCAGAAGGCGGAACTCAAGGAAACCATCCGCTGGAACCTGGACGCTGGCCTCGAACTGACCGTGGCCGACTATGACTGGGTCTACCCGGCACGTGCTGCCCTGGTGGCACGAATCGGGGAGTTTTTCAAGGATGTGGATCTGCTAGTGGGCCCGACCACCCAGGTACTGCCTTTCGACGTGACCACGGATTGGGTGCGCGAGGTGGAAGGGAAACCCATGGCCACCTACATCGAGTGGATGGAGAGCTGTAGTTGGATCACGGTGACGTGTTGTCCGGCGCTGTCCTTGCCGGCGGGTTTTAAGAACGGTCTTCCGGTTGGCGCTCAGCTCATCGCACCGCTCCGGGAGGACGCGTTCCTATTGCGCGCAGCAAAGGCCGTCGAGGCGGTTACGGGCTACGCGTCGCGTGAACCTGTGTTTGCGGACTAGCGCTGGACCTAGGACACCGGTTGCCGCGAAACCAGCGCCCCCCTGCGCCGCAGACGCCGACGCGGAGCGCTTGGCGAAGCAGCGGACGCGTCTCTCAATAGTGATAACGGCACTGAACGACAATACACCTGCCGTTCTCCACTCTATAGACGGAACGGTGTTCCTTGGTGATTCGCCGGGACCAGTAACCAGCCAGCTCGTGCTTCAGCGGTTCCGGGTTTCCGATGCCTGTGAACGGCTGACGGACGCAATCGGCGACTATTCGCGCGACTCGCTCTGCAACCTTTCGGTCGTTCTGAACCCAGTACTGATAGTCAGCCCATGCTTGGCGCGAGAACGCGACAACTGCTTCGTCCTCGGAGGGCACTCACTGCTTCTCTTCGATCAGGCCGTCCCGGAGCGTGGCAGTGACGATTTCGCCGGCTTCCACTTCGGCGATGGCTTGCCGGAGGCGTTCGGCGTTTAGAGGCGAACGCAACAGGTGATACGTCTCCACCATGGAGTCGTGCTCGGATTTCGCCATCATGACCACCGGTTCGCTCGTCTTTCGCGTGATGACCACGGCAACACGGTCCTCGATGACCGTGTCCATGACCGCCTTCAGGTTCTGCCGTGCTTGCGTGTAGTTCAGGACGCGTTCCATGATGCCCTCCAAAACGTACAATTAATTGTACGTTGAAACGCCCGACCGGACAACAGCTGGGTGGTAGAAAGTGCCTCGCTTGGAGGCTGCTCAGCGTCAATCGTCGCCGCGGTCAGGCGCCGGCAAGTCGTCGTAGGAACTCTCGCCCAATCGGAACACGAGCTCGCTCACTCTGGCGGGCGCGGATACCACCTCGCCTTGATCGACCATCGGCCGAAACCGCCAGGAGCGCACCGCATCGAGTGCTGCGGCGTCGAATACGCCCGGTGGCTCGGATTCGACGACGACGGCATTGGCAACGGTTCCGGCTGTGGTGACGTCGTAGCGGACCACGACGCGGCCCTCAACGCCGATTGACCTCGCATTTTCCGGATAGACCAAGTCGGCGCCGGCGATGAACTGCGGCGGCCGCGACAGCGAAGCACAGCCCGCGAGAAGCGCGGTCAGGGTCGCGACGAGGAGTGTGGCCACCGTTCTCGGCATGGGGACACGATACCGCATGACTCGACCTGCTTGCCGGTGTTCCTGCAGTGGATGTCCCCTTGCGGTCCCAATAAACCTGTGCGCGGCCTGGAGCACTTTGGCCTTTATGCCGATGATATGGAGACCGCTGTAGCGGACTTAAAGGCCAACGGGGTGGGGGTTGAGGTAATAAATCCATACATAGCCTTTGTGCACGGGCCGGACGACGTCCGCATCGAGTTGCTAGCAACCACCCCGATATCACCAAACTGATGACCTCCTTCGCCGAATCCCGGCCACAGGAATTCAGCCCCCTTGATGCCTTGAGCGCCCTTGATGCTCATACTCAGGCTGCAAATGGGCAAGCGCCTGAATCTGTTCCTTGACGGCTCGTGTACCCACGAGACGCGCTAGCTTGAGTCGTATGGCAGCCAGCGACCGGCTACCGCAATGCGTCATTTTTTGAACCTCGCTGCGGCGCTTCTCGCTACAGTGTCTTCTGCTGCCGAAGAACCGAGGTACGAACACGGCATTTCGTTCTTCCACGAGCCGAAATACCCCGAGGATTTTGCGCACTTTGACGACGTCAACCCCGACGCGCCCAAGGGGGGCGCGTTGGTCGTATCGACGGGCAGGGATTTCAACACCCTATCCATATTCACGGACTTGCTACCAGCACCGGCCACAACTAGATGGATGTACGACTCCCTGGTGTCGAACCGCTCCGAGGAGATGAGCGGCTTCTACGGCCGGCTGGCAGATGGGCTTGCCGTTGCAGACGACAAGCGCACCCTCTTCATTCGCTGCATCCGGAGGCGCGGTGGCACGGCGGTGTGCCAATCACTACGCGGGATGTGAAGTACACCCTCGACCTCGTTCAATCGAGCATACGGTTTCGCGAATATTGGTCGTGGTTGGAATCGGTCGAGATCTTAAACGAGCGGGAAATAGCCTTCCGGCTTGGGAGCGAGCTAACTCTATCGAACTTCATTCCCTTAGGTTGGTTTCCGATCATGCCGGCCCACTATTGGGAAGACAAGGACCCGACCCGGGTCGCGCTAGAACCGCCGCTGGGCAGCGGTCCCTACCGGATCGCCGAGGTCAGGCAGGGACGGCATATCCTCTACGAGCGGGTTCCCGACTACTGGGGACGAGACATCCCCGTCAACAGGGGCCGGTTCAACTTCGATCAGATCCGCTACGATGTCAATCGGGATGCGACCGTCGCCCGCGAGGCGTTCCGCAAGGGATTGATCGATGCCTGGATCGAGCCGGACATTCGCTACTGGGCGACAGGGTATGACATTCCCGCCCGGGAAAAGGGCTGGCTGGTGATGGGCCAAATCGACAACCGCGGAGAAGTCGGTATCAATCGGGTCATCGCCCTGAACAACCGTCGGGAACGGTTCAAGGACCCGCGGGTTCGGGAAGCGTTGACGCTCGCCGTGGACTTCGAATGGCAGAACCGCGTGCTTCACTTTGGCCTGCTCGAACGGGCACTCAGCTATTTTTCGGGGGAGCCGTCGCTGGAAGCGAGAGGATTGCCCGGCAGGGGTGAACTTGCGTTGCTCGAACCCTTCCGCAATCAACTGCCCCGGAGGCTCTTTACGGAGGCCTTCGAATTGCCGCGGTCCACTGGCAGGGGCCGCAATCGCGCCTCTCTCGAACGCGCCCGGGCGCTGCTGGCACAGGCCGGGTGGCAAATCAAGGATGGCGTGCTGGCCAACAGTACCGGTGAGCCTTTCGAGGTTGAATTCCTGTCGGCAAATGTGGCCGATCAGCGTACTCTTCTGCCTTACCTTAGCAGCCTGAAGCTGCTTGGGATCGCCGGTAGGATACGTCTGGTGGACGATCGCTTCGTCGTCCAGGACGAAGTCGCCGTCCGTCGGCCAACCGGCGAGGGGACGTCTCGCCAGTCGCCAGACTCGGTTCACTCGGCGTCGCGACCGGGCGCTGGCAAGTCGGCGTAGGAACTCTCGCCTAAACGAAATACGAGCTCGCTAACCCTGGCCGGTGCGGGAACTACCTCTCCCCGGTCGACCATCGGACGAAACCGCCACGAGCGCACCGCGTCGAGTGCCGCCTCGTCAAACACGCCAGGCGGCTCGGACTTCACCACGACGGCATCGGCAACGGTCCCGGCCACGGTTATGTCGTAGCGGACCAAGACGCGGCCCTCGACGCCGCTTGCCCTTGCGTGGGCCGGGTAGACAAAGTCCTTGCCGCCCACGAACTGCGGCGGCCGCGTCAGCGAAGCGCATCCGATGAGAACCGCCATCAGGGTGGTGGTCACGAGTGTTGTGGCAATCGCTCTCGGCATGGGGGCCACCATACCGCATGATCCCGTCGCATGTGGGAGGGTCGGGGGTGGTTGCGAGGGTGAGTGGCTAAGCAAGGCCAGGCTTGTAGGCCCGGTACGTCGCACGAACTTTGAAGGACTCGACCTCCGGCAATGGCCCTCGCGGCTCAATATCGATCCGGAATGGCGGACCACTGATCGCGGAAGACCGACCAGTCCTGGCCGCTGCAACGGACACTGTCGGGATGGAAGGAAACGCGAAGAGAAAGATGGTCGCCAGTTGCCGTGCCGACACCATCGACCTCACGTAGCGTGTGCAAGTCGCGCCGCGGGACCACAATGAAATCGGACCATCTGGCCTTGTGGTAGACGGCGAACACATACACAAGGTCTGGCCAGCGTGGTGTCTGTATCTGCTGCACCGCGAGCCGGAATGTACCAGCGTATGACTTCCTTTGCTGTCTAGCGCGGGCCGCCTTGACTTGAACGGGGACGTAGGCGTCCTCCTGCCGGGCGACGAGCAGGTCGTCGCCGACATCGACCTGGGGCACCGCTACGTTCCACCCCTTGATGAGGAACTTTGAAATCACGGCGTGTTCGCCGGCTTGGCCGGTGAAGAGGTCTTGACGTGCCACTAGCTGGCGCTCGGATCGAATGTCGCCAAGTTGCGGCTGGGGTCTAGGAACTCGACATCGCCAAGCTGTTGGAGTTCGCCTATTGGCATGTCGGTGAGGATTTCAGCGATGACCTGCCTGAGCTTGTCAGTGCCGAGAATCGCGACGAAGTCCTGCTTGGTGTCGCAGCCAATCGATATGGTTCGTGGCAAAGGGGTTTCGTCGGCGCGCCGCTTATTCAGCAGACGGCGGCTTCTGGGTGCCAGCTCGAACGTGCAACCGCCGGGCTGGGTTCCCACGTAGATGGTCATTTTGTCCATGGCAGTCTCGAACCCGTCACTTGGCGCAGTGTACGTCAAGGGCTAGCCTTGAACGCTCGTTGCTAGGCAGTTTGGTGGGCAGATCCGAGCGATAGCCCATTCGACCCCGCTACCGAACGCCGGCGATTCCGTTCTTGATGCCCTCCGTCGCCCACCCTGCCCAAGGCAGGGTGAAGAATCGGAAGCCCTTTTCCTGAAGTTGGGCGGGCGAGATGCCCGGCGGCACGAAGAACATGCCGGCGGCGACGCCTGCGGCCTGGCAGGAAGCGCCGATCTTGTCCAAGGCGGCATGGTACGTGTCGCTGGTGTAGTCCAACGCGACATCAAGGTTGATCGACAGGTCGGAGGGGCCGACCAGCAAGACGTCGATGCCGGGAACGGCGAGGATCTCGTCGATGGCCGCCAACGCTTCTCGGGTTTCGATCATCGGGACGATGAGCAGCTGCTCGTTCACGGCGTCCATGTATTCGCGGTAGTTCTTGAACTCGCCCCACTCGCCGCGCATGCCCGCGGAACTGCGGACGCCGTCGAAGGGATACTTGCACCACTTCACCATGTCCGTGGCCTCATCGGGCGTGTTCACCATGGGAACGACGATGCCCTTGGCACCGATATCCAGGGCGTAGCAGATCTGGTCGGGACGCAGGTCCCCAACCCGGACAATCGGTGCCGCCGTCGTGCCCCGCGTTGCCGACACGGCGCGGGCGAGGCCCTTGATGTCGTCTGTCGAGTGCTGGGTGTCGAACAGGATGAAGTCGAAGCCGGAACCGGCGAGAAAGCGAACTTCGCCATTGGCGCCTGCGGTCGTGCCGACCGCAGTTTGTCCGGCTTTGAGCAAGTCCTTGACGTGGTTCATTGAGTAGACCTTCGGCGAAAAACGAACCGCGAACCTTACGGCGTGTCGTGGGAAAGTGCCAGTTTGAGGAACCCTCAATCCCTTCAGTGGTCTGAGGCGGCCCCAGAGGTGCGGACCTACTTTGTTTGGACCGGTCGCTAAGGTGTATTCCGTGTCGAGAGAAGACACTGGATGGAATAACCCTTATTTGTGTATCACAGAAGATGCTCAGACAGCCCTCGCCGGCGCGCTGAATCGGTGCTTTCCTGACATGCAAAGGCTACAGCTCAAAGGTCCGCTGTTGAGGCGTCACGCAATCAGAACGGCACATATTCGTCGTCCCAAGCGTCTTCACCGTCTGTCGCTGACGAGTCTTGAGAGTCCACCTCCGGTTGCCGAGGCTCGTTGTCGCAGGCTTCACAGGAGCCATAGTACAACGCACCGGTGGCAGTGGTTGACACCGGCAACCTGCGGCCACAAACGATGCAATAGCTCATGTCCACAATGAAATCGGGACGGGGTTCACCTACCTTTGCAGCGTCAAGGAGATCACCAAGCGTATGGCCCTGCTCCTGCATCGCTTGAATATCGGCACGGTGTTCTCTTTGGAAGTCCCGCATTGCTCTGTCCCGCACTCTGTAGTCGGACGAGTCACAGGCATCGGATAGCAACTCGGCAAGTTCGCGGAACCCCAATGGAATGTAGTTGGCAATGAAGAACGGGTTCCGGCCACATCGCATGGGATTGCCTTTTTCAACGTCAAGGCGTTCCGTCTCCCCCGTGCTGGCCGACAGAATCTCGTCGTGCGATAGGTGTTTGGAGGCGAGTCGCCGAAGAACCTCGCCAACGTAATCTTCGCGTAGATCAGACGGTAACTCACCCTGATAGATCACTTCCGTTTCATCGTAGCCGATGATCTCCCAAGCCAAGACGATTCCCTCTGGGGTAGGTGCGCAGGACCCTAGTTCACAAGGCCGACGGGAGTCAAACGTGCACTGCCCGAAAGCGACGAACCACTGCGGACCTGTCGGCGGGCCGGTGCTGATCCTCATGGCGGAAGCAAGCTGTGATGCCCTAAACGTAAGAGAGCACTCGCGCGTCTGGAGCGTCATTCATCGCCGCTAACGAAGCTGAGGGTGGCACCACAGAGGACGTCTAGACCACGTCGGTTACTTGACCTTGGACGACGTTCGAGTGAGGCGATCAATGTCGCGTGCAGAGATGCTTGATGATGCTCGCTATTTCCTGTACGACGGCCATGAACCGCTTGGCGAGATCCAGTTGCGACCGTGCCCGTGTCAGGTTGTCGCCGCGTTTGCCGACCTTGAAATAGACGTCGCCGTTCAGGTGGTCGGTAAGAAACCGCACCGACAGCATGAAGCTCATGTAGGCAGGCGCGGCGGCGTAGTGCTCGACATCGTCCACTGCCCCGAACGCCGAGAAGAACCCGTCGCACAATGGCTCGAAGCGGCCTCGCGAGAACTCGGCAGCGGCCTCGGTCTCTTCGCTGCCCGCGAATGCCGAACGCACCAGGTCGCCGAAGTCCCAGGCCGGATCGCCGAGCATCAGCGTGTCGAGGTCGATGATGGCGGCAACCTCGTTTCGCCTCGGGTGGAAGAGCAGGTTGTTCACCTTGCAGTCGCCGTGAATCACACGCCTTGCCTCGCCGGGCCGGAAACGACTTCGGAGTTCGTTGATCTCGGCAAGCAGGCTACCGACGTCGCCGCTCGGTGCCGCGTCGAGCCGGTCCAGGTAGAAGGCGAGGTCGTGGAACCCTTCGATCACTTCTTCGAGTTCGCCACCGAAGTCCGCGAACGTCGCGAGGAATCCGCCGAACGCCTGGCCCGTGCAGGCGAGCAGCTCGTCGGGCAGATTCTGGAAGTTCCTCGAGGGGAGGTGGGGAAACAAACGCCAGACATCCCCATCGGTGTCCACGCTGTAAGGGGACTCTTCGATCGTAGGTACCGGGGGCAGAAGCAGATCGCCGCCTTCGTGCGCGATGGCCTTGGCGAGGTTGCGCATAAGCGCTTGCGGATTCTTGAAGACCGACCGATTCAAACGCTGGAGTACGTAGCGGCCATCGACGAGGTAGGTGTCGTTGATGTGGCCGGCGTCGATCGGTTGTATGTCACCCGATGCAACATCCCAGGCCGTGAGGATCTCCCGGGCGGCACGAGACCGGGGCTTGTGGTTCGCCACGACGTCCGCGATGGGCAGCAGGTATTCGCCAAACGGCCCGCCGAGAGTGCCGATGTCGACGTTCTGGCCGTCGAGATAGTCAGCAACGCCGACGAGCGCATCGGAGACCTGGCGCAACTCGCTCTGTAGATCGGGAAACCGTTCGAGTGCCTCCCGCTGTTCGCGCCATCCAGCAATCCAACGACTCATGGAAGTGCCGGCGGCGAGACCGGCCGCGGCACGCCGGGTGGCGAGTGACTCCGGCGGAATGCGGTCGACGATGCCCTCGAGTGGCGTGGTGGTGGAGTAGGGTCGCTCTGCGCCGGAACTGCCCAGTCCGCTGACCCGGCGTTGGAACTCCGTGACGCCTAGGAGCCGCAGATACCACTTCACGGGTTCCAGCATCTCGATGAGCGGCGCGAGATCTGGATAGTCGCCGAACAGGACGGCATTGTCCGGCGCGAGAATGCCGAGGGTTGCGAGTGTGCTCCGCGTTCTCGCGGCGGTTTCGTAGACATCCTCGACGCGTGACTTGCTCCCGTTCCAGAACCGTTCCGCAATGGCGGGCATGCGACTCCAGAGGCGAACGTCGAGCAACTCGTCGGTGACAAGCTCGGACCATAGGCACGCTTCGCCGCCGAGGACGCGCCCGCTTGGTCTCTCAGGAAGGTCCGGGTACTCGCCGAAACCCGACATCCACGCCAAGCCCTCCCGGACATGCGCGAGCCCCGGATGATCGGCGATGGCCTGCTCGTCGACCTGGGTGGCGGAAGCCGGGTCGAAGGCGAAGTGCACGTCCGCCGGGTAGAACAGATCCAGGTAGTACGGGGCGCTCACGACGCAGTCGTGCCCGGCGCGGAGCGCGGCGTCGCGGGCTTCGATTCCGCGCCAGGCCTGGATCACGGTGTCCTGCCGAAGTCCCTCGTGCAGGCACTCGTCCCAGCCGATGGCACGTTTGCCCAATCCGCCGAGCGTGTCGACGACATGCTGGTAGAACGTCGTGCAATCCCGCCCGACTTCGTCGCCGCCGAAGTGAACGAACTCGTCGGGGAACACGTCGGCCAACTCGCCAAGGAGCGAGTCGACGGCACGGCGAACTTCGGCGTTCCCGATGTCCAGGCAGACGTCGTGTACGCCAAATCGCGTACTCGGTCCTTGGACAGCGCTGTCGCCATCGACGCCCCAATCCGGGTGCGCCGCGAGCCAGCTCGTGGCGTGACCGGGGACATCGATCTCCGGCACGATGCGAACGGCCCGGTCGGCGGCGTAGTCGACAAGATCGCCGAGTTCGGCGGCCGAATAGGCGTCGACACTCGCGAGTTCCGGGTAGCTCGAGGAGCGGAAGCGAAATCCCTGGTCGTCGGTGAGGTGCAGGTGCAGGACGTTCAGCTTGTAGAACGCCATCACGTCGAGTGTGCGCCGGAGCTTATCCAACGAGATGAAGTGCCGAACCGTATCGATCATCACGCCGCGCCAGGCGTAGTGCGGCGCATCGCGAATCTCCGAGACTTGGAACTCTCCCTTGGCGACAAGCTGCGTCAAGGTCGCGAGTGCCGCGAGTGCTCCCCATTCGGTCGCAGCGCTGACCCCCACGGTCTCAGCAAACGACAGCCGGTATGCGTAGGAGTCGCCGAGTCCGGGCACGCGCCTTGGGGCGTCTTCGACATCGAACTCGATGACAAGCCCCCGGGCCGGCAGCCGCCCGACTGCAAGCTTCAAACGGTTGGAACACCGGCCCTGGATTCGGTTTGGCCCCGAGGAGAGCACTCGGCGGGGACCAAGCTCAACCTCCCGAGGGGCAGGCAGCAGACCTAGCGCCGCCACAAGACCCGCCGCCTTCGGGGTGCCAGGGTGAGGTGGATTCGTAGGGGCGACCCTAACGCGCCCGTAGGGGCGCGCGGTCGCCCGTGCGGGACGCGCCGGCCCCCGAACAACGGGACGGGACAAGCCCGTCCCCTACGGGGCGTTTCCAGGTGGCGGCCAGCTGACGACGATGCGTGTCTCGACGGCGCCCGCATTCGGCTCGATGCCCTCGTTGAATCCGTCATCAGCGGAAAGTTTGCGGCTCTCACCGGTCGGCAGCAACCCGGATGGGTTGGGAGGCCGCGGCTACGAGTCGAGCAGCCAAGCCAGCAGCGCGACGGGAACGGCGGCGACTGCGGGGTCGGAGAGGTCCGTCTCCGAGCGGGTGGCCACAATGCCACGCCAGCGGGACGCCTTCAGAGTCAGGGCGTCGCGTCGCCAGCCGCCATCCACGTACTTGGACTCGAAGGCGATGCCGCCGAACGCCGGGCCGACGAAGTCGATCTCCTTGCGCGAGGCCGTGCGGTGGTGCATCACTTGGTCGTGTCCGACGAGGGTGCCGGGGTTCGTGCGTTCGGTCGTCCGCAGCAGGGCGACGCCGAGTTGCTGTTGCGAGAGCTGAGAGAAGTCGAGTGTCGAACCCGGCGTCAGATTGGTGTAGATGGGATCGGTGAAGTAGAGCTTCGGCTGTGCGCCGAGCTTCGGGTGCAGATTGTCTTCGCGGTAGCACGGCCAGACGACGAAGGCTTCGCGCAATTCGTCGAGACGGCGCTTGAGCGTCGATTGGGCAACGCCCGTGTCGTTGGCGAGAGAAGCGACGTTTACCGGCGAGCAGACGTTCATGGCCAGCCGCCGCAGCAGGTCGGTACTCTGGGCCTGCGACCAGTCCGCGCGACGGAACGCGTCGCCGTGGATGACATCCACCAGACTTCGACGCAGTACGGCGGGTTCCGCCCGGGCGGCGACATGTTGCGCCACGGCCACCGGGAAGCCGCCGCAGCCCACGTAGGTCTCCCATGCCCGGATCAGCACGTCCTGCCAGGGCGCGAGTTCCGGTAGCACGTCCTTCAGATGGCCGTGCGTTAGATCCGCAATGCGATGGCGCGCCAGCTTGGGCATGGCCGGGGGCGTCTCGGTCGATGTCAAGGACAGGAAGGAACGGAACCCGATGGGCATGAGCACGCGATCCGGTGCTCGCGCATCGCCCCGACGACCGGCCAGTGCCTTGGTGGCACGCGTAAGATCGGCTGCGGAGGAACCGGTGAGCACCAGGGTATCGGTCCGGAAACGGGGATCGTTGTCGCGCAGCCACTTGATCCTCTCCGGCCAGCCGTCGGCGATGCCGGTGATCTCGTCGATGAACCAGTACCGATGGCCTTCGGCTGGCATCAGCCCTTCGGCCGCATCGACCAGAAGACCCAGGTCGCGACTGCGCAGCCCGTCCACGGCCATATGCACGATGTGCCGGGGCGGTACGCCGTTTGCTATAAGGTCGCGTATGGCACCCTTGACGGCGACCGTCTTCCCGACGCGACGAGGACCGCGCAGCATGTAGAGGCCACCCGGAGCGAGATCGTCCAGCACATCGGCCCGATAGCTGAATGGTGCCCCCGCAGCTTCGCGCAGGTCGGGATCTTCACTGTTCCAACGGGTTGGATCGCGCCACCAGCGGTTCGTCGCCGCCAGTATCTGTTGGGCTTCTCCACGTTTCATGGATGTGGCTGGCTTGGAAAGTGTGCACACTTTACGCCAAATGTGGCTGAAAATGTATACATAATCCACCAGACGCTGTGGTTTTCCTATGACAGCGTCGTCCAGCTGCTTCGGCGGTAGAGAACAGGGCGATTTCGTGTGACCTTACACTTTGCTTTGCCGGCGCCAATGGATGATCTCGATGGCGGCGGCAGCCGCCTCGATGCCCTTGTTGAATTCGTCATCGGCGGCCCGCGCCTGGGCGTGCGCCAATTCCGTGACGGGCAAGACCTCGTTGACGATGGGCACCCGGGCCCGGCGGGAGACCTCGCCAAGTCCTCGGACGCACTCGTCGATGATCATCTCGAAATGGTACGTGTCGCCCTTGAGCACGACGCCGAGGCAGACGATGGCGTCCACGCCGGGATCGGTCTCGACGACCTCGTTCGCCGCAAACGCAAACTCAAGCGAACCAGGCAACGTATGCGTCACGATGTTGTCGACGCCCTTCGCGCGCAGTACCTCGACGCATTTCGCGTGCAGCGACCCCACGATGTCGGCGTACCACTTGGATTGAAGGATGACGACGGTTGCGCCGCCGTTGAGTGTCGGGAGGGCGGCGATGTCGATGGCCTGTTGCATGGACGGCAAGTGTGCGGGCCTCACCCCTCGGCGGCAAGTAAGGATGCGTTGGGAGGCCCGTTTGCGCGCCGAGCCGTTCGCAGTTGACGCCGACTCGCCGGCTTGCCCAAACTGCCATTGCCTATTCCTCTTGAGGGGCCGGCCCCCATGCCGGAAGCACTCGATACGCTAGGCGTCGGTCGCGTTCTCGGTACCGACGACGCGACGCCGCTGTCCTTCTGGGTCGCGCTCGGACCCGACCAATACCTGCAACTCGACGATGTGGTCGCGCTCGAACGGCTTTTGCCCGACGGCGACACCGTGCGGATCTACGGGCTCGTGACCGAGGTGCGGGCACGCCACGAAGGCGCCCGTTTCGACTCGGACGTGTTCCTGATCGAAGACGGCATCCTGCCGGCGGAGGTGAGCCAAGCCGCCCAGATTCTCGCAACCCGTTTCGAACCTGAGGTCTTCGTTCCGCCGCTCCCCGGTCAACCGGTCTACAAGGCCGAGGGGGACGAGCGCGACATGGCGCTCTACTTCGACGGCATGGAAAAACGGCTCCCTGCGGGACTCACCCGGGACGACGAACCGCTCTACGCCAACCTGGAATTCCTGGATGGGTCGCGGGGCGCGCACGTCAACATCAGCGGGATCTCCGGCGTGGCCACGAAGACGACCTACGCCACGTTCCTGCTCTACAGCCTGTTTCGGTCCGGCGTTCTCGGCGGCGAGGCGATCAACACCAAGGCGTTGATCTACAACGTCAAGGGGGAAGATCTGCTGTTCCTGGATCGGGACAACCGTGAACTCGAGGACGAAGACCGCGACCGCTACCAGCGCCTCGGGTTGCCGCCCGGCGCGTTCGACAGCGTCGATTTCTACGCCTCGCCGCGGCGCGACGATCCGATCGCGGCGCCCGACGTGTCGACCCGGCAGAAGGGGGTTACGTCCTATTTCTGGACCTTGTCGGAATTCTGCGCGGAGGGCCTTCTACCGTTCGTGTTCGCGGACGCGGAGGACGACCGGCAGCAGTACACGATCATCATCCACAACGTGGTGGCGAAGCTCCGCGATGCAGCCGAGGGCCTGCCCGACGGCGGAATCGCCATCGATGGCGAGACCATCACCGACTTCGAGTCCCTCGCCCGGATGATCGCCGACCGCTTGCAGGACGATCTGACTTCCGCCGACTGGGCGGGACGGGCCATCGGACAGGGCACGGTGAATGCCTTCGTGCGGCGTCTGTTCGGGGCCGTTCCCCATCTCAAGCACCTCATCCGGGGCAACGTGCCGAACCCGGATCGTCACCGGATCCAGCGCCAGGCCCAGGTGACAGTCGTCGACACCCACAACCTGAACGACCGGGCCAAGCGATTCGTGGTCGGCGTCACGCTGCGCCGTGCCTTCGACGAAAAGGAGCGCGCAGGCCAGCAGCGGCCGTTGTTGTTCGTGGTGCTGGACGAGTTGAACAAGTACGCGCCGCGGGAGGGATCGAGCCCCATCAAGGAGATCCTGGTGGACATGTCCGAGCGCGGCCGGTCGCTGGGCATCATCCTGATCGGTGCCCAGCAGACCGCCAGCGAGGTGGAACGCCGCATCGTCGCCAACTCGTCGCTGCGCGTCGTGGGTCGGCTCGACGCGGCGGAAGCGGGGCGCGACGAATACGGCTTCCTGCCGGCGGTGCACCGGCAACGTTCCACGATCCTGAAACCCGGCACCATGATCCTGTCCCAGCCGGAATTGCCGATCCCCCTGGTCACGCAGTTTCCGTTCCCCGCCTGGGCCACCCGAGCCAGCGAAGCGGCTCCCGCCAAGGGCAATGACGACGGTGACGATCCGTTCCGAGGCTTGAGCTAGACGCCATGCGCTTTCTCCACACCGGTGACTGGCATGTCGGCAAGACCTTGCGCGGTCGCAGCCGCGCCGACGAGCACCGCGCCGTGCTCACGGAGATCGCGGACATCGCCGACGACCGCAAGGTCGATGCCGTGCTCGTAGCCGGGGACCTGTTCGATACGGCGGCGCCGGGTCCTGAGTCCGAAGAGATCGTCTACCAGACTCTGCTCAGGCTCGCTGGAGAACGGCCCGTCGTCGTCATTGCCGGCAACCACGACAACCCGAACCGCTTCAACGCGGTTAAGCCGCTGCTCGAACTCGGCAATGTCACAGCATTGTCGCAGGTCTCAAGACCCGACGAAGGCGGGGTCGTCGAGGTTCGGAGCGGGTCCGGCGAACGAGCACGGATCGTTCTCCTACCCTTCGTCTCCCAGCGAGGGATCGTGAAGGCCGAGGCGCTGATGACGCAGGATCCTGATCAACATGCTGTCGAATACGCCGACCGGCTTGGCCGCGTCCTTGAGATTCTCTGCGCCGATGCAGAGTCCGATGCCGTCAATCTCGTTTTGGCCCATGCCATGGTGGGCGGCGGCAAGATGGGCGGCGGCGAGCGTTCGGCGCACACCGTGTTCCAGTACCGTATCTCCACGGCGGCGTTCCCTGCGAACTATCACTACGTTGCGCTTGGACACCTGCACCGAGCTCAGGAACTCCCCGGTAGTTGCCCGATTCACTACAGCGGGTCGCCACTGCAACTCGACTTCGGCGAGACCGAGGACGTCAAGAGCGTCAACATTATCGACGCGAAAGCCGGGAGCCCTCCGACGCCCGCGAAGATCGATCCCGTGCCGCTTGCTTCCGGACGCAATCTACGAAAGGTGAGCGGCAGGATGGCAATGCTCGTCGAGCTCGTGGAAACGGTTGGGGATGATTTCCTCAGCATCGAGGTGCAGGAGCCTCCACGGCCCGGACTGGCTGACGAAGTACGGGATCTATTTCCGAATGCCGTAGAGGTCCTTGTGCCGAGCACGGAGGTCAACGGTCCGCCGCCCCCGCCCCGGGATGGAAAGTCACCGCAGGAGTTGTTTCGCGACTATCTCGAGGAACGTGGCGAAAGCAACGAAGAGGTCGAGAAACTGTTCGCGGAATTGCTGGAGGAAGTGCAATGAGACCCGTAGAGCTCGAAGTCGAGGGCTTCACGGCATTCCGCGAGCGCACGTGTGTCAAGTTTGGAGATGCCGACCTGTTCGCGCTGACCGGCCCAACGGGTGCGGGGAAATCAAGCCTCATTGATGCAATGATCTTCGCGCTGTATGGCAGCGTGCCTCGCCTAGGTGGCAATCGGGTCACACCGTTGATCAGCCAGGGCAGCCAGAGTGCTCGTGTGAAACTCGACTTTACGCTGGGCGACGACCGCTACACGGCTGTTCGCGTTGTGCACGACGGCAAGCCGAGCGAAGTGCGACTGGAACGCAACGAGGATGTGCTCGCCGCCAAGGCCGGAGAGTTCGATGCCCAAGTTGAAGAACTGATTGGATTGGATTTCGGACAGTTCACGACCTGCGTGGTACTTCCTCAGGGGCAATTCGCTCGATTTCTGAATGCGACCCCAGCCAAGCGCCAGGAACTGTTGAGACAGCTGTTGGGACTCAACGTTTATGTGGAAATGCGTTTGCTTGCACATGAGCGCAAGGTGGAGGGTGATGCGCAATTGCAGACGTGGCTGCGAGTGCTCGACGGCCTCGCCGATGTGACGAAAAAGCGGGCGACGCGCCTCGCCGAGCGGCTCGATGCCATTGAGGACCTAGCCAGACGAGCCGAGAAGAAACTGGCGAAACTCGCCTCTATCCAGGGCGAACTCGATCAGTGCAAGGCCGATGGTGCGACGTTTCGTGATTGGCGCAAGTCATTTAGGAGGATCGCAGTCCCCGACGCGGTCAAAGTACTGCCGGATGCACAACGGGAATTGGACAACGCCCAGAAGGAACTTGGGCTGGCGACGGCGCGGCGCGTCGCTGCAGAGAGTGCCCGCGCCGAGCTGGGAGATGCCGTTTCGTATACGGAGTATCGAAACCGGTACGCGAACTACGAAAGAAGCAAAGAGCAGCTCGACGAAGCCACGGCGGAGGCAAGCCAGGCCCGCAAGCGGGAAAAAGAGCTTTCCGGGTTGCTGGCGAAAGCCAAGAAGAGGTTGGAGTACGCGCGTGAGGCGGTGCTGGATGCGAAGTTCAATAATGCAGCGCACGAACTGCGCGGGCGGTTGGCAGAGGGTGAGCCTTGCCCAGTTTGTGAACAAACGGTTGGAGAGATTCCGAACCACAAACCGATTGGGGACGTTGTGGAACGAGAAGGCACATTGGCGGAAGCCGAAGAGGGTCACGACGCAGCCAGTACGCGACGAGGGAATGCCCAGGCACGGCACGCTGCCGCAAAGGTGATGACCGCTAAGACCAAGCAAGAGCTGGATGCGGCCAAGGCGAAACTCGCCGACGTTCCGAACAGCGATGAAGTGGAACGTGTTCTGAAGTCGATCGGGGTGGCCGACAAGGGCGTCGCGGAGGCAAAGGACAAGGAATCGAGTGCATCTGTGCGACTCGATGCTGCATCCAGTCGGCTGGATAAACTCGGACAGCATCCGGATGCGGGTTGGCCGCCGTACCATGGGATTCGGGACGAACTCGCGACATTGGATCCGCCGAAGCCTTCCGCTGACCTGTTCTGTTCCTGGAAGGAACTCGCGGCGTGGGCGAAGGGCGCAGCACCGAATATCGACAAGGACATTTATCGTGTGGATGAGCGAGCAGTGCGGCTTGCCAAGGATTTCGATGACCGGATGGCAATGCTGGTCGCGGCCTTCGACGAGCTCGACGTGCCTTTCGGAGACAGTCCGCGCGACGGCCTGGCTGAGGCGCGGGCGGAGACCAAGGCGGCGCTAGAGAATACACGGAAGACCTTGAAGGAGAAGAAACGGCTCAAACGTGACATCAAGAAGGCGCGCGGCGAAGTCGCGGTTGCGGAAACACTGTGGACGCACTTGCATGCCGACCGATTCGAGAAATGGCTTCTCGCCGAGGCCTTCCGCCGTCTGTCCGATGGGGCGAGCGAAATCCTGAAGCGCCTCTCCAACGACCGATATTCGTTCCGCCACAGCGGCAGCGATTTTGAGGTCGTCGACCACGCGAATGCCGGCGAGGCGCGTTCAGCGCGGACGCTATCCGGCGGCGAGACCTTCCTGGCTTCACTGTCGTTAGCGTTGGCTCTGGCCGATCAAGTAGCGGATCTCGCCACCCAAGGCACGGCTCGACTAGAGTCGATATTCCTCGATGAGGGATTCGGCACCCTCGATCCCGATACGCTTGACATTGCCGCGAACTCGATCGAGGAACTTGGTGCTGGCGGTCGAATGGTCGGCGTGGTTACCCACGTAAACGAGCTTGCTGAGCGAATGCCCGTCCAGTTCAAGGTTTCGAAAGCACCCGGTTCTGCCACCGTGGAGCGCGTCGAGTCCTAGCCAAATGGCACAACGCGTCGCCATCGAAAGCTGGGATCCCGACTACGGGGTTCCGTCGACCGAGCATACCGAGGAGACCGACGTCGAGATCGACGTTGGGGTCGAAGTTCCAGAGGACCGGTGGGGGCCGATACCCGCCCGAACCGAACAACGCCCCGAGGCGCTTCTGTTCATCGATGGCGTGCGCCGCATCGACGCCAACGCCTGGCTCGACGACGGTCGGATTCCGGTACGCCAAGGCATGTTCGCCTCGTTCGCGGCCGGTGCCGTGCGGGTTGTTGAACAAGCGCATGTGGATCGGGTAGAGGTCAGGCGGACGCTTTTTGCACCCGGCAATCCCGAAGCGTTTGTCACACGTGGGGGCACCTACGAGCCTTTCGGCGTCGCAACGCCGGGCGCGGATGCGCTGTCCTCGGCGCTCCAGGAGCGCCTCGGCGACTTGGAGGTCGAGGTCGCATCGCGCGTTGCGGACAACGCAGATCTCGTCGTCGTTGATGGACCGCTCTACAGGCGGGCGCACCTGCCGCGCACCATCGGCTACGTCAAGACCCATCGGGTGCAGCACCTCAAAGGACGTCCCGCGGAGACTATCGCCGTACTCGCCGCGGGTGAACGCACGCCGGTGTTCCGGTTCCGGACATCTTGGACGCGTCACGCGTGGTATCTGCGCCTCCCCGGTCCCAAGGCCCATGCCTGGTCCGGGGTGGTACGCATGGAAGCGACGGCAGATCTGGCGCTCGATGAAACCCTCGCCATGGCGAACCTCACCGCAGGCGTATTGCCCCGCTACGCCTCCGAGCCCCACAAGGATCCCCGGGCACCACAGAACCTCTATCCCATTGCCGGTCTCGAGCGGGAACTGCGCCGGCGCCTCGGCGATGCGGTCTACGTAGATCGGGCGCTCCGCGCTGCCGCTGGCTGACCGCTCGCATTGACGACCCTCGTCGGTCTAGCCGATGATCGACGCATGCGACTCGCACTGGCGCTGGTGATTGTCGCCTCCTGGTGCGCGAGCGCGTCGCCGCCTGCGGTCGGGACGCCCGCGTCCAATGCCGAGGCGCGTCCCGATACGCCATCCGTCCCGACGGAGGAACACGAGGCCGAAGCCCGTCTGTTGCTCGCTGCAGCCAATATCGTCGGTGGTTTGTGGCATGCCGTGGACTCGCCGGACGACCGGCGCGCCTTGGAGTTGGTCATCTGGGGTTTGCGCATCGGCACAAGGGGAGTCGCGTTGGCCCCGGAGATGCCCTTGTCGCATCTTGACGATGTCGACGCGTCGGTCAGGGAGCGGACCAAGGAGGCCGCAGCGAACATCCGTGCGGGGAACCCCGAAGCTGCGGCCGATGCCCTCGGCTCGATGCTCGACCGTGTCGATAGATTGAACGATCAGGAATTGGCCCGGATCAGGACGCTGACGACACTCGCCTACGTGGCGAAAGAGGAACCCCAACTTGCCGTCGACGCCATGGATGGAGCGGTGAGCGTCGCCTGTTCGGTGATCTGCTCGCCGGATTCGCCCTATGTCGTCGGCGCGAACGACCCGCGTACTCGCGATGTCGGTCGGCACAAGATTCAGTTTGCCACCTACCAGGTGCTGCTTGCAGCACGCACCCAGCTCAAGATGGGCCGGGTTGATCGAGTCGTTGGCGCGCTCGGCAAGATGATCGATACGCAACGTGCGTCACCGACCACCTTTAGGGCATTGAGTCCCGCAGGCGGGCTGAAGCAATCTCGACGCTTTCGAACGACGCGGCTCGAGGCGCCCGACTTGGTGGCGCTGCACCTGATGCTGGCGCGGGCTCACATGAGCCGGGGCGACGTGGAAGCCGCCATCGAGTCCTATGAAGCGATCCTCGCGATAGAGGGAGCCGTTTGGCAACTCGACATCACCCTCGAGAACCTCGCCAATTTGCACTTCGACCACGGCAACTTCGAGCGGTCGCTCACCTATCAGCGCGCCTGGCTGCGCGACTCGGATTGGATCGGTCGAGCGTGTCCCGAGGTCTGCGCCGTACCGGAACCAGAACGGACCTAACGGACTATTCGGGGATCCCGATGGCGTGGCCAAGCAACCAACGCCCAATGCCGTAGCCGCGGTAGCTGAAATTCGCGGAGCTTCCCGTCACCGGTTGTTCCCGCGCAGGAGCAAGCACCCGCCCGCGAAGGTTGTCGCCATCCAACCGCCTCCGCGGCTGCCGTTCGAGGCGCACGCGGCGCAACTTGTTCTTCCAGCTCGTGTCGCGGCGCGACGAGCGGGGCATCCTGCTGATCACCTCGAACCGGACGGACGTAGCGAAACGCCTGCGGGATCGTCGAAGATCCGGAGCGCGTCGGGATGTCAATCGCGCCCGGGCGCGGACCGGCGGTTCGCTTCGGGCCCTCCCTCCCGCGCCTCCTCCCAATTCCGTTCCAGCCAAGCGACGTAGTCGTCGCGGTCGACCCAAGTGAACCCAGACAAGGGATCGTCCGTCGGGCAGTCCGTGTCGCCGCCCTCGAGGCCGTGCGCCTCGACGGCCCGCCCACGCGCCGCCAGCGCACGCGTCAGGTCGCAGCGCGCACGTGCGTTCCCCGGGTCTGCACGCAGTGCCTCGCGCAGCCCGTCCAGTCGCGCAGCGTCGCCTAGGAACCCTTGCGAGTGCACGCGGTGGTGCTCCGACGACCATGCGCCGCCGTGGTGCTCAAGCACGGCCCGCAACCGGGCCACCGCGCTGCTCTCCGTCGCCTCCGCCCCGCGGCATTGGTCACCGCTGAGGACCGTCATGCCCCCGCCGTAGGTGTCGCCGGACAGGCTAACGGAGCACGTTCGGTAGCGCAGGCGTTCCGTCACGTCCCCGACGACCTCGAGAACGTCGCCGGGCAGCGGCAGGCCGTCCGCGGAGGCCACCGCTGCCAGCTTCTCGATCGCCGACAGGCAGACCTCCTCTAGGAGGCTGATCGGCTGACAGGCCAGTGCTAGCGTACCGTCCTCGCCGTAGTCGAGCGTGTCGAAGCCGGCGTCCCGGCGGATGCGCGCCCGTAGGGCCTCTGCGGCCTCGTCGTCGCCTGCCCGGTCGGCTGCGGCGAGGATGCGGCCTGCTGCGCGGAACAGATCTTGCCAGACCACCCCGTCGTGCTTCTTCGGGTAGATGGACGCCTTCCAGGCCACACGTTCCCTAGCGGCCTCGTAAAGCGCCTCCCGGTACGTGGCGAGCGTTTCGGGGGCGACATCGGGGACGTCTGGGCCGGGGAGTCGTCCCTCCCCCCAGAAGCCCTCGGCCAAACTAAGCATCGTGGAGAGCGCATCGTAGTTGTCCGGCTCGATCTCCAAGACCCGGCGCAGCCGGGCCATGAACTCGTCGCGGCCTGCGGAGCAATCGACGGCGAGGTAGTAGACGGCCTCGGCGTAGTCGGGATGGTCCCGCACGACAGCACCGACGCCAGCGCAGAGTTCCCCCTCTAGGACGGGGCTGCCACGATGTCGGGCCAGCATGTCCCGCGCCTTGAGCAGAGCCAGCCTCTCCACCCGAGTCGGGTGTTGCAGTTCCCGGAGCTGATCGACCAGCGCGGCGCACGCCGCTTCTGAATGGGTCGTTCCGAAATTGCATTGCACATGGTAGTCGGCCATCGCCCCTTCGGGCACCGGCCCGGCCCACGATGTGGCCGCGCAGAGTAGGCTTGCAGCAGCCAGGCGGATGTTCGTTCCCTTCATTGTCGATACACTCCGTCCCGTTTCCATCAGATCGCCGTTGGCGACGTACAGGCTCCCGCGATCACCTCGCGCTCGTCGCTTAGTCGACGGGCCCTCGTACAGGAGCGGTCAGACACCCCAAGATGGGATTCCACGCCAAACTGGTCCGCCGCGCTGACATCGACGCCGGAGAAGTCCAAACCCCTTCTGTTCTGATCATCCATCTCTTCCTCCGTGTCTAGGACGTTGCCGCGCAATCCGCATCTTACTCCCTTGTCCGCTGGCCAAGTGAACCATGGGTGCGTGTGGGTAAACGACAGCCTACAGTCGTCAGCCCGATGGTGCCCGGTCCAGCAGGACGGCAGGTTCGGCACGCTGACCGAAACCCCGCACGCGTTCGCCGCAGTCGAGGATGCCCATCCGTATTCTTCGATGCTCTTGCCGCCCTTGCAGTAGAATGTCACGCCTTGTTCCTGCGGCTCCTTCCCAATTCCGCCTACGAACGCGAGCGCCGCCGAGTCGGTCGCGTCACGGCCGCAGGGATCGGAGTTGCACTGGCCCGGGCTGCCCTCCCCGTGGGGGCAGGATTGGCAGGCCGTCCCGTCGGGGTTGGGGACCTGTCCCGCGCCGCACGCTTGGCATTCCGCCGAGCCGCCGCCGATTTCGTCGGCCCCGCACACGTGGTCCGCGTGGCAATTCCCGTTGTGGGAGTGCTGGCCCGCCGGGCAGGCACCGGGAGTCGGAGGAACGAAGACCCCCGGGTCGGTCGGCAGCGGTAAGTCCGGCGCGTTCGCATCGAGACACCGCTGGAAGTCGGTCGCCTGAAACCAGCATTCGACTGCGGTGTCCCGGTTGCAACGCCCCAGAACATCGCACCGGACGATGCATTCGCCCCACGCCTCGCATTCGTTGATACAAGCCAGCGGTACGTCGCTGGGGCACTGCACGAGAATATCGTCCATCTGCAAACCCCACCGTGGCGCATGCCAACGCCGCAGCCATCGTCAATCGTCTCACTTTGGTTCCCCCTTCAAGCATTGTCGCGGCTCCAGCAGCACCAGATGTTTGACAGCCCCAATGCAGCTTGTCATCGCCGAAACGGTGTTGAAGATTCTCACTTATGCTTGGGGGGGAGGGGGGCAAGCTATTTAATAGACTATTTTATTATATAAGTGGGGCAAAAGCAGGCTGCTTGGTTGCTACGCCGGGATCGACAAACTGTAAGCGGGACTTGGGACGCAGTCCGGTTGGACATCGCGCTGGGCGGGTGTTTGGGAACGGCGCATCACGACCGACAGCCGCTGGGAGGCAGCGTCTCCGTGACGGTGCTGTCGATCCGGCCCCGATGGCCGGTTTCCACGCCGTCGGCGCGGGTGCCTCCAGCAAAACCTCGCCGATGCCCTCCGGTCCGGAGGTTTGCGCCGTGCTATTCGGGCGCCAATTCCAAACGGAGCATGTCGCCGACCGGCTCGAAACCGCTTTCGACGAAGAACCTCTTCGCGGCAAGCGGGGCATCGATGACCCTCCCGCCTTTCAACTCGGCGATCCCGATGGCGTGGCCGAGCAGCCAACGGCCAATGCCGTGGCCGCGGTAGTTCTCGTCGATGACGAGGGCCTTGATCGCGAATCGCACCTCGCCGGTCCGAACAAGGCGGTAGGCACCGACTACGCGGTCGTCGAGTTTGGCAACCCGGACGAGTTCGCCGTCGTCCGCTGGGCCGACGAGATGCCGAGGATCCTCGTGGGGGTAGGGCGGATAGATGTCGACATCGCGGTAGCTTAAGTTCGCCGGAGTCCTCGTCACCGGTTGTTTCCGTGCAATGCAAGCACCCGCTCGCGCAGGTCGTTGGCTTCTACCGCCTCCGCTGCCACGGTGTCGCCCGCGACGATGTCCACGCGGCTCCAGAACCGACCGGGGCCGCGCCGGAATGCGCCCTTGCCCTCCCGAGAAAAGAAACTGCCCCACAGACCGCGCAGCGCGATGGGAATCACCGGCACCGGCGTCTCCTCGACCATTCGCTCGATTCCCTTGCGAAACCGGTCGACCTCGCCGTCGAGGGTGAGCTTGCCCTCCGGGAAGATGCAGAAGAGGTCGCCATTGGCCAGCCCCTCGCGAACGTCGCGGAACGCGGCCTCGTAAACCCCCGGGTCTTCCGTCTCGGGAAGAATCGGCACCGTGCGCCCGGTGCGGAAGATGAAGTTGAGCACCGGTAGCCTATAGATGTTCTGGTGCATGACGAAGCGGAGCGGTCGTCGTACGGACCCGGCGAGGAGACAGGCGTCCATGTAGCTGACGTGGTTGCAGACCAGCACGGCCGGTCCTTTCTCGGGAACCGTGTCGAGCCCTTGGTGGCGGACCCGGTACATGGTGTGGGAGATCGCCCAGACCAGGAATCGCATGGCGAATTCGGGCACCTGGTAGAAGATGAACACCGCAACGCCGGCGTTGATGACCGCCAAGGCGGCGATGAGTCCCTGGATGGTGCCATCGAGGAGAAGCCAACCGATCGCGAAACCGGCACCCACCACCATGAACAGCGAGTTAAGCACGTTGTTGGCCGCGATTACCCTGGCACGCCGGTCGTTGGGCGTTCGAGACTGGATGTTCGCCTGCAGCGGCACGACGTAGAGGCCGGTGAAGATGCCCATCATCGTCAGATCGAAAAGGAGTCGCGCCACGCCTTGGGTCCGAAGGAATTCGATGATGGTGCGCTCCACTTCCCCAGGCGCAATGGCGCTGATCGCGAAGTAGGCGTCGAGGCCGAACAGGCTGACCCCCGCAGCGCCGACCGGTACCAGCCCGACCTCGACACGCCGTCCCGAGAGCTTCTCGCAGAGCAGCGAGCCGATGGCGATGGCGACGGTGAAGACCACCATGATCAGCGTCACGACAGGCTGCCCGCCGGACAGGTCGCGAACCAGCGACGGGATCTGCACAAGGACGACGGAGCCGAGCAGCCAGAACCAGGACACGCCGAGTATCGATAGGAAGACCGCCTTGCGTTCCCGGGCGAGCGTGATCAAACGCCAGGTTTCGACGGCGGGGTTCCAGCCGAGATTGTCGGTCTTCGTGGGTTCCGCACGCGGAATCCACCGGCATGCGAGGTAGCCCATGACCGCCACGGCGACCACGAAGACGAACAGCAACAGCGAGACGTCCTCCAAGTCGCCGACGACCCCACCGGCGATGGTGCCGAGCAGGATCGCCACGAAGGTACCCATCTGGACCATGGCGTTGCCGCCCACCAGTTCCCGGGAGTCGAGATGCTGCGGCAGGATCGAGTACTTCAAAGGCCCGAAAAACGTCGATTGCACGCCGAGCAGGAAGAGTACGGTGAACAGCGCCGGGACGCTTTGCAGGTATAGCGCGATTCCGGCAAGCGCCGCGACGCCGATCTCGCCGATCTTGACGAAACGCACGAGTCTCGATTTTTCGAACCGGTCGGCCAGCGTGCCCGCCGTTGCCGAGAACAGAAAGAACGGCAGGATGAAAAGAACGGCCGCGAGGTTGTTGTATACGCGTGACGTGTCGGCGGCGATCAGGCCGCCGAAAGTGAGGACGGCCACAAAGGCCCACCGGAACAGGTTGTCGTTGAACGCCCCGAGAAACTGCGTGACGAACAGCGGCGCGAGCCGACGCGTGCCAAGCAGGCCGAACTGGGAGGTCGGTGCCTCCGATTGGATTGGCGTGCCGAGGCCCGGGTCGTGTGTCGCCTCGCTCAAGTCCGCTCCTCAAGTGGGCATGATCTTCGACACGCGCAGTGTAGCCCACTGGCCGCTCTGCCGGGCTCGCGCGGCAATAGTCCCGCTGACGGTCTCCCGGAAGGGCTGCCAGACGATACCGCGTGCCGGTCGACACATCGCCGACGTGGCTGCGATACCATGAAATCTGATAGGCTATCCATCATATTTCAGAGTATAGTGCCGTCGTGATACGGCGTCCTCAACATCTGGCTCGGCTGCAATCGCTGCTGCGCAACAATCCGGTTGTCGCCATACTCGGTGCCAGGCAGGTAGGCAAGACCACGCTGGCAAGGAACGTCCAAGCAGCGTGGAAACAGCCTTGCCACCTCTTCGACTTGGAGCGTCCAAGCGACCTTGCCCGGTTGGCGGATCCGGAAATGGCACTCGAACCTCTACGGGGACTCGTTGTCCTGGACGAGATTCACCGGATGCCGGGGCTATTCCGGCTACTTCGCGTGCTGGCGGATCGAAGACCAATCCGTACCCGTTTCCTGGTACTGGGCAGTGCCTCACCCGCGCTGCTTCGGCAGGGGAACGAGACCTTGGCGGGGCGTCTGGCTTTGCACTCACTCGACGGTTTCTCCCTGCCGGAAGTAGGCATCAAGAATCATTCGATGCTCTGGCTTCGAGGCGGCTTTCCGCGTTCGTACTTGGCGTCATCGAACTCGAAGAGCCGGGACTGGCGCGAGGACTTCATCAGCACGTTTCTCGAGCGCGATATGCCGCAGCTTGGCATTCGGGTCAGCGCCGCCACGCTTAGGCGTTTCTGGACCATGCTGGCGCACTATCACGGCCAAGTCTGGAACGCCTCGGAGTTTGCCCGAAACTTCGGCGTGAACCACGCCACTGTCCGACACTACCTCGACATCCTCACTTCGGCGTTGGTTATGCGGCAGCTCCAGCCATGGCACGAGAACCTCAAAAAGCGTCAGGTCAAGGCGCCGAAGGTGTATCTCGCGGATTCCGGCTTACTGCATGCCCTGCTTGGCGTGACCAACCGCTCCGACCTTGACGTACATCCCAAGGTCGGAGCGTCGTGGGAGGGTTTCGTGATCAACCAAGTGGCCTCGTTCCTGTCGGTGCGGTCCCAGGAGTGCTACTTCTGGGCTACGCATACCGGTGCGGAGCTTGACCTCTTAGTCGTTCGCGGCAGGAGACGTTGGGGATTCGAGGTCAAACGCACATCCGCCCCCAGCATCACCGCGTCGATGCGGAACGCCCTTGCGGACCTGAAGCTTCAGCGTCTAATCGTCATACATGCGGGTCGGCATTCGTTCGACATGGCGAAGCAGATCCGGGCGGTCGCGCTGACGGACCTGCCCGAGGAGTTGAAGCCGTGGTAACCATGTCGGGGTCGGTGAGTCGGTCGGTTCACTGCTGACTCGGCATCGCCGCGTAGCGTTCCTGGAGTGCCCGCACTTGCGGCGAGTCGGGCGCAAGGGCTTCGAGGGTGTCGAGATGTCGGCGCAGTTCGGGCGAACCACCATCCTCGATGTAGAGCACCAGCGTCGTCAGCAGGTCGAGGCTCCAGGGCCAGCGGGCGATTCCTTCCCGCAACGCGGTGAGCGCTCGTTCGCGCTGTCCGACGGAGTCCAGCGCCACGGCGTAGATGTGGACGAATCTCGGCTGCGCATCCGGGGCCTGTGCCGCAATGGATAGCGGTGTCAGCGCTTCATCGTGGCGGTCGAGGCGTACCAAGTGCAGACCGTAAGCCACATTTGCGGTGCCGCTATCCGGGGCAACGGTCAGCGCTCGGCGAAGCAACATCCCCGCCTCCTGTTCCCGGCCCTCGGCGCGTCGCAGGTCTGCGAAGTCCACCAAGGCCACCAAGGATGCGGGGTCGATCTCAAGGGCTCGCACAAAGGCGCGTTCCGCCAGTGCGGTTCGGCGCAGCGTGACCTCCAGGCGCGCAAGGGCAGCTTGCGTGGCGGCGAGGTCGGTCGACGCGGCGAGTGCGGCCCGGTAGTCGGCAAGCAACGGGGCTGCCGCGCGGCGCGCTGCCGGCGACAGTCCGGGATAGATGTCGGACAGCGCGATAGCCATCTCGAAACGCACCCCCGGATGCGAGTCGCGGAGCCGGTTGGCCAGCATCGACCAGCGAACGTCGCCGGACAGGCCCATCGTTCCCGCCACCGTGCCGCGACGAATCAGTGGATCAGGGTGGGCAATCCACGGTCTAAGCACGTCAGTGAGCGTGGTACTTCCCAGATTCGCGGTCTGCGCGAGGAGGCTCGCCTTCACCAGCGGTGCCAAGTCGTCGTCCTCGAGCAGCGACTTCACCGCCGCCAAGGCTTCCGGATCCCCCCGTCGCAAGCGCCGGTGCACAAGACTCCAGTGCGCCGCGTCCGGCACGACGCCCCAACCCCGCATCGACTCGACGGCCCATTGGTTGCCCTTGCCCTGGTGGCAGTCCACGCAGGCGTTTGGAACCCCGAGTTCCCGAGACAGGTTCGGGCGGGGAATGGGGAACGAATGGTCGCGCCGGTCGTCCACACCCATGTACGTCCGCGCCGGCATATGGCAGTCGACGCATGCGCTGCCGGGTTTCCCCGCGGTGTGCCGATGATGGCCCGGGACGTCGTAGGTATCGGCGCGGTGGCATTGGGCGCAGACGCCGTTGCCGGGCAAACGCAATTCGCCGCTGTGCGGTTCGTGGCAATTGCCGCACCGTACGCCGCGGACATGCATCCTGCTTTGCAGGAACGATCCGAGCACGAAGACCTCTTCCCGGATCTGCCCGTCGGGAAAATAGCGGATGTCGTCGGGCAGCTCCAAGCGGTACGCCTCGTGGTAGGGCTTGCCCACCGTGTCGGTGACGAGCGGGGTGCGTAGCGAGTGGCAGCCGCCGCACATGTCGGTGTCCCGGTCGGTCGGGTTGCCGAACGGTTCGGCAATCGGATTGTCCGGCGCGAATCTCCACTGGAGACGTTCCCCCAAGCCGACGCCAAAGCCCGAATGGACCGATTCGGCCAGCGTCCCGGCCTTCGCCAGCCTTGCATGTTCGCCCGCCGGGCCGTGGCAGGCTTCGCACGCCACGTTGACCTCGGCGTAGTCGGTCTGGAACTTGACGGTGGTGGGGTCGAGATTCTTGACGACATTTGTCGAATGGCAGTCCGCGCAATGGCTCGACCAGTTCATCGCGTGTCCCGTCCAGAAGAAGGGGTGTTCCGGGGCCATCGGTTCGTCTGGCTGCAAGTGGTACCAGCGTTGACCGTTTGGCGCGGGCCGCGTATCCCAGGCGATGTCGAACGCCTGAAGGACGCCGTCGCCCGGGTCCAATAGGTACTGCTGCAACGGACGGTAGCCGAACGTGTACCGAACGGGGTATTTGCCGCGATTTCCAGCGCGTCCTACGGTCTCGACGAAGTAGTCGTCACCCTCGCGGAAGAACCGCGTGTCCATGCCGTGGAACGTGACCCGGACGTCCGCGAAATCGCCGGCAACGGCGGCCGCCGTGGCCGGCAGCATGGCGCGGAAATGGTCGGAGCGCTCCCAGGCCGCCGCCTCGACTGCGTGGCAGGACTTGCAGACCGTCGAGCCGACATAGTCGGCGGCCCAGACGGTCTCAGCCCCGGCCCAAATCCCCGCGATGGCGACGACCCGCCGGAGGTGGTGTGCGCCAGACCGTGGGGCGGGGTCGTCGACGACTGTGGGTACGGATCGGGTTGAAGGCCCTACGCCGACAGGTGGCAGGAGACCATCCAGTTGATGCCGAACCTGTCCGTGCACGTCCCGAAATAGGATCCCCAGAAGGTCTCCTGCATCGGCATGGTCACGGCGCCACCGTCGGATAGCTTGCCGATGAGGTCGTCGCTCTCTTGACGACCTTCGGTGTCGATGGAAATCGAGAAATTGTTGCCGACCACGACGGGCGGTCCGGAGGGGTCGTTGTCGCTGCCCATGAGAACGCTCGAACCGATCGGCAGGGTCACGTGCATCACGTTGTCCCTGTGCGCATCGGGCACGTCCATATCCTCGGGTGCTTCGGCGAAGGTGCTAAGTACCACGAACTCCGTGCCGAATACGGATCGGTAGAACTCGAAAGCCTCGCGGCAGTTGCCGTCGAAGGTCAGATAGGTGCTAAGCGACATGGTGACTCCTTGTCTAGCCGCGCCGGTTGTTCATCGGCACGTTGCGGTTGGCTTGGGGAGTGTAGCGTAGATGCCCAAAGCCGCTCTCGTCCTTACTCGGCCTGTCGTATTCGCGCGACTGCCTCGCGCACAGCCGTGCGCAACTCGGCAGCGTGCGTCAGCCAAACCGTGTGGGCGGCGCCGGCAATCTCGACGTAGCGTCCATTGGGCATCAACGCCGCCAATTGCCGGGTCGGCCAATTCGGCCGGATGTCCTCTGAACCGTTGATGAGAGTGGCCGGAATCGGGAGGTCCGCGATCTCGCGGAACAACGCGGGACGCTTGATGTACTCGCGCCAGGACCGGTTGCCTTCCGGGTTCACGTTCTCATCGGCGGTGAAGACCACGCCTCCCAAGTCCTCGCCAACCGTGTCGCGATTGCGGTGGTACGCCTCGCTCCAAGTGCGGTCGTTCACGAACATGCCGCCCGCGATGCCGATCAGTCCGATGACGTGGTCCGGGTAACGAAGCGCGTAGGCGAGCGCCAGGCTCGG
>JAPPND010000033.1:0-5687 GCA_028818795.1 Gammaproteobacteria bacterium | reverse complement strand
CGGACCGCCGTTGAACATGAGGAACGGCGTGCCCTTGCCGCTCGCGTACGTCCAAAGGCAGGCGCCGTTCGAGCGCACGTAGCGATCTACATCCGCCATGGCGCCGGCGCTATTCCGTCTGCAACGCCGCCACCGGATCAAGGCGCGCGGCGGACATCGCCGGATATACCCCGAAGCCGACTGCGATCGCCATGCACACGACGACCGCCATGGCGATGCCCGGCAGCGACCAGGCAACGGCCCAACCGGCGAAGGCGGCGATGACGTAGGCGATGACCACGCCGAGCACCACCCCCGCAGCGGCCCCGAACAGGGCGATCAGGGTGGCCTCGACGAGAAACTGCCGGACGATGTCCTTCTCCCGGGCGCCCACCGCGCGTAGCAGGCCGATCTCCGAACGGCGTTCCATGACGCTCGCCATCATGATGTTCATGATGCCGATGCCGCCGACCAGGAGGGAGATGCCCGCCACCGCCGACATCACGATCGTGAAGATGCGCTGGGTCTGCTGGTGCTGGGCAAGGAGCCGGACCGGCACCGTCAACCGCGTGTCCTTCTGCCCACCGTGGCGACGGTCGAGGAGGTGTTGGACGGCGCTTGCCGCAGAGGTGGGCGGGAACCCGCCGGCCAGGCGCAGCTTGAGTTGGGTGAGTTCCGAATCCCAGGCGGGAATAGTTAAGCGTTTCAGCGCGGTCTCGAGGGGCAGGTAGACCCGGTCGCCCTCGCCACCGACATCAACGCCCTGGAATTCGTCGTCGGGAAGTTGCCGATCGCGGAGCACGGCGACGACCTTGAGCCAAAGGTGGTTCACCTTGACGAACTGGCCAACCGCATCGCCGTTCGGGAACAAGGACCGGGCCGCCGTCTCGCCGAGCACGGCAACCTGTGCGAATCGGTCGTTGACCTCGTCGTCGAACAGCTCGCCGGCGGTAGAGCTCAGGCGGGTGAGTTCGAAGTACGACGGGCTCACGGCCCAGACTTGCGCGTGGCTCTGGCCGTGGCGAGAGAACAGGTTCCAGGTGTTTACCGGCCGAACGCCTGCCCAATCTTCCACGAAGGGAAGCGTCTCGAGAAGTGCGTTGGCGTCGGCGATCGACAGTCCCGCGGAGTGCTTGCGCGCGTCCTTGCCTGCCTCCCCGGGTGGATTCGTTGCATCGACGATCAGGTTGTCGACACCCATGCCCTCGATCATGGTTAGCGCTTCGCGGCGACCGCCCTCGCTGACCGCGAGCATGGCGATGACGGCGCCTACGCCGAACACCATACCGAGCAGGGTCAGCGCCGAGCGCAAGCGGTGGTGGGCCAACTGGGCCAGCGCCTGGCGGATGTCCGGCAGCCAGTGCCGTGCGGACTGCCGGACCTGCCTGGACAACATCCTATCGGGCGTCATGGACGGCGGCGTTGGGTGGCGTAGGACTCGGACTCATACGCACGCGGCGCAGGTCACCCCGAACCACCCTCGGGTGCGGCGACCCCGACCTTGTCTCCCGCGTTCAGACCCGCTGCGATTTCGACAAGCGTTGGGCTCTCGTGGCCGAGCCGCACCTCTCTGCGCTCGGTCCTGTTGCGCTCGACGACGTACACGAAGGGTTGGTCCTGTTCGTAGAACACGGCCTGGTGGGGAAGCAGAATGCCGCCTTCGACCTGGCCGGTCACGATCGTGGCGTGGAGGCTGCTGCCGACGCGCATGAGGTCGGCGTCCACCTCGGACGGTTCCGATTCGACAACGAAGTACTTCTGGGGGTTGTCGCGGCTGCGCGGAATGGCAACCGACGAGACGCTGGATACATGAGCCGCGAACGTGCGTCCGACGTCGCTGTCGAGACGCAGCGTGACTTCCTGGTCGGCTGCCAAGCCGATGGCATCGACCTCGGGGACATAGATGCGCGCCCTGACCTTGCCCTTGACGGGCAACAGGCCGACGGACCGGCCCGGGAACACGCGTTGGCCCTGGGTCAGCTTCTCGCCCCAGGGTGTGCGTGCGTAGACAAAGGTGCCGTCGGCGGGGCTGGTCAGCTCCATGACCGCGAGCGCGGACTCCTGTTTGTCGAGTTGGGCCCGGCTGGTGTCACGGAAGGCGATGAGTCGGTGCAGTTCGGCATTGGTTCGGCGGTCGTGCGTCTCGGCGGCCCACGCGAAGTAGGCATCCTGCACCTCGAGCAGGTTCAGGTCGCCGAGCGCGTCGAGAATCTCGTTGCGGCTGAACAGCAACGGTTCGTCGATGTCGGTGAAGGTCCTCGCGATGTCCTGTTCGCCCGCCACGCGTTCCCGTTCGTGGTCGATCAGCGTCCGGGCGATGGCGCTGTCCTGGGAGTGCACGCCGAGCTGAAGGTCCCGGGTGGCCACCTCGACGACGATGTTCTCGCGACTCATCTCGATGTCGGTGTCGTCGAACCGGACGATCACCTGGCCTTTCTTGACCTCCGAGTACTCGGGCACGATCCAGGCGATGTCGAAGCCCATGTTGAGCCCGTCGGGAACCCGGATGTCGACGGCCTCGGAGGCGATCAGTTCGCCTCTGGCCTGCACGACGAAGCGATGGTCCCGCGCCTCGATGGTCACCGTCGGTTGCCGGACACCGTCCGTGCAGGCCACGCAGACCGCGAGCGAAGCGGCGAGCATGGGTATCGGCGGTCGATGCCGCGGCGCCTTCACAGCCTGACCTTTTGCCCGGGTTCGAGCCCGTCGGCAACGACGAACATGCCGCCGCTGCGCTCGCCGAGTCCGATTCCTCGCCAGTCGCCGTTCGCCAGGACGACGCCGGGAGAGCCGCCACGGTAGCTGACCGCGGTGACCGGGATGGCGATCGCGTCCTCGACCACGGCGACCTCGACCGTGATCTGCACGGACATGCCGAGTCGAAGTCCCTTGGGTGCGTCCACCGGGAAGCTCACGGTGATGTCACGCACGTTGGCCTGGGACTGGCGCGATTGTCGGCGAACGGTGTTCGCCACGCTGGCCACCTTCCCCTCGAGCTCCGAACCGCCCGCGGAGTCGACGGTCACACGTGCCCGTTGGCCCACGGCCAAGCGCGCCGCCAAGTGTTCCGGAATCTCCGCTTGGACGGCCAGCTTGCGGTCGTTGGCGAGTTCGACGACGGCGAGTCCAGGGTGGGCAGGATTGCCAACGTCGAGCTTGTTCCCGAACTGGTCGGTACCGATGATCACGAGGCCGCTTCGGGGCGCACGGAGGGTCAGGGCCTCGAGTTCCCGCACGGCGGCGGCATGCATGATCTCCAACCGGCGGGTATTCACTTCGAGTTCCTGCCGTTTGGCCTCCCGAAGTCGGGCACTCAAGGGCTGCCGTTGCCGAATGCGCTTGAGCTTCTCGTTGGCGAGACGCTTCTGCTCGACGAGCTTGCGGTACTCGATGGCGGGGATCAACTCGGCCGGTTGTTCGGCCTTTCGGTTCGCGCGAGTCGCCTGGCTTTCGGCAGCTGCGAGTGCGACCTTCTCGTCGGCCGTCTCCTGCGCCTGCTGTTCCGCGAGGGAGGTCAACTCGCCGCGGCTCACAGCCAGATTGCCGGCCAGTTCGCGCACGCGGTTGTCGAGCATGTTGGCGTCGAACTGCACGAGCAGGTCGCCTTCGGCGACCGTTTTCCCTTCCTCGGCAATCTGGCTGATCGGCAATGCCCAGTTTCTGCTGGGCGGCGCGCCGAACTTGAGCACATCCGTGGAGATGACGATGCCGCTGGCGGCGATCGTGACGGGACGATCTTCTTCGCGCAGTTCGATCGTGCGTTGGGCGTGGGCGCTTGCCGCCAGCGCCAAGAGGAGTGCCGCGACGACGACTTGGCGTCGCATGGAACAGATCCGCGAGCCGTTGAATTGCCTGACGCCGTAGGGGCGACGCTTGTCGTCGCCCGCATCGGGGTGTCTGCGTTGGCCGGCACGGGACGGGACAAGCCCGTCCCCGACGGCTTTGTTCCTTGCGCCGCTCGGCCGTAGGGTCGGCGCTCTCATGGTCTCGCCGCGGCCATGACGGCCATGCCGGGTATCAAGTCGGGCGGCACGGCTTCGGCGGGCAGCGCCAGGAGTTCGAAATAGCCGCCCTCACTCCACTCGGTGCGTGCCGTGGCCTGCTTGGAAGTCCAATCCACGGTGGCGGCGATGGCGAGGGATGGAATCGCGTCGGCGGTCACCACGATCTCGGTTTCGGCGGGAACCTTGAGGATGTCGGCCTCGTGGACCCAGAAGCGGAAGCGCAGGGCGTTGCGGCTCGCCACCTCGGCGATCTTGATCGTGGGTGGCAGGGTTTCCCCCGCGAAGATCTTGGTGCCCGTGAAGGGATTCTCGCCATGGATGAAAAGCCCCGCCCGGTCGGCATAGATCTCTGTTCGGGCTATGGCGTCGCGCAGGCGTTCGGTGTGCGCTTCGGCCCGGGCAATAGCCATCTCCGTCACAGGCTGCGCTTCGGCGTGCTGTTCCTCCTTGTCGGCGAGGGTTGCGCGGGCCCGGGCCAATGCCTGCTCCGCCGTCGCCAGGTCGAGTTGGTCCTGGTCGTGGTCCAGTTGCCGGGTGGCGTGGGCGGGTATCTCGGCATCGATTCGCGCCAGGCGAACGGCGGATTCGGCTTCGATGACGGCGGTTTGGGCATCGAGGATGGCCAGCATCGTCTCGGCAAGTCGGCGTTCGGCCTGCAGGCGTCGCTGTTCCAGGTCCGTCTGCGCAGCCTCCTCCTGGGCAATCAGTTCCCCGGGGTCGAGCCGTACGACGAGGTCGCCGGGAGCAACCGTGCTGCCTTCCGGCGCCAGCCACGCGACCTGCCGCTGCCACATGCCCGGCAGGCGCGGCATCTCGATGACCTGCGAGTCCGCGTCATCGACAACGCCGGTCAGGTAGGGCGGGGCGGCGACGACCGAGTCCGCGACTAGCGCACACACGAATCCTAAAGTCCGCAGCAGGGCGATCCTGCGTAGGGCGTTCGGGTGGGAGTCGTCAGTGCTGTACGGCGACACGATCCACCTGGCCGTCGCGCATGTGTATGACACGTCGTGCGTGGGCGGCGACTTCGTCTTCGTGGGTGACCATCAGAATGGTCTGGCCCTCGCGGTTGAGTCCATCGAACAACGCCATGATCTCCTGTCCGGTCTTCGAGTCCAAGTTTCCGGTGGGCTCGTCCGCCAGCAACAGCGGCGGATTCGCCACGAGGGCGCGCGCGATGGCGACGCGCTGACGCTGGCCCCCGGACAACTGATTGGGCGTATGGTGAGCGCGGTCGGCGAGGCCCAGACGATCCATGAGTTCGGGTCCGCGCCGCAAACCCGCCTCGGCCCAACCGTCGGCATAGCGGATGGGGACGAGGACGTTTTGGAGAGCGGTCATGCGCGGCAGCAGGTGAAAGCTCTGGAAGACAAACCCAATGTGCTGATTGCGCAGTGCCGACAACTGTTCATCGTCCATGCTCGAAACCGGTTGGCCGAGTAGGCGGTACTCGCCCGAGTCCGGCCGGTCCAGGCACCCGAGTATGTTCATCAACGTGGTCTTGCCCGAGCCCGACGGTCCCATGACGGCCACGTAGTCCCCTTCGTCCACCTCGAGGTCGATTTGGTCGAGCGCATGCACCTCGGATTCGCCAACGCGAAACGTCCGCGTGAGCTTGGATGTGGAGATTACGCGGCTGGTCATGGCGTAGCCGACAAGAATACCGACTTCGTCCGGTCGGTGCCGAACCGCACTGGCGCGGGG
>JAPPND010000102.1 GCA_028818795.1 Gammaproteobacteria bacterium | reverse complement strand
TTACCCAGGGCGCCACGATTGCGGATGGGGTCCCCCAGGCGCTCCCAGCCGGGGCTTGCCCCGGGTGAGAAAGAACCCAACGCACCGTCGCCGGGTTACTTCCTCGGACCTCAACCGACATGCTCCCGGAACAATCTCAACGTCCGTCGCCGAGCGGTGTCGGCCGACGGGGCGTGGTAGCTGCCCCGGTGATCGCAGTTGAAGCCGTGGTCCGCCGGGTAGACGTGTACCGGCGTGTTCGGCAAGGCCTCGCGGATCCGGTGAACATCCTCCAGCGGGATGTGGGCGTCGAGTTCGCCGAAGTGCATTATCAGGGGGCAGTTCGGCGTCTGCGCCAGTTCGTTCGCGATGCCGCCGCCGTAGTAGGCCGACACGCATGCAATGCCTTCCAGGTGGCAAGCGGCAAGCCAAGTCATCAATCCACCGTAGCAGTACCCCACGACGCCCACCCTGCCGTATTTCCCGGCTTCCTCGATGGCCGCCTGGAGGTCGCGCAGCGCGTCGTCCCGGGCCAGGCCCGCAAAGGCAAGCTCTCTGCCACGGCTCATTCCGGCCTGGTCGTAGCCCAGTTCGACGTCTCGTTCAACTCGATCGAACAGCGCCGGCGCGAGTGCCGCATAGCCCTCCGCGGCATAGCTGTCCGCAACCTCGCGAATGTGGGCATTGACGCCGAAGATCTCCTGGATCACGACGACGCCGCCGCGCGGCTCGTCCGCTGGCACGGCCTCGTAGAGTCCGAAGGTATGGCCGTCGGCCGCGCGTAGCTGTCTCTGCCCCATTTGGTTCCCCCTATCTCTCGAAGGCGTTTCGAAAAAATCGCCGGCTCCTCGAGACGCCAGCCTACAACCCAAGTCTGCACGAGGGTACGAAGCCTAATGCGGCGATGGCATAATCATCAAATTGTCATATTGCGCGGATAGGTTTGCGCTCGCCAACTGCCAAGGAGACAGGTGCCGAGGGAATGGCTTCCAACTGCGTGCTGCTCGTCGAAGACGAGACCGACATTCGGGAAATGCTCACCTTCTCGCTGGAACGGGGCGGGCTCAAGGTCGTTCCCGCCGGAACTGCCGAGGAGGCCCTGCAAATACTCGACGGTCCCCTGCCGAACGTCGTGATCATCGACTGGATGCTGCCCGGCATGAGCGGCATCGACCTTGCCCGCAAGCTACGTCGCGATCCGATCACCAGCGACCTGCCGTTGGTCATGCTCACCGCCCGTGGCGAAGAATCCGACAAGCTCAAGAGCTTCGACGCGGGCATCGACGACTACGTCACGAAGCCCTTCTCGCCCAAGGAACTGATCGCCCGCATCAAGGCACTCCTGCGACGAACCGGCACACCCGAGGACGGTGTGCTAACGGTGGGCCAGCTGACCCTCGACACCCGCGGCCACCAGGTGCGGGTCAATGGCGACCAGGTTCACGTCGGCCCCACCGAGTTTCGCCTCCTCGAACTCCTGATGCGCAACCCCAATCGCGCCTTCGACCGCACCCAGTTGCTCGATCGGGTGTGGGGAAGGAACGTCTATGTCGAGGAACGAACGGTCGATGTACATGTACTGCGACTGCGCAAAGCACTAATGCCCTTCGGCATGGACAAGGCCGTCGAGACCGTCCGCGGGATCGGGTACCGCCTGTCGCCGGTCCCAGCGCCCGTCACCTGACGCCGCTCGCCGCCGGCCACCCGGTCGGCCTATCACCCGACGCCCTCGCCTACCCGACACCGTGGTTCAACCCAACTGGCGTACACTCAAGGTGCAGTCGGCGTGAAAGACACATCGAGTGGTTGGAACCCTGATCGCGGCCGGAGACGTTCAGGACCGTGGAGAGCCGAACGTGACAATCAGTCCCGGGGACCTCGTCCGGCCCGCCTCGTGCGGCGTCGGGGGCGTGGTCGTTGGACTGCTGTCTGGCAACGTCGGCTGGGGCGTCGCTGCGGCGCTTGCGGTCTGGATCGCGTTCGGGGCCGTCGAGTTCGTCTCCTTCGAGCGCTGGTCCCGTGCACCCCTGAGTCGACCCAGGCAGTGGTCGTCTTCCTGGCAATCCGTGGCCGAACGCCTGACGTTCTCCCTGACCGGCGCACGGGGGCGGGCTCGGCGCCTGGTGGAGGAGTTGCGCTGGCTGCAACGAACCCTGGACACGATCCCGGATGGCTGGATCGTGTTGCAGCGCAGCGGTGTCATTGAACTGGCCAACAAGACGGCCAGCAACCTGCTCGGGTTTTCGCCGCGGGACCGTCGGCGCAACCTGACGTCGCTGGCCCGCGACCCCTCCATCGGTGCCTTGTTGGACGACGAAGTCGAAGGCGGGATCGTCGAGATGGTATCTCCCACCGACGAGTCGCGCCGACTCGAACTTCGCCACCTGCGCGTCGATGCGGACCGCTCCATCGTCCTCATCCGCGACGTCACGATACTCGACCGTCTGCTGACCATGCGCCAAGACTTCATCGCCAACGTATCCCACGAACTGAGGACGCCGCTGACCGTGGTCATGGGCTATCTCGAAACCCTCGAAGACGAGGACATCGACCGGGACACCCTGCGTACCCTGCTCGACAAGCTGAACGCCCCCGCCCAGCGCATGAAAGCACTCGTCGAGGACCTGCTGACCCTTACCCGTCTCGAGTCCTCGCCGTCGCCGAAGGCGGACGACGTCGAATTGGTCAATGTCCCCGCCATGCTGACCTCCGTGGTCAACGAAGCAAGGCAACTGGCGAGCGACAAGCAGCGCATCCTGCTCGATGCGCAACCCGGCGTCGTGGTTCGCGGCGTGCCCGCCGAACTGCACAGCGCGTTCATGAACCTGGTCACCAACGCGATCCAATACAGCCCGAACGGCGGGGACGTGTCGGTACGTTGGCACCGCTGCATGGCGGGCGCCCGCTTCGAGGTGGAGGATCACGGGCACGGGATACCGCGCGAGCTAATCTCGCGCCTGACCGAGAGATTCTTCCGCGTCGACGTCGCCAACAGCCGCGCCCACGGTGGAACGGGTTTGGGGCTCGCGATCGTCAAGCACATTCTGCGCCGCCACGACACCGAACTGGGCGTCGAGAGCGACCTGGGCAGGGGAAGCCTGTTCTACTTCGACCTGCCGGCGGTCAACGAATCGCGGGCGGCGGACGACCTGCCCGGCCCGCCTGTTCAACTTACCAGCGTTAGCGCCGCCGCAAACCAACCCGACCAACGCCCCTGACATACAATACGCGGCACGGTAAGCCGGAGGTTTCCCGTGTCCGCGAAGATCCTGGACGGCAACTCCATTGCCCGGGAGTTGCGCAACGGCATCGCCGAGAAGGTACGTCGACGTTTGGCGAATGGCATGACCCGACCGGGTCTCGCCGTCCTACTGGTCGGCGACGACCGGGGATCGGAAATATACGTCCGCCTCAAGCGCAAGGACTGCCACGAAGTGGGTTTCAATGCCCAGGTATGGCACCTGCCGGCCGATTCGTCGGAGTCCGACCTCGTCGCCAGGATCGACGCGCTCAATGCGGATTCGATGTTCGACGGCATCCTGGTGCAATTGCCGCTTCCGGACCATATCGACCCCGTGCATGTCACGGAGCGGGTACTCCCCAACAAGGATGTGGACGGCGTACATCCCAACAACATGGGACGGCTCGTGCTGCGCGAGCCGGCGATCCGGCCTTGCACGTCCAGGGCCGTGATGTCGCTACTTGCCCACACTGGCGTTGCCCTGCGCGGCCTGCACGCTACCGTGGTCGGCGCGTCGAATCACGTCGGCCGCCCGATGGGTCTGGAACTGCTATTGGCCGGCTGTACGGTCACGACCGTGCACCGGTTTTCCCGGGCCACACGCGACCATGTCGCGCAAGCCGACATCGTGGTTTCCGCAACCGGCAAAGCCGGACTAATCGCCGCCGACTGGGTCAAGCCGGGTGCCATCGTGATCGACGTCGGCATCGTCGCGCAGGCCGACGGCAAGGTGCGCGGTGATGTCCGCTTCGACGAAGTGGCGCCTCTCGCCGGGTGGATCACCCCCGTACCCGGCGGCGTGGGACCCATGACCCGGGCATCCCTGCTCGACAACACGCTCTACGCCGCGGAGACCGCCGACCAACTACGCACGCGGCAATGAGCGCACTGTTCATCTCGGACCTGCACATCGACGAAACGCGGCCGGCGGTGCTTGCCGGTCTGCAACAACTTGTCGATGGCGAGGCAGCGACGGTTGATGCGTTCTACATCCTCGGTGACCTCGTGGAAGTCTGGGTCGGCGACGACGACGACGGGCCAGTCGCCGCATCCATCCGCGATGCGCTTACCGCCGCTTCCCGCCGCTGCGCGGTATATGTCATGCACGGCAACCGCGACTTTCTGATCGGTGCCCAATTCGCCGAGCACACGGGTGCCACACTGATCGAGGACCCGAGCGTCGTCGAAGTCGACGGGAACCGAGTACTGCTCGCCCACGGCGACGCCTACTGCACGGGCGACGCCGAGTATCAGCGCATGCGGGCGGTGTTCCGGTCGCCCGCCTGGCAATCCGAGGTGCTTTCTTCATCCATCGAAGAACGACGAGCCCTAGCTGCGTCACTCCGCGCCAAGAGCATCGCTGCGAACGAAAACAAGGCCGCCAACATCATGGACGTGACGCCGAGCAGCATCCGCCGGGCCATGGACGATGCAGCCGTCTCCCTCATGGTCCACGGCCACACTCACCGGCCCGGGATCCACGACCTCGGCGGGGGCCGGCGCCGCATCGTGCTCGGCGATTGGGACCGTTGCGGCTGGAAACTCCGGCTGGACAAAGGCGATCCCGAATTGACGTGCTTTGCCCTGACAGCGTAAGCCTGCTTTCCGCTGCCAAAGAAGGTCACGCGAACGGAAGCGACCGACGCCGGCTTAACCTGGGCCGAACGGGACTCGACATCCCCGACAATGCCTAGGTCAGCGTCTTGAAGCTCGCCTCGTAGTGGGCTCGGGAGCGAACGTAGAACTCCGTGTCGATCGCCCGCGCGGTGTCGATCGAGGAGTGCCTGGCATTGCGCGGGTGGAGGCCAAGCGCGTCGAGCGGCACGGAGCGTGCCCGCAACGTGCGGAAGGCGAGCACTTCAGGTGGCAGTTCGGCCGCGTCGTGGAGTTTCAGTCGCGTGGCAACTGCGCGCAGCTTGCCTTCGTCCACCACGTCGATGTGCGCGCGTACGCTGTCCTTCAGCAGCGCGTTGAGCCGCGTCCATACGCGCTCACGCTGGTCGTCGCTGTAGGCGTTCCAGCCGACGATCTCGTGCGCATAGCGTTTGCAGCCACGACACACGAGGTCGCCATAGGTTGTTGAACACACGCCCACGCAAGGCGTTCTGCGCAATGGCCGAGACGGCACGGCGGTCGCGGCGTCATCACCGCGGCCGCGGTCAGGCATGATTGTGGAGTTCGATCACGGTGGTGTCGCCGACGATCTCCGCGTCTCGGCGCCGCTTTACCCTGTCGCTGCGCGTCTGGGACAACTGGGTCAGGTAGTCGCCGTCGATGTCGCCGGTGACGTATTCGCCGTCGAACACGGAACATTCGAAACGCCTTAGCCTGGAGTTGCCCTCGGCGGCGGCGGCCACGAGGTCGTCGATGGACTGGTAGACAAGCCAGTCGACCCCGATGGCTTCGGCGGTCTCCTCTTCCGTGCGGCCGTTGGCCACGAACTCGTGTGCCGCCGGCATGTCGATGCCGTAGACGTTCGGATACCGGACCGGCGGCGCCGCCACCGCCATGAAGACTTTGCGCGCGCCCGCTCTTCGCGCTTGCCGCACGATCTCGCCGGTGGTCGTGCCGCGCACGATGGAGTCTTCGACAAGCAGGACGTTCTTGCCCTGGAACTCCAGTTCGATGGCGTTCAGCTTCTGCTGAACCGACTTCGCCCGCTGACTCTGCCCCGGCATGATGAAGGTCCTGCCGATATAGCGGTTCTTGACGAACCCCTCGCGGAACTTCACTCCCAGTGCATAGGCCAATGGGATCGCGCAGGTCCGGCTGGACTCGGGAATCGGAATCACGACGTCGATGTCGTGCACTTTTCCAAACCGCGCGAGGATCCGCTGCGCGAGCTTTTCACCCATCCTGAGCCTCGCCTTGTAGACCGAGACGTCGTCCATGATCGAATCCTCGCGGGCCAGGTAGACGTGTTCGAAGATGCACGGCGTATGGGCTGCCGGCGGAGCGCAACGCTTGGTGACGTACGCGCCGTTGAGATCGATGAAGATCGCCTCACCCGGTTGGATGTCGCGGACGAAATCGAAGCCGAGGATGTTGATGGCACTGCTCTCGGAGGCGACCATCACCTCCTGGCGATGCCCACCGTGGCCGTCCTCCACCTGCCTGACCCCGAACGCCAGCGGTCGGATACCGTGACGGTCGCGGAATGCCGCGATTCCGCGACCGTTGATCATGGCCACGGCCGCGTAGGCGCCGCGACAGCGACGATTGACCCCGGCAATGGCCTCGAACACGTGCTCCGGGCGCGGTTCGAAGACGCCGATCTTGTGAAGTTCGTGGGCAAAGACGTTGAGCAGGATCTCGGAGTCGGAGGTGGTGTTGACGTGACGCAATCCAGCACGGAACACATCCATCTCGAGGCGCTCTGCATTGGTGAGGTTGCCGTTGTGGGCAAGACTGATGCCGTAGGGGGCGTTGACGTACATCGGCTGCGCTTCCGCCGCGCTCGACGTTCCTGCGGTGGGATAGCGAACGTGGCCCACGCCCATGTTGCCGCGCAGGCGATGCATGTGGCGCTCTTCGAAGACATCCCGCACCAGACCATTGCCCTTGCGCAGGTTCAACCGGTAGGCGTCGTCCCAGGTCACCATGCCCGCCGAGTCCTGACCACGATGCTGCAAGGCGAGGAGCGCATCGTAGATCTGCTGGTTGACCGGGGAGGCGCTGACGATGCCGACTACACCACACATGTTCGTTCCTCCCGGTACGCCACCAGTTCGCCGCCAGCGCGGGGCTCGGCCATCGACGTGCAAGCGAAAACGGCACCGTAGGGGACGGGCTTGTCCCGTCCCGCGCCTGCGGTGGCATCAAACGCCCGCGCGTCGCGAATCCGGGCGACCGCAAGGGTCGCCCCTACGGGTCCATGCGAATCAACGGGTTGCGGGGTTGTTCCATGGGATGACTCCGTGGCTGCCGCTGTGCCAAGCCCTTCCGGGGATCCTTCAAGCGGATCTGCAATCGCATCCATCATGAGATCGAACAGTTCGATCACTTCATTCTCGAAGGTCAACAGGGGCGGTGCAATCAGGGACTCCGCCCACCAATCCCGGGATTCGGCGAACGGCCGCAGCAGAATCAGCGCAACCAGAACGACCGCGGCACCCCGTACCGTGCCGAACACCAGGCCTAGCGTTCGGTCGGTGCCGGTCAGGCCCGTCGACTCCACCAACCCGCCGAAAAACCGCTGTGCCAACGCCCCGGCCACCAGAACGGCGACGAAGACGATTGCGAAACCGATCGCGGTCTGCAAACCGGCGCTAAGGTCCAGTCCCAGCATTGCCGCCACTGAATCCGCGAACACGATTCCCAGCAACAGCGCCGCGGCCCAGATGGCCAGCGACAGCACTTCGCGGACCAGACCCCGCATCAGGCCGAACACGGCCGACACGACGATCACGATCGCCATCACCACATCGGCAACCGCGAAGTTCCCGATGGGCATCAGGGACTGAACCTCACCAACATGGCCTCGAAATCGTAGCGGCGGTCAAGCTCGGTCTTCAGCCTCGCCGCCGAGTCCCGTTCGATGACCGGACCCACCGCGACCCGGGCAGCCGGTTCGCCGCCGCTCTGCTTGACATGGGACGCGAAGGCCGCATAGCCGTCGCCCTGCAACCGCTCGACGAGGCGATCGGCGTTCTCCTGCTGACTGAAGCTCGCAACCTGAACGGCCCACTTCAGGTCCGCATCCACATCGGCAGCATCCTCAAGCAGGACGGGGTCGCCGAATCGCGTCCCCGTGTCCGTGGCGTAGCCGTCTTCGTCGACGACCGAGTTCAGCGCGTCCCGGGCCGCAACGACCGGCGTCATATCGGGCGGCGGCGCCACGTCCCGCTCGACCTCGAAGTCGGCCGGCACCATCGGGTCGAGTTGCATGGGTTCAACGCCGTCGCCATCGAACAGCATGGGTAGAAACACGGCTGCGACGGCGAGAAGGAACACCAGCCCCGTCAGGCGATAGCGAGTCTGTTCTGTCAACACGTTGAACGACGCGGCTTCAATGGGCTCTCTCTTGCGAGGGGCACGCTCCCCGGCTAAGGGCTCCGGGCTCGTTCCACGACCTGAACGACCGCGAGAATATCATCTTGGGCGTCGCCACCGCCAAGAAATAGCCGGAAATTCGACCGGTCGATGCCCCGATTCGCGGCCGCCTGCCGGTTGCGGAAGGGCATCTCAATGGATCCCCAACCTAGTGCGAACACGCTCGACGATGTCGAAGGAACCGAGCGCCATGATCACATCCCCGTCGCTTTCGCACCGGGCCAGAAGATGCGCCAACGCCTCGTCCGAAGAGCCCGCGAATGAGTGGGGATCGCACGCCGCCGAGCGCAGCGCAGAGCCGGCGCGGCCGCGCGGAGAAGAGGTATCGGCATAGGCGAACTCGGCGACCTGGGGTCGAAGGGCCGCGACGATGCCCGCGACGTCCTTGTCTTCGAGACATCCCACTAGGGCCCGAATCGTCCGATCCGCAAAGGTGGACCGAAGCCGGTCGCCCAGGAATGCCGCCGCGTGGGGGTTGTGGGCGACGTCGAGGATCCACGTGCGACCGCCGTGTTCGACGATCTCGAGACGGCCCGGATTGCGGACCGTCCGGGCAGCCCGCGTAACCGTGCGCTGGGCCAAAGCACATCCGGCTTGGCTGACGGCCGTCGCGGCCGTCGCGGCGTTGACCGGGTCCACGGCCGACAGGCCGAGTTCGAACGTTCGACGGTGTCCGTCGCGCGAGCGAACCCAAAGCTGTCCATCGCGTTGGCCAAAGTCCCGCGTCGCGACCAGAAGGGGCGCACCAAGCTCGCCGGCGCGTCCGGGAATCGACGCCGGCGGGTTCGGATCGCCGCACACAACGGGTACGCCGGGACGCATGACCCCGGCTTTCTCCCGGCCGATGCTCTCGCGGGTCTCGCCGAGGTACTCCTGGTGGTCGAGTCCAATGCTGGTGATCACCGCGACGTCCCCATCCACGATGTTGACCGCGTCCAGTCGACCGCCGAGCCCGACCTCGAGGACGGCATAGTCGAGGGCGTTCCGCGACATCACGAGCAAGGCGGCCAAGGTCGCGTATTCGAAATACGACAAGTCGACACCGCCGCGTCGCGACTCGACGGACTCCAAGGCGTCGACGATGGTCTCGTCATCGACTTCCCGACCGTTGATGCGGATGCGTTCGTTGAACCGGTGGAGATGCGGCGACGTGGTCGTTCCGACGCTATGCCCGGCGGCCAGGAGCAGGTGTTCCGCAAAGGCTGTCGTCGAGCCCTTGCCATTCGTGCCGGCGACCACGAGCGTCTTGGCGGCAGGCCGCACGACGCCCAAACGGTCGGCCACGACGCGGACCCGGTCCAACCCGCGCTCAACACCGCGCGGATGCTCAACACCGATCCTGTCGAGCCAAGCGGCGAGCGTTGGCGTTTCCACTAATTCAGGGCGTCCCGAATCTCGCGGACCTGCGCCTGCAGGCGATCCGGAATGCTGGCAGCGGCCGTGCATCCCATGGTCTCGACCAAGGCACTGCCGACGACGACCCCATCGGCATGGGGTGCGATACCGGCGGCGGACGCGCCGTCCTTGATCCCGAAACCCACCAGCACCGGCAGCCCACGGGCGGCCGCCCGGACCTCGGTGAGACGCTTGGCGACCGCCCGGGCATCGGCGCGGCGTGCCCCGGTGACGCCCTTGTAGCTCACGTAGTAGAGGAAGCCCGATCCCTGAGCCGCGATATAGGCCGCGCGTTCCGCCGTAGTGGTTGGCGCGACCAGCAAAACCAGATCCATGTGCCGCCTATGCAGCGCGCCTCGAAATGTGCCCGCTTCTTCCGCTGGCAGGTTCACCACGATGATGCCATCCACGCCTGCGTGCGCCGCCCGCTTGCAGAACGCCTCGTAGCCCATCCTTAGGAAAGGGTTCAGATAGCCCATCAGGACCACCGGCGTATCCCGGTCGTCACTGCGGAACGCCGACATCATGTCCAGCACGTCGGCCAAGGTCACGTCGTGCGCCAAAGCTCGCTCGATGCCCGCCTGGATCGTAGGTCCTTCCGCTTCGGGGTCCGAGAACGGCACACCGAGTTCGATGAGATCCGCACCGCCGCGCACCAAGGCGTGCATGGCGGGCACGGTGACCTCCGGGGAGGGATCACCGGCCACGATGTAGGTGTTCAGGGCCTTTCGGCCATCGGCGGCGAGGGTCTCGAAGCGTTCACCGAGTCTCGACACCACTATTCCTCTTGTCCGCGGATAAAGGCTCTCACCCGCGTCAAATACCGATGCCGTATTGTCCTCATCACCCGCCAGCCCCAGTTCCCCCGCTAGACCTCGATGCCGTCGATGCCCGCCACGGTATGGATGTCCTTGTCGCCGCGCCCCGAGAGGTTTACGAGGATGATGTCCTCTGGCGGGCGGCGGGCGGCTTCGCGCAACGTCCACGCGACGGCGTGGCTCGATTCCAACGCCGGCATGATTCCCTCGGTCTGGTTCAAGACGCGAAAGGCCGCCAAGGCCTCGTCGTCGTCAACGCTCGTGTATCTTGCCCGGCCGAGGTCCTTCCAGTAGGCGTGTTCGGGTCCCACGCCGGGGTAGTCGAGGCCCGCGGAAACGGAATGCGTCTCGACGATCTGGCCGCTTGAGTCGTCCATCAAGTAGGTGTGGCTGCCATGCAGCACCCCGGGCGTGCCGGCGTTCAGGGGTGCCGCATGCCGTCCCGTCGCCAACCCTTCGCCGCCCGCTTCGACGCCCACGATGTCCACGCCGTCGTCGTCGACGAACGGGTAGAAGAGCCCCATTGCGTTCGACCCGCCGCCCACACAAGCCACCAGGAGATCCGGCAGCCGTCCTTCCGCGGCCAGGCACTGGTCCCGCGCTTCCTGGCCGATCACGGCTTGGAAGTCCCGCACCAGCATGGGGTACGGGTGCGGGCCGGCCACGCTGCCAATGATGTAGTGGGTGTTGTCGACATTCGTCACCCAGTCCCGCATCGCCTCGTTCATGGCGTCCTTCAGTGTGCGCGAACCGGCGTTTACGGGCACTACCTCCGCACCGAGAAGCTTCATGCGGTAGACGTTGATGCTCTGGCGCGCGATGTCCTCCGACCCCATGTAGACCTGGCATTCGAGGCCCAAGCGTGCCGCCACCGTGGCGGTCGCGACGCCGTGCTGGCCTGCGCCGGTCTCGGCGATGAGGCGGGTCTTCCCCATGCGCGACGCCAGCATGGCTTGGCCGACGGTGTTGTTGATCTTGTGGGCGCCGGTATGGTTCAGGTCTTCGCGCTTTAGGTAGATGCGCGCGCCGCCGGCATGTTCGGTAAGTCGATCGGCGCGGTAGAGCGGCGTTGGGCGCCCGACGTAGTCCTTCAGCTCCTGCGCCAGGGCCGCTTGGAAGCCCGGATCCTGGGAGACCGAGACATATAGGCGGGTGAGTTCGTCCAGGGCGTGGATCAGGGTCTCCGCGACGAAACGGCCCCCGTAGTCGCCGAACCGCCCCTCCTCGGTGGGCGCCTCGTACGGAATACGATTTGAACTAGGCACGCCGCGCCTCCTCCACGAAACGTCGCACGAGCGTCGCATCCTTGCGACCCTTGACGTCCCCTTCCACGCCACTAGCTACATCCACGGCGTAGGGTTGGGTCGCGCAAATGGCCGCCGCGACGTTGTCCGGATCAAGTCCGCCGGCAAGAATCAGGCGATGTTCGGAGACCGGCCAGGTAGACCAGTCGAACGATCGTCCCGTACCTCCCGCCAGATCGTCGTCGTGGGTGTCCAGAAGGAACGCTTGGGCGTCGGGATACCGGGCCTCGAATGCCGCGAAATCGAAATCGGGCGCCATTCCCGCCACCTTGATATAGGGAAGACCGAAAGCACGGCAGAGTTCTGCACTCTCGTCGCCGCTGAACTGCAGCGTGTCAAGCCGCACCCGGTCTAGGATACGTCGCACGCGGTCGGCATCCGGGTCGACGAACACCCCGACAGCCGCCACGAAGGGCGGGAGTGCGGCGGCAATCTCCGCCGCCATCAGCGGACCCACCGAGCGGGGGCTCGGTGGATGGAAGTTGATTCCCACCGCGTCCGCCCCCGCATCTGCCGCCAGCCGCGCATCGGTCGGCGTCGTCACTCCGCAGATCTTGACGCGCGTCCGCGCTGCCGCCACCGATCGGCCCCATGCGAAAAAACGGCATTCTACCAGCGGCAAAATCCGCCCGACGGCCAACAACGCCGAGTCAGATAAGCCGTTCGAAGTCCTGTTCCGTGCCGCAAGCCAGGCTCGCCGCCGCAATCTCCGCCGCGGACGCCCGCGCCAGGGCCGCCCGGCAGGACGCCGCCGGAAACCCCGACGACAGGGCGATGCCCCGGGCCCGAAGAGTCTGGCGGACGAGTTCCACGCGCTCGCGTAGACCGCCTTCCACTCGACTCTCTCGCCGGTGAGCGGCCAGCAACAGGTCGTCGTCCGGCCCCGTGCCATCGCGCGCACCCAGCTCGGCACCGACGCGGCGCAGGGTCGCATTGATGGCCGGCGTGATCGCCGGTTCGTTCATCGCCAAGTGGATCTCTTGGGCCCGCCAGCCCGGAAAGGCGCGGCTCTCGGGTGCGATCTCGTAGTGGCCTTCGCGGTTCAGCAGGTAGACGGTCAAACCCGAAAGCTGGGAGCGGCGGCGGCGCGGCGGTTCGTGGTCCGGGACCTCCACCCAGAGTTCCGGGAATGCCCAGGATTCGTACACCCTGAGTTTGCCGCGCCGGACATCCGTGGTGTAGTCGACCTCGACGACGACATCCGGCGGATCGTCCTCGCCGACAGTGAGCGACCCGGCCGTCGGCAGATGCGCGCGCTCCGGATAGACGTACAGGCACTCGTCGGGCTGCATGGCCCGGCGGTTTCCCCCTGCGCCGTAGCGCGCGAGGCCGAGTTCGCAGAACCGGCCGATTCGCGAGCCTCGCTCCTGGGCGATCCGTTCCACGATGCCACCCAGCAACCCGATCGGCTGCTGGTGACCAACGCCCGGCTCCGAGTCGGCGATCATGGCGATCCCCGCCGCCTCGTCCCAGAACTCCAAGCGCTCCTCGCAGGCCTCGTACTGGGCGCTGGTCATGGGCACCGCCACGCAGCCCGGGAACTCCAGGCCATCGAACACCGGAAAGCCCGGATCGTCTTTGCAGTCCACGTCGAGAGGTTCCTCGATCTGCGGCATTGGGTCCGGTTCACTCATCTCGTACACCCCTGTTCGTTCGCCGGATTCGCCCCGCCCGACGGAGCGCGGCATCGTTCAATCGTCCGAAAATATCACGCCTTATCCGGTTGTGCGTGACGGGATTATGTGAATGTGGTCATTGATATAGTTAAGTAGTACGATGCGTCGTATCCATTTACGTTAGATCAACTGATGGATATCTCAAAAGCCAAGTGCCTAGATTGCCATCGTCCACTCAGCATCGAACGCATGGTCTGCCGGGATTGCGGACTCGCCGTCGAGGGCGACGTCGAAGTCGCCGCGCTCGGTCAACTCGAACTCGAAGACCAGGTGTTCGTCACCGCCTTCCTGCGCAGCCACGGCTCCCTGAAGCGCATGGAGTCGCTGTTCGGGATCAGCTATCCCACTGTTAAGAACCGCCTCGGCCGGATCGTTGAGCAGCTAGATGCTTCAATCGAGCCGCCAACGACCGACAATGCCGAGGTACTGGACCGTTTGGCGGACGGAGAGATCACCGTGGACGAAGCCCTCGCGGCGATGTCTTGATGCCGCCTGCCGTCGTCCTGATCGGGGTCGGGCGCGGGCCGTGGTTCGTTCCGCTCCCGCTGCCCGTTTTCCTGCTGTGGCCGCTATTCGTTGCGGCCATCGTGCATCGCCTGTTCGTCCGCAACTCGACCGCCATGCGTCTGGCTCGCGCGGCCGTGGCGATGCGGGGATTGCGGATCACCGTCACGGGCCCGGGTGGCGAGCGGGTGATGCTGCGCGTTCTTTGAAATCCATTTCCAGCCGGAGACACCCCATGGACGAAGACCGCCGCAAGATTCTCGACATGCTGGCCGAGGGAAGGATCGACGCCGATGCCGCCGAGCGCTTGCTGGACAAGCTGGCCGGCACACCCGCCGTTGCCGAACAAAGTGAACTCATGCCCAAATCGCCGAGATACCTCCGCGTTCGGGGTCGTGCCGATGGCGCGCAGTTCGACGCGCGCATTCCGTTGGCGCTCATCAGGACCGGCATGAAGCTGGAAGCGATGCTACCCAACGACACGGCGGAAGAGCTCAAGGAGCATGGCATCGACTTCGGCCAGTTCGCGGGCATGGCCGCTGACGAGTTGGTGGAAGCCTTGGGCGAACTCAAGGTGAACGTCGAGGGCGACAAGGGCGAGCAAGTCCAAGTGTATTGCGAATGACGAAGACGTTCGCGGCCGTCTTGCTCGCCGAAGTGCGTACGACACGCCGCCTCGCCCGGACATGGGTAATGGCAGCACTGGCCGTCGGCACGACGCTCATGGGCTATTTGTTCTTCGCCAATCTCCACGGCGAGTCCTCTTCGTTCCTGCCGTCGGCGGTCACTTCGCCCCGTTTCCTGGTGGACTCCTTCGGCGGCTACCTGCTCTGGTTCCTGATGGCGGCGACCGTGTTCCTCGGTTTCGACATCGGCAGCCGGGAACGCCGGGAACGGATCGCCGATGCCCTCGACACGCGACCCGTGTCGAACCTGCAACTCCTTACTGGCCGCCTTGCCGGAGTCGTCTTGACGCTTGCGGTACCGATGGCGGTGGTCTTTGCGCTCATTCAAGGCGTAGGTACCCTCGGACAGTTGCTCGATTGGGACATACAGGCATCCATCGAGCCCGTGTCGCTTGCCGTGTTCTTGGCCCTCGACGCGCTTCCGGCGCTGGTATTCTGGGGCGCGGTGGTGTTCCTTCTCGCCGCCATGCTTCGCAACCGGCTCGCCGTTGCCATGGTCGCGTTCGGCCTGCTCGGTTTGGCCATCTGGGGCTTTTCCCGTACGCCCGCCTGGTTGGTCGAATACGTCGCGCCCGCCCCGGACCGTCTCGTTTCCGACCTCGTCACCTCGGTTCCCGATGCCGCGACCGTGGCAGAGCGGCTGTCGGTTGCGGTGGCGGCGGCGGGCCTGCTCGCCCTGGCGGCGCTCCTTTTGCATCGGCCGGACACGTACTCGCGCATCCGTTGCGGGATGGCTGCCATGGTATTGGTTTGCGTCGGCGCGGCGGGCATCGCGAGCGTGGTCGTCCACGCACACGCCGAGCTGGGGGTCCGCGACGACTGGCGCGAAGCCCGCGAGTCGGCGACCGGTGCCTCGGCCGATATACGAACACTGGCCGGGACCGTACTGATCGACCCGGGCGACTCCTTGCAGATCGACGTGACGGTTACGGTCGCCGTCCCCGATCCGGTCCCGGATCGACTGGTTTTTCCGTTCAATCCCGGTATGGCGACCCGGGCAGTCCGCGTCGACGGCCAGACGGCGGCGTTCGAGCATCGCGACGGTTTGCTAGGCGTGGAACTGCCCGCATCGGTCCAAGGCGAACTGGTCGTCGGCGTGCGCGCCGACGGCATTCCAAACCCGGATTTCGCCTACCTCGACAGCGCCATCGACTATCGGGCGATCGCTGGCGCAAACCCCTTGAGGAATCTCGGCACGGAGGCGTCCCTCTTCGACGGCAGCTACGTGGCGCTCATGCCGGGTGTGCACTGGCTGCCCGACACTCTGGTCCGCCGGCGTTCGGCGCGCGATTTCCGGCACGTCGATCTCGTTGTCCAAGTACCCACGGGGTGGCTGGTCGCCGGGCCCGGTCGCCGGGAAGCTCTCGGTGCTGCTCGCTACCGCTTCGCACCCAAGTCACCCGTAACGCCGATCGGGATCCTCGCCGCGGAATACGAACGCTTCGCGACGATGATCGACGGCGTCGAACTGGAACTGCTGCTGAGTCCCAGACACACCGCGCCCGCCAGCTACTTCGAAGACACCGAGGCGGAAATCGACGATGCCTTGACAGCCTTGTTCAAGGACGTGGCTACACTCGGCCTAAGGTATCCCCATGGCGCCCTGCGCATGGTCGAGGTACCCGCGAGGCTACGCGGCTACGGCGGCGGCTGGCAGATGGAGACCACCCTAGCATTGCCCGGCGTGCTGCTGCTTCGCGAACGCGGTTTCCCCACCGGTCGGTTTTACACCCCCACCGTTCCTATAGGAGGTCCCTTCTCCACCGAGAAGCTGGACCGCCTGCGGATGCTCTTCAGGGAAGACCGCAGCGGCGCCGACCCGTTTGCGGGACTTGCGCACAACCTGTTCTTGCACCAGACCGAGGCCCGCGGAAACGGCGCAGCGGCCCTGAACTACCTTTGCCATGCGCTGGTGACCCGGCTGCTCGGCGACGACGAAGGCTATTTCTCGGCGCACGTCTACGCGTCGAGTCCGTCGGTTCGAACCCTGCTGGTCGGCTCGTTCGCGAGTGCGTTCGCCGGTGGTTCCGGGAGCGTCTCGGGCGAGGTCTTCGGCGCCGTCCGACCACCGTCGGTGTGGGAGCGGGCCTTGGGCACGCCGCTCGCGGATCTCCAAGCCCTCGCACCTTCGCAGGCGATCAACATCCTGACCATGAAGGGCGACGCCGCGGCCCGCACCATCGTCGACGGCGCCGGCCGCGAGGCGACCGCCCGTCTGGTCAGCGAGTTGCTCAGACGCTACCGAGGCGCCTCGTTCACTTTCGCGGACTTCGAGGAAGTCGCCGAGGAAGCCGGCGTGGACCTGCCCGGCCTTCTAGGGGACTGGCTGCACGATGCCTCTCTGCCGGGTTTCATCGCGTATGCGGTGACCACGGTCCGGCTCCAGGACGCTATTGACGGCAAACCGCGCTACCAACTCCGCATCGACGTATTCAACGGCGAACACACACCTGGGCTTTTCAGATTGAGGTACCGGTTCGGCGACAGTGCGGTCGTCCACGAGAGCGACCCCGTGCGGGTGCCCGGCCGGGCGGCGATGGAAGTGGGTCTCGTGACCGGGGCGCCCATCCGCGAACTATGGGTCGCTCCCTACCTGTCCTTGAATCGCCACGAATTCCCGGTGCGGGTTCCCGAGACGGACGCCACCGCCGCCGCCGATGCGGTGCCGTTCGTCGGAGCGCGGTCCAGCAACTGGCGGCCCGTGTCCGGCCCGGGCGTCGTCGTCGACGATCTGGACCCCGGGTTCGCCGCGACCGCGCCGCCCGGGATGGATTCGTCGACGCCCCTGAGTAGGTACGACATCGACGAGGGCCTGCCCGTCTACCAACGCGCCGACCCCGTGCTCGAGGCGCACTGGTCCCGCCAGGAGCAACCCACGAGTTGGGGCCGGTACCGCCACACCATCGCCCGGGTGACACCGGGGGATGGCGATCGCGAGGCGACGTTTTCCGCGCTGCTACCCGAGTCCGGGCGCTGGCGGGTCGACTACTTCCTGCCGGATCTCGACGTCGGCTACACGACTCGATCGCAGTCCCCGTTCCGGCTTACGGCCAACCTTGAGTTCACGTCCCCCGGCAACCGGGGCCCAAGACTCGGCAACTACGACATGAGGATTTCGAGCGCCGGATCGGTTCACCCGGTGGAGTTCGACGCCGCGGCCGCGGAATCGGGTTGGACCACGCTCGGTCGATTCGACTTAGATGCCGGCGAGGTCAGCCTGGTGGTGACCAACCGTACCGACGGGCGCACGGTCGTTGCCGACGCCGTGCGTTGGGTTCGCGACCCCGACTAACCCCGACTCGTCCCGTCAGGCGATCACCGGTGGCAGGCGGACCGGCGTGGCCATTGCCGGATAGCCGACTCCGACGAGGTACAGCCCCTGCGGCGGTGCGGTCGGCGGCGCCCGGGACCGGTCCCGCTCGCGGAGCAACTCCCGCAAATCCGTTGAACCGAGTTCGCCGACCCCCACCGCACGCAGCGCGCCGGCGATGTTGCGCACCATGTGCAGCAGGAAGGCGTTGGCCGTGATGTCGATCGCCACGTAGCGGTTTGTGCGCGCCACCCGGATGGCCTGCACGTTCCGATACGGCGTCTTCGATTGGCAACCCGCCGCCCGGAACGCGGAGAAATCCTGTTCGCCCAAGAGGCACTGCGCCGCGGCGTGCATTCTTTCCGGTTCCAGCGGCGTCGGGCACCACGCGACCAGGCCGCGGTGAATGACGGGCCTCTCGGGCGCGTCGCTATATACGTACACGTAGCGCCGCCAAACCGCATCGTAGCGGGCATGGAACAATTCGGTTTCGCGAGCCCAAACGATGCCGATGGTGTCCGGCGTCAGACTCGATACGCCCCGACGCCACGCATCGAGGGGTCGCTCGGCCGAGGTGCGGAAACTGACCACCTGGCCGGTGGCATGCACACCCGCGTCGGTACGCCCAGCCGCCACGATCCGCACGCGTTCGTTGGCGACCTGGGAGATGGCATCCTCCAGGGCGTCCTGGACGTTCTCGGCGTGGGTCTGGCTCTGAAAGCCGTGAAAAGCGCCGCCGTCGTATTCGACGCCGAGCACGATGGAGCGTTGGCGGGGTTCCACGGCAACGGCGTCAGCCGATCAGCTCGCGCACCTCTTCGGCGATCTGGATGCTGTTGAGCGCGGCACCTTTGCGGACGTTGTCCGACACGACCCACAGGTCGAGACCCCGCGCGTGGCTCGGGTCGCGGCGGACGCGGCCGACGAACACCCCGTCCGTACCCGCCGCATCGACGACCGGAGTGGGCGCAATGGTCCCTTCCACGAGCACGACACCCGGCGCGTCGCGCAGCAAATCCCGAGCGGCGCCCGGGGAGATCGGTTCACGCGTCTCGAGATGCACCGCCATCGAATGCCCGTAGTAGACGGGTACGCGGACGCAGGTGGGATTCACCCGAAGCCGCTCGTCCTCGAAGATCTTGCGCGTCTCGTTGACGACCTTGGTCTCCTCGTCGCTGAAGCCGTCCTCACCCATCGTCCATGCATGGGAGACGACATTGAAAGCCATCTGCGCGGGATGCACCGGAAACTCGTCGATCGGCTCGCCGCGTACCGCCCGATGGGTTTGATCCTCGAGCTCCCGGACCCCCGAAGCGCCGGCCCCCGAGACGGATTGGTACGTCGCGACGTTGATTCTCTCGATACCCACCGCGTCGTAGATGGGTTTGCATGCCACCGTCAGTGGAATCGCCACGCAGTTCGGATTGGCGATGATGTTCGGTCCGATGCCGTCCGCAATGCGGTGTCCGTTTACCTCGGGCACGACCAGCGGAATGTCCGGCTTCTGCCGGAACGCCGATGTGTTGTCGATGACGATGGCCCCCGCTGCCGCGGCTCGCGGCGCGTGTTCGAGGGAAATGCCGCCACCCGTGGAGAACAGCGCAATATGCGTGTCGTTGAAATCAAAGTCGTCAAGGACCTCGACAGTCCGCGAACGTCCACCCACGGTGAACCGCCGGCCAGCGGAACGCGAACTTGCCAGCAGGCGGATGTCCCGCGCCGGAAAGCGGCGCTCTTCGATGATCCGGCGCATGGCGGTGCCCACGGCCCCAGTGGCACCCACGATCGCGACGTTCAGTTTGTCCATGGCTTCGCCAACCGCCGTTCAGCGGACGCGCACCCTAGCGTCCGGTGTCACGCATGCGTGGAACTTCTCGAGGGTGCTCGGCCAGGCACAGGCGTCGAATTAGCGAGGATGTGCCGCCGGCGTGAACCCCTGAGCTAGCTCGTAGCACGAAATCGGCCTCCCGCATCAACCCGTTTTTCGACGCGGCACACTAGCACCCCGCGCTCGGCGCCGCTAGCCATCCTAGAGTGCCGCAATCACCGCGTCGGACATCGCTTCGGTGCCGACTTGCCACACCCCATCCGCGCCCTCAGCCCGCATGATGTCGGCAGTCCGAAAGCCTTCCTCCAACACCGTGTTCACGGCCGATTCGACACGGTCGGCGGCATCCGCCTCGCCGAGGCTGTAGCGCAGCATCATGGCAGCGGACAGGATGGTCGCCAGCGGATTGGCGATGTTCTGGCCGGCGATGTCCGGCGCACTGCCGTGAACCGGCTCGTAGATCCCTTGGCCGGCGGCGTTCAGCGACGCCGACGGCAGCATGCCTAGCGAACCGGTCAGCATCGCCGCCGCGTCGGAGAGGATGTCGCCGAACAGGTTGCCCGTGACGATGACGTCGAACTGCTTCGGTGCCCGCACTAGCTGCATCGCCGCGTTGTCGACGTAGAGGTGATCCAGCTCGATGTTGGGAAAGTCGTTGTGGACCTCGGTGACGACGGTGCGCCAAAGCTGCGTTACCTCGAGCACGTTCGCCTTGTCCACGGAGGTCAGCCGGGCATTGCGTTTGCCGGCGAGATCGAACGCCGCCCGGGCGATTCGCTCGATCTCGTCCTCCGTGTACACGTCGGTGTTGAAGCCTCGCCGTCGACCGTTGACGTTCACGACGCCGCGTGGTTCGCCGAAGTAGATGCCGCCGGTCAGCTCCCTGACAATGAGTATGTCGAGACCCGCGACGAGTTCGGGGCGCAACGACGAGGCGTCGGCCAATGGCGCGAACAGCATCGCCGGCCGGAGGTTGGCGAAGGCGTCAAGCCCGGCACGCAGACCCAGGAGACCCTTCTCCGGACGGTGTTCCATGGGCAGGCCGTCCCATTTCGGCCCGCCTACTGCGCCGAGGAGCACGGCGTCCGAGGCGCGGGCCGCTTCAAGCGTCGGAGTAGGCAACGGCGTTCCGAGCCTGTCGATGGCCACGCCGCCCAACTCGCCGGTTTCGAACAACAGGTCCAGTTCCAGCATTTCGAGTATCCGGAGCACGTGGGGCATCACTTCCGCCCCGATGCCGTCGCCGGGAATGACCAGGATGCGGTGCGTCATGGGGCGTTGCCGTCGCGCGCGAAAACCCAAGGCATGCGTTGGCGATGCCGCGACTCGAATTCACGGATGGCGTCGGCGTGCGCAAGGGTGGCCCCGATCTCATCAAGTCCCTGCATGAGCAGCCGCTTGGGTTCCGGTTCGATGTCGAAGTGCGCCATGAAACCGGATCCCGTTACCGTCTGCGTGTCGAGATCGACGCGCAGCGCGTAGCCCACTTCGCGATGAACAATTCCGAACAGTTCGTCAACATCTTCCCTTGTCAAAACAACAGGAAGCAGTCCGTTCTTTAATGAGTTATTGAAGAAGATGTCGGCAAAACTGGGGGCGATCACACATCGGAAGCCGTACTCCAGGAGTGCCCAGACGGCATGCTCCCGACTGGAACCGCAACCGAAGTTGTCCCGCGCGAGCAGGATGCTGGCACCCGCGTAGCGCGGCTCGTTGAGGACGAAGTCGTGGTTGATCCGGCGCTCGTTGGCGTTCTTGCCGATCTCTCCTTCGTCGAGGTAGCGCCACGCGTCGAACAGGTTGTCCCCGAATCCCGTGCGGCGGATGGACTTGAGGAACTGCTTGGGGATGATCTGATCGGTGTCCACGTTCGCCCGGTCGAGCGCCGCAACGGTCCCTTCGTGCTGTTCGAATGCGTCCATCAAGCAAGCTCTCGGACATCGGTGAAGTGCCCGGCGACCGCTGCGGCGGCGGCCATGGCCGGACTCACGAGGTGGGTGCGCCCCTGGTGTCCTTGCCGGCCCTCGAAGTTCCGGTTGGATGTCGCCGCCGACCGTTCCCCGGGATACAGGCGGTCATCGTTCATGGCGAGGCACATGGAGCAACCCGGATCGCGCCACTCGAAACCCGCCCCGCGGAAGATGGCGTCGAGACCCTCCGCTTCCGCCTGCGCCTTGACCAATCCCGAACCCGGCACGGCCATGGCCTGGGTGACGCTCGCCGCTACCCGGCGGCCTTCGAGGACGGCAGCCGCCGCGCGCAAATCCTCGATGCGGCCGTTCGTGCAGGAACCGATGAACACCCGGTCAACGGGCACCGAGCCGATCGGCGTACCCGGTTCGAGGTCCATGTAGGCAAGCGCCCGGCCGCATAGTTCGCGCTTCGCCGGATCGTCGAAGTCCTCCGGGGCCGGGACGTTCTCGTCGATGCCCAGCACGAGTTCGGGGGATGTCCCCCAGGTGACCTGCGGGACGATGGTTGTCGCGTCGATCCCGATCTCGGTGTCGAAGTTCGCGTCCGCGTCCGACACCAACGTGCGCCAGTAGTCTTCCGCCCGGTCCCACATCGCGCCGGTCGGGGCGAACGGGCGTCCATGCACGTAGTCCAACGTCGTGTCGTCCACCGCCACCAGTCCGGCCCGCGCCCCGGCTTCGATGGACATGTTGCACAGCGTCATCCGCGCTTCCATGGACAGCGCCCGAACCGCGCTACCCGCGTACTCGATGGCATGTCCCGTTGCACCCGCGGTACCGATTCGGCCAATGATGTTGAGGATCATGTCCTTGGCGGTGGTCCCGAAAGGCAGTTCGCCGTCCACCACGATCCGCATGTTGCGGCTCTTGCGCTGCACCAGGCACTGCGTGGCCAGAACATGCTCCACCTCGGAGGTGCCGATGCCATGGGCCAATGCCGCGAACGCGCCATGCGTGGAGGTGTGCGAGTCGCCGCAGACGATCGTCATGCCCGGCAGCGTGGCGCCCTGCTCGGGACCGATCACGTGGACAATGCCTTGGCGCCGGTCCGTCATCGCGAACTGTTCGATGCCGTAGCGGGCGCAGTTCTCGTCCAAGACGACCACCTGCTCCCTTGCGACGGGGTCGTCGATGCCTTCGATCCCGCGGGCGCGGTTCGTCGTCGGCACGTTGTGGTCCGGGGTCGCCAGGTTTGCATGGCGCCGCCACGGCGAGCGCCCCGCCAAGGCCAGTCCCTCGAAGGCTTGCGGCGACGTCACCTCGTGCAGCAGGTGCCGGTCGATGTAAAGGATCGTCACGCCGTCGTCGCGTTCGGCGACCACGTGAACGTCCCAGATCTTGTCGTAGACGGTCTTTCCGGCCACGGTCCGTTGCAGCGGGCAGCAGAAGGAGCGCGAATGTTAGGGGCGGTGTACGCCTAAGACAACACGCACTGGTTCAACGGCCGCTGTTTCGGGTCAGCGAGCGATCGAGGCTAAGATCGCCTGGACGTCGGCCCGGTGCCGGTCGAAGTAGTGCTCCCGGGCTCCTGCGTAGAACAACAGGTGCAACTCGTCGGCGATGATCGCGCCGGTGCCCGTGCCGCGCATCGGCAGTCCCCCGACGGACTCGAATTCGAGGTCGAAGCTGAAGCCGCGCCAAGGCCCGAACGATGCCGGCTGAAGTTGGAGGAGCCGCACCGCCTGCGTGCCCCTCATGGCCAGGTTTTCAACGAACAGGTCAACGACCTCCGTTTCCCGCATGGTCGCGACGAACGGTCGACCCATTTCTCTTGGCGTGCGGGGAAACATCTTCTTGCCGGACTTGACGGCATTGAAGTGCAGCAGGTAGTCCAAGCCCACCCCGTGCACGGTCCAGACGGTGGGCTTGCCGCTCCGTTTGTTCCACTCGATCGGCGTCTCGATCGTGTAGCTGCCGAGGTCGTGGACACCTCGATCAACGCGGGTATAGGCCGCGCAACCCGATCCCGCGGCGACGAAAACGCAGAGCGCAACCGTCCCGGTCAGCCTCATGGCGACCGAGCGATGTAAGCCGCGACCATGGCGGCATCCGGGGCGGCGGGCGCAACCGCAAGTAGTCGTCGAACGCCCGCTTGGCTTCGGCGTGGCGATCAGCGTCCCACTGTGCCAGACCCAGTTCGCGAAACGCTTCGGGCGGACAGCCGGCTTGCTGCGTGGCCACCTCGAATGACGCGAGCGCGCGTTCTCCGTCGCCCTCCCCGCCGCGACCGCGGTACATGGACCCTTCGTGGAAAGCAACGAGCCCTTCCGGGACGCCAATCTGCCGTTGCCGCTCCAGCAGCGTGGCCAGGACGTCCACCTCGAGTCCCGAGCGGGCAAGGTGGAGCCAATCGTTGCGGAAGGGGGCAATCTGCCAGAGATAGGCATCCCTCCCAAGCGACCGTGATGTCCCGGCTGAGAGCGCGGTAGCCTGTGCCCTTGCCCGATCCTCGCGGACTGCGGGCTGCGGATGCGTGAGCAGCAGCGGCGGCACCCACCGGTCGGCGGCTTGGGCTTCGAGGTGCGCGTAGTCCCAGATCTCCGACGCGGCATCCGGGTCGTAGCCCGCGGACGCCATCCACGAGATTCCCAGCTCGTCGGACTCCATCTCCTGCTCCCGACCGTAGGCCAGATGCCCGAGCATGGTAGAAATCTCGAGGGAATAGATTAGAGCGGTACCCACGTCATGTATTCGCGCTACTTGGGCGGCTCGGTGAACGGCCCGGTCGTAGGTGCCTTGCGCCGCAGCCGACTCGGCACCGACCCGCGCCACGCCGAGGCCCGCCGCGACAACCGTGGCCACGGTCTGCAGCGTCGCTGTTCTCGCCCGCAAGTCCCGCCATCGCTGCAGCGTATGGCGTTTGACGTAGTGCGCCGCCTCGTGACCGAGGACCGCCGCGAGTTGGGCTTCGTTCTCCAGCCGCACCAGCAGACCGGTGAACACCAGCATCATCCCGTTCGGCGCCATGGCCGCGTTCATCCCGCCGCCCGGTAGTACGTACAGGCGGATGTCGGCGCAATGGTCCCGCACGACACGGCACAGCACCGATTCGAGGTAGGCCTGCAACGCCGGATCCCGGACGACCCCCGTGGACGTCTGCAGCTTGTACTCGTCCCGTTCCAGCATCTGCCACAGGCCTGCCTCGTCGGTGTCCGTCGCGGGGCGTTCGCCGGGGGACGCATCGTCCACCGGCTGCGACGCGCACGCCGACAGGCCCAGAAACAATGGCCACCCGAACAGCTTGGGGATCTTCACAGCGGCATTTCCTTCAACAGGAGGTCGGCGAGCACGTCGGCACCTTCGGGGGTTCTCGGATCGGCGCTGCCGAGCAGCGTCCCGCGCGGCACCAGTTGTCTGAACCAGATCACTTTGCCGTCCCGGAGGTCAACGAGCGACGCGAAACCCGTTAGCGCACCGATATCCGTGACGACACCGCCAAGGGCGGCGAGGATGCCCAGCACGACGCGTCCGTCGCCGGCATAGGTCGCGTTGCAGTACACGAAGAGTGCGAAATCGGCACCGAAGTCGTCGTGGAGCTGACGCGCGGCATCGCCAAGACCGTAGTCCAGATGGGGTCGCCGGGAATGCTGCGTAGGGAGCACGACGGAGGCGAGGATTGCGTCGCCGACGGCTTCGTGCAACTTGACCAGCGAGGCATCCTCGGGACGCCAGGGAACGACATTCCCCCGCGCCGGGTAGGCAACCACCGATACGCCCCGCGAGGCGAACGACCGCGCCAATCCGTCGCGGAGGTGGGCGCGCGCCTCGGTGCTCCAGTCCGCCCGCGGTTCGGGCATGCCGCCCGTCGTCAGCCGGGACAAACGGCTGTCAGGCGGCACGATGAGCACCGACGACGACTCCAACGGAATCCAGTCCGGTCCCGGTTCGATGAAGGGTACGGTCGTGCAGCCCGCGAGCAGGGCCGCCAACAGGGACCCTATGAGACGAGAGCGCGTGGATTCAAACGCCGAAACGAATCGCATCAGGTGTCCTGACGTTGTCCGGGTGCGCATCACCGAAACCGCCGGCCCAACACAGTTTCGACGATCATAGAACACCGGGCTCGCGAATACCGAAACTCCGGGTACCGAGCCGGGGCAATGCGCAACCAGTCGGTCGCTTCTCTCACGTACATTGCAGCCCTCCAATCGTTTGCTGCACACTCGGTTTTGAAGGTAGACGAAGATGACTTGCACCTCGGGGATGCGACCGAGCGCCGGATTGGCGTTTCGCGCGGGTCTTGCCAGCGCGGTCGTCGGTATGGTCGCCGATCTCGCATTCGCCACACCCCCGCCGAATGAGACTGGTCAGATGGCAGCGGCCGCGGCCTTCGTCCGAACCTATTGCGCAAGCTGTCACACGGAACGCACCCGGCATGTGCGCTGTCAGCGCTGCCACACGGAACACGGCGATTCGACCTTCGCCGACCTCGACCTGTCGGATATCGCCAGCCATACGGCGGCCTGGGAGAAGGTCGTCGTCAAGCTACGCGGCGGCCTGATGCCGCCGCTGGACGCGCACCGCCCGGACCAGGCCGTCGCGGACCGTTTCCGGCGCTGGCTGTCGAGCGAGCTGGACCGCGTGGTCGACGAACAGCCGGACCCCGGTCCGTCGCCGGTGTTCCGCCGCCTGAACCGCGGCGAATACCAGAACGCGGTCGGCGACCTTCTGCACGTCGACATCGACGCTGCCCACTTCCTGCCGGCCGACGACTCGAGCCACGGCTTCGACAACATGGCGGGCACATTGCGCGTCTCGCCGCTACTCATGGAGCGCTACCTGGCAGCCGCCAAGGCGGTGAGTCGGCTGGTCGTGGGAAGCAAGGAGGCGTTCGACAGCCGGACCTACCATATCGGGACCGAGGCGGAGCGACGGGTTCGTTTCGGCGGCCCGGTGCCCGGTGCCGAGGGTGGCACGCAGCTTCGTCACTATTTCCCCAGGGATGGAGACTACGAGTTCACGGTGTCCCTCGAACCCGTCAACCGGCCCGGTGCCCGCCGGACGACCCCGGAACTCGTCGACCGTCTGCTGGAACTGGCCGTGGACGGCAACCAGATCGGTACCTTCACCGTCGCCAAACCCGACAGGGAGATTCGCGAGCCGCCCAAGTTCCGCGTAAGCGCCCAGGTGACCGCAGGCGAGCACGACGTCGCGGCCCGGTTCTACAAGGCGCCGTTGAACCTCGTCGACGGTCTCCTGGAGCCCCTCGTCAACGAGCGCGGCGAAGGTGAAACCGCAGGCGCAACCGGCTCGGTGCCCCGCCTCAATACATTGACCGTCGAGGGACCGTTCAACGCAGGCGGTCCCGGCGACACACCAAGCCGGCGGGCGTTGTTCGTGTGCAGCCCTAGGTCCGCAGCCGAAGAGGCCAGCTGCGCCGAGACGATCCTCACGGCACTCGCTCGACAGGCGTTTCGGGGAATGGCGACAGCCGTGGAGTCGCAATCCCTTGTGCGCGCCTACGACGAGGCGAGGCGCCGGGGTGATTCGTTCGACGACGGCATCGGCTATGCAGTGCGCAGGCTTCTCGTGAGCCCCCACTTCCTGTTCCGGGTCGAAGCCGACACGGAATCCGGGGGCTCTCCGGTCCGACCGGTCAGTGCAGTGGAACTCGCATCGAGGCTGTCGTTCTTTCTCTGGAGCAGCATTCCCGACGAACCGCTCCTTAGCGCTGCCGAGCATGGGCTTCTGGACTCGGCAGCCCAAATCGAGGCACAGGTTCGACGGATGCTCGCCGATCCCCGGGCGTGGGCCCTGACCTCGAACTTCGCCAGCCAATGGTTGGAACTGCGCAGCCTCGCCTTCTATCGGCCCACCGCGCCGTTGAGTTTCCACTACGACGAAGCACTTCGGGACGCCTTCCAAGCCGAGACCGAACGGTTCTTCGACCACGTGCTTCGCCACGACCGACCGGTGACCGAACTGCTGACCGCGCGGTATACGTTCTTGAACAAGCGGTTGGCGGAACACTATGGAATCGCCGGCGTGCAGCATCCGGATCTGAGGCGGGTGGAACTCGCTGCCGAGAGCCCCCGTGGCGGACTCTTGGGACATGGCAGCCTGCTGGCGATCACGTCGCACGCGGATCGAACCTCGCCGGTGCTACGGGGGAAGTGGGTCCTGGCCAATCTCCTCGGCACACCGCCGCCCCCGCCGCCCCCGGACGTACCGGACTTGGAAGGGGGAACACCCGGTGTGAAGGCACCGACGTTGCGCGAGCAACTAAAGCGTCATCGCGACCACCCGGCGTGTGCGAACTGCCACAACCTCATCGACCCGGCCGGCTTCGCCCTGGAGAATTTCGACGCAATCGGTCGCTGGCGGGAGCGGGACGACTCGTGGAACCCCATCGACAGTGCCGCGATACTCCCGGATGGCACGATGGTCGACGGCGTCGAGGAGTTGAAGCATGCGCTGGTCCGAAAACCGGAGCGGTTCGCGACGACGATCGCCGAACGACTCCTCACCTACGCGCTCGGTCGGGGACTCGAGCCCTACGACGCGCCCGCCGTGCGCAAGATCGTCTCGGAAGCCGCCGAAGACGGCTACCGGATCCAGTCGCTCATCATCGGCGTTGCCAAGAGCTATCCGTTCGTGATGCGCCGGACGATCGCGTCGCGTGAACACAAAACGCCCGAGATGGCGCTGCACGCCCACGGACATAGTAGCGGCGCCGACTGACCGACTACCGCGATCCTCCGTCGTTCGTCATCTACACTACAATGCCATTTGGCGGCATGCAGTGAATGGCATGGCCGCTCCAATCACGAAGGAGAAACCATGATCGACGCTCACTTCTGGCCGACGCCCAACGGATGGAAAATAACCATCATGCTCGAGGAGTGCGGGCTCGACTACAAAGTCATTCCGGTCGACATCGGCGGAGGAGACCAGTTCAAGACCGAGTTCCTGCGCATCTCGCCGAACAACCGGATGCCGGCGATCGTCGATCACGACCCCCTGGGCGGGGGCGAGCCGATGGCGATTTTCGAGTCCGGCGCGATCCTCGAATACCTCGCGGAGAAGACCGGCAAGTTCCTTCCCGCCGACCCCCGCGGCAAGTACAAGACCCTGCAGTGGGTTCACTGGCAGATGGCGAACCTGGGACCCATGATGGGCAACGCCAACCATTTCAAGAACTACGGCAGGAATCTGGCCGACGACCCGAAGCAACTGGAATACGGCGTCAAGCGGTTCGTCGGCGAGGTCGACCGGCTGTCTGCGGTCATGGATGCCCAATTGTCCGTCAACGAATACCTGGCCGGGCCCGAATACACCATCGCCGATATCATCAGCTACCCGTGGGCGTTCCTCGCCGGCCGCACGCTCGACGAGGACATGTCGGAATCGTTCCCCAACGTCCAGCGCTGGATCGATCAGGTGCATGCACGACCGGCGGTGGAAACCGGGCGACGCGTGGGACGGGACTTCGGCCAACGCAAACTCACCGAGGCGGAGGAGAAGGCCCGACGGGAGCTCTTGTTCCACCAGACCACCGAGTCCAACAGGAAGTTCAGGGCGGTTAGGGAAGCCGCGGCACAGGCCACGGCGTGACCGCGACGGCACTGCCTGTCGACCGGAGGACGTCCGCCGCCCACGCTGCGACGCTCGAAGCCATCGCGGCACCCGGCGCCTGGTGGAACGGCCCGGACCGCCTGGCCATCGTTCGGGCCGCCCGGACCGCACCGACATGTTCCTACTGTGCCGACCGGGATGAACTGTCGCCGGCCGCCATCGACGGCGAACACGACAACGACGGCGTACTGCCGCCCATTGCCGTAGAGGCGATCCACGCGATACGCAACGACTCCGGGCGTCTTACCCGACGCTGGTTCGACGACGTAATCGACCTGGGACTGCTGCCCGAGGCCTACGTGGAAATCGTTGCCATCACGGCCAGTTCGGTGATCGTCGACACCTTCGCCCAGGGCGTGGGTCTCGACATGCCCGAACTGCCCGAACCCGTTAACGGTGCGCCAACCTTGGAGCGGTCGGACGACGTCGAGGACGCCGGCGCCTGGTTGCCGTTGGCCCGCGAGGGCCGCGCCAACATCCTTCGCTCGCTCGCCCTGGTGCCGAGTGCGCTCAGGCTGTTCTTCGGGACGTTCGGGCGCTCCTACTACATGGCACCCGATTCCCGATTCGCACTGGACCGGGCGCAAGTGGAATTGGTGGCGGCGCGCGTCTCCGCGGTCAACGAGTGTTTCTACTGAACAACCTCCCATACGGTGGCGCTCCGGGAGAGTGTCAAGGCCAGCGACCGGGAGGGGGAACTCGACGTCGTTACCGGTCGTCGCGACGGCGACGCCGGCGTGCCGCATGGCGCTTTCCTCATCGATTTGGCCAACGCCGTCGCAGGCTGGCATTGGGACGAGGCGGCGGCCCTTCGTCAACGCGGCATCGACTTGATCGGACCCGAAGCGACCAAGGATGCGATCCTGGTCGCGGCCGGTTTCAATGGCATCACGCGGGTCGCCGACGCCATCGGAATCCGCCTTGATGCCCGCACCGCCAACGCTTCAGTCGGACTGCGTGCGAAGATCGGCATTGATGCGTTCGCCCCGGCGGAGAAGTGGACCGCGTAGGGGACGGGTTTGTCCGTCCCGTGGCCGCCGGTATTCGGCACGGGCGATTGCGCGCCCTGGCGGGGCGATAGGGCGCCCCTACCATGCCTAGTCGAGCGGCGATTCAGAACAACAGAATCTCTCTTCGCCGATACACCTTCGCGCGTGGATGGTGCTCCTCCAAAGATCTCCGCCGAGCCCGGTCCACTTCTTCGCGGGCAACGCCCCGGGCCCGCTTGAAGCTCTCGTTGGCCGCCACGGTATCGCCGAGGCGGTCGTGAATCTCGCCCTGTAGCCTGTAGAAGCGGTGATCCCGACGATACAGCCGGATGGCTTCGGACAGCAGTTCTAGGGACTCCGTTGGCCGTTCAGCCAGGTAGGCGCGTTGCGCCAGGGTGTAGTAGGTGTAGGCATCCCGCGCCCGGGAGTACGCCACGCGCCGCTGGTAGAAACGCGCCTTGTCGTCCCGCCCGAGCGCCCCGTAGGCGTTTGCCAGTCCGCGCATGGCCGCACCGTGATAGGCATCTAGATCCAAGGCCCGACGGTAGCCGGAAATCGCATAGTCGAAATGGCCGCGCCGTGCATGGAACACGCCGAGATTGGTCCATAGGTCCGGATTGCGGGGCGTTAGGTCGATCGCCTTCTTGAGATAGACGAACGCTCCCCGTTCATCGCCGGCCATGTCGTCCGAGAACGCCAGGTTGTTGTAGTGCGATGCCAACGCGAACGTGTCGTCCACGATCCGACGGTCGTGGATTCCGCTGGCGAACTCCTCGCTGAACTCCACGGTTACCGAACCGCGACCGGGTATATGGTCGACGCGCGCGTTGACGTGTTTGTTCAGCACGACCATGCCATTGACGCTGTCGTAGTCCGGTGGCACATCGACCAACTGATAGCTCGCCTCGAACCCTAGTTCCCGTGCGAACGCGATGAACAGGCTGGTATAGGTGAGACAGTTGCCACGTTTCTCGGCGAAGGCATCGCGGGCCGAGAGGTTTGCGTAGGGGTCGTATCCGCTCAAGGCATAGCCGCCACTGCGCATCCTCTCCATCAGACCCCGGAAACGGGCGGAATCTAACGGTCCGTCGCCAAGGCCTGCCACGAATTCGCGCATGGCATCGTCGGTGGCAAGAATGTCGATATCGGCGCGCTCGGCGCTGGACACCTGCTCGCCGAAGATCGCCTTGCCGGACCGCAGTTCCTCCAATGGGATGAGGGTCTCGTCCAGCCCCACCGTCGTCTGGCATGCGGGGAGTATCAGGACAAACGCCCCGATCACCGAACCGATGTGACCAAATCGCGGCATCGCGATACTCAATTCAGCGGCGGCATTTCCTCCAGCGCCCGGCGCGCGACCGCCATGTGCCCATCGGCGTCCAACCCGCCGCCAAGGGTGCGCAGGCACAGATGGCTGAGTCCCTTGGCGTGCCAGCCGGCGACACGATCCCGCCATTCGGCCTGCCTGGCGCCCACCAGAGCGACGCCGGCTTCCGTACCGATCGCAGCGGGGTCGCGGCCCGCCGCCACCGCAGCGTCGGCTATGTCGGCCTCGATCGGTTCGAACTGCTCTGGTGCGCAAAGCACGAACCAGCCGTCCGCCTGTCGACCGATCCGGCGGCGGATACGTGCAACGGGCTCGCCGGCGGCGCCGATCCAGATCGGAATCGGCCGGGCCGGCAGCGGGTCGATGCCACCGCCGGCCACACGGTCCCAACGGCCCTCGTATACGACATCGGACTCGGTCCACAACCGCCGCATCAGGTCGATCTGCTCTTCGCAACGCGCACCCCGGGTATGGAAGTCGGCACCGAGTGCATCGTACTCGGCAGCACTGCCGCCGACGCCAACGCCGAGCCGCACGCGCCCTCCCGACATGACGTCGAGACTCGCCAGTTGTTTGGCGAGCAGCACCGTCTGTCGTGCCGGGCTGACGACGACCGACGGGACCAACTCGATGCGTTCGGTCACCGCCGCGACGTAGGCCAGCACCATCAGCGGTTCGTGCAGGTGGCCGCTCCTCGGCCGAAGGACCTGGTCGGGAACCCGCAGGTGCGTGTAGCCCAAGTCGTCCGCCATCTGGGCAAACGCCTTGACGGCACCGAGATCGTCCCGGAGCTCCCGTATGGGCAGTGAAATCCCGACTCTCATTAGCGCGGTTCCTGCAGGCGGGTGGGGCTATGCGGGATCGTACCGGGGCAGTCGGCCCCTGTCAGCAGCCGCCAGTAGGCGTCACCCTGGTCGGCGCTGGTCCGACGATCCGCGACAAACCGCACGTGCTCGTCCAATCCCGCGTCCGAGCTAACCTGAACGCCCCACAGCGGGTCGATCTGATTAGGAACGACGGAATAGCGCATGTCGATGACCTGATCGGACCTAGCTGGATCCAAGGCGAGGTAGTCGTCGGAAAACCATCTGAACCGTTCGATGTCACGCGCCTGCACGCTGCCAGCGTCGAGCCACGGCAAATCCCGGTCAAGCACCAACGCAGGAACGCTGGCGCCCGGACAGACCGTCATCTCGACGCCCGCCCGTACCGCGTCCACGTAGTACCGCCCGTCCGACTCGTAGACCACCTTCCAGATCAAGAGGTTGCCAAAACCCGTCTTGACAGTCAGGCGATTGGGGTCGTGCCCCCGGGCGGCTGCGAGGGCGGTACCCGCCGCCTCGACTCGGTGCGTCTGGACGACGCCGAGCAGCAGGTAGCCCAGGCCCCAGGCCAAACCGATCAAGGCCAACACCGGACGTTGTTTCAGCACGGCCGCGACGCCGAAGGCAACGAGAGGCAAGGTGAACAATGGATCGACCACGGAAACGTTGTTCCAGGCAACGCGGTAGTCGGAGAACGGCCACAGCAACTGCGTGCCGTAGGAGGTGCAGGCGTCCAGCAGACCGTGGGTCGCGTATCCCACGAGGCAGGCGGCGTAGGACTCGAGGGGCCGAAGCACATTGCGCACCGGCCAATGCATCACCAGGGCGACGAACGCCGCGCCGAATGGGATGAACACCAGGGCGTGGGTGAACTGACGGTGGTATTCGAGAAACAGCAGGGGATCGGTCGAGGATCCGATCAGGACATCGAGGTCGGGCGACATGCCGGCGATGCAGCCGAGGAGCGCAAACGCGCGTAGCTTCTGCGCCCCGGCGACGGTCGAGGACGCGACGGCACCCACCGCACCCTGGCTAAAGGGATCCAACGCGAAGTCGTCCGCGGCCCGTCAGGGCACCGTCATCGGGGTCGCGGTCGGGAAGCGGGCCCGCGCTTGGACGTCGTGCGCTTCTTCCGCACGGCCTTCTTCTTCGCCGGCGTTTTGGACGTCGTAGACGGCGCCCAGTTTCCGTCTCGATAGAACAAGGCGTACTTGGTAGGCTTGCCGTTATTTTCAGAAACAACGAATTGCGAACGGGTCTTTCGAGAGAACTTGACAATGGTCGGGTTTCCGTCGGGATCCTGTTCAGGCGCCGCCAACAGGTAGGCGAACTTCGGGTCCAGTTCGTTGCTGTGGGCTTTCAACTCGGCAACGAGCGGTGCCCGTGTCTCGCGGTGCTTCGGAAACTGGCTGGCCGCCAGGAAGATGCCAGCCGCGCCGTCGCGCAGGACGTAGTGGTCGTCCACGTTCGCGCAGCGCAATTCCGGCATGGGCACGGGATCGGCCTTGGGGGGTGCCGGCTGCCCGTTGCGCAACAGCTTGCGGGTATTGGCGCAGTTCTCCGCCGTGCAGCCGAAGTACTTGCCGAACCTTCCGGAACGCAACTGCATCTCGGCACCGCACTTGTCGCACTCGATGACCGGCCCCTCGTAGCCCTTAATGCGGAACTCCCCCCGCTCTACTTCGAACCCAGGGCAGTCCGGACTGTTTCCGCAGATGTGCAGTTTGCGCTGTTCGTCGATGAGGTAGCTGTCCATCGGCGTAGCGCAGATCGCGCACTTGCGCTTGGCCCGAAGTAGCCTGGACTCCCCTTCCACATCCTCCTCGATGTCCACCGCCTCGTCCCCGGGAACGAGGTTCAGCGTATTCGTGCACCGTTCCTTCGGTGGCAGCGCGTAGCCCGAGCAGCCGAGAAACACCCCCGTGCCCGCGGTTCTCAGCTGCATCGTGCGGCCGCACTTCGTGCACGGGATGTCGGTGGGGGTGGGTGCGTTGGCACGCATGCCGTCCTCGCCACGGGCGCTTTCCAGCCGCCCGGAGAAATCGCCGTAGAACGTATCGAGTACGCCGCGCCAGGCGCGGTTGCCCTCCGCCACCTCGTCGAGGTTCGCCTCCATGCCGGCCGTAAACGAGTAGTCGAGCAGATCGGGAAAGCTCTCGATCAGGCGGTCGGTCACCAGTTCGCCGATGCGTTCGGCGTGGAAGCGGCGGTTCTTCAGGGTCACGTAGCCGCGTTCCTGGATCGTCGAGATGATCGGCACGTAGGTAGACGGCCGGCCGATTCCCCGCCGCTCGAGTTCCCGCACCAAGCTCGCCTCCCCGTAGCGGGCCGGCGGCCGGGTGAAGTGCTGCACTGCATCGGTGTCGGCGAGATAGAGCCCGTCGCCGATGGCGTAGTTGGGAAGCGCGCCCTCGTCGTCGCCACGGGAGAGCGGCGACAGAACCCTGGTGAAGCCGTCGAACCGGACGACTCGTCCCCGCCGGGCAAGTTCGAACTCGCCCGCTGCCACGGTGACGGTGGTGGCCAGGTACTCGGCCGGGCTCATCTGGCAGGCGACGAATCGACGCCAGATCAGATCGTAGAGGCGCCGACCATCGGCATCGATACCAGCCGAGGGCGGGATTCCAGCGAGTTCCGTTGGCCTAATCGCCTCGTGCGCCTCCTGGGCCGTCGATTTGCTGGCATAGACGTTCGGCGATGCTGGCAGGTAGCGCTTGCCGTACTCCTTGCCGATGTGCGCCCGCACGGCCGCTATCGCCTCCGAGGCGATGTTCGTGGAGTCGGTACGCATGTAGGTGATGTGGCCAGCCTCGTAGAGCCGCTGCGCGACGGTCATCGTCCGGCGGACGCTGAATCCCAGGCGCGCGGAAGCCGCCTGCTGCAGGGTCGACGTGATGAACGGCGGCGGCGGCCGGGTCGTCGTATTCCTGTCCACCCGGTCGCGCACCGAGAACGATCGGTCGCGCAAGCGAGCAACCGCCTCCTCTGCGGCGGCTTGATTGGTCGGACGGAAGTCCTTGCCGCTCTCCCTGACGACCTGGAACCGGACGGGCGACTCGTCCTTCGCGGGAGGATCGTTGCGAAGGAGATCCGCGAACGCTTCCCAGTACTCCTCGGGCGTGAACGCCCGGATCTCGCGCTCGCGCTCCACGACCAGCCGCACGGCGACGGATTGGACGCGTCCGGCGGACAGACCGCGCGCCACCCTCGTCCACAGTAACGGCGACAGTTCGAAGCCGACCACCCGATCCAGGAAGCGGCGCGCCTGCTGCGCGTTGACGCGGTTCTCGTCGATCCGGCCGGGATTCGAGAACGCTTCCTCGACGGCGTTTTTCGTGATCTGGTTGAAAACGACCCGACGGTAGCGATCCGGCGATCCGCCCAGCACTTCGGTGAGGTGCCACGCGATGGCTTCGCCCTCGCGGTCCAAGTCCGTTGCCAGATACACCAGGTCGGACCGGTTGGCGAGTGCCTGGAGTTCCCGAACGACCTTTTCCTTGCCGGGAATCACCTCGTAGGTCGCCGTCCAGCCCTTGTCCGGATCGACGCCCATGTTCCGGACTAGCTGCGAGCGCGCGCGCTGCCGGCGGTATTCCTCGCGCCGCTTCGGCGTGAGCTTGCGGGTCTTGGCCGCCTCCTTGGCACGCTGCTGGGCACGTTCCTTGGGATCGACAACGCTACGCCGGGCCGGCAGGTCGCGGACGTGTCCGGCGCTGGACTTGACGACGAAGTCGCGTCCGAGATAGCGGTTTATGGTGGGGGCCTTGGTGGCCGACTCGACGATCACCAGGGAGCGGGCCATGAGGCTCCTTATTCTCGTTGTGGGGACGGGCGCGGGTGGGCTGCAACCACTTAGCGGCCCGTCGGTCGTGGTTTGGCGGCGCATATATACGCCGCTTTTCGGCGCTGTCAACCGCTATCGTCGTGGCCGAAGGCTGATCGGAGCGGGCCAAGCCGCACACTGGAAGACCGGCTTTTGGACAGTGATGCGGCTGCGAGGGATCGGCGTGATCGAGGCGAGCAACGCCTAGTTGCCGACGTTCACGGCCCACCACAACCGGCGGTTCCCTGTCCCGTGCACGCTCGCCTGAGCGTGTTGCACAACGAACGGAAGATGGACGTGATCCCTTGCAAGTACCATATCCCGGAGGGTGACGAGGATCCTGTCGACCAGCTTCGGGGAGTACGGGAATCCCAACATCGCCGCCGCCTCGTCACACGGATCGAGCGCTCGGGACTACATTCCGGTCGCAGCGCGTGGCTTCGCAAAGGGAACATTCTCTGTATTGCATTGACGGCCTGCAGCTCACATTCATAGTGGTCGTAACGAGCCCCAAAAGGTCGGAATGCATGAAGACGACCAAGTACAAATACATCCAACGGTTCCGCCTACGCAATGGCGTGTTCGGGCTGAACGCGGACTCGCTCGGCGGCACAAACAGCGCTCTGAACGGCATTCCCCCTGAGTACCATCATTCTTATTTCGACCTTTTGCCGTAAGCAGGGCGCGGTCAGGTGCCCGGTTTTGCTCGCTACGCTTGGATCCTGCGGTTCCGTGCGGCTTGCCGAACACTGCTGGGTAGCATCGATCACGCGATGTCGTACGGGCTACTAGGTGGCGCCGTCAGATGGCCTGGTCGGAGGGCACTGGATGTGACGGCAGTCATTCATCGACGGCAT
>JAPPND010000147.1:16671-37206 GCA_028818795.1 Gammaproteobacteria bacterium | reverse complement strand
ACCTCGTCCCGGCCTCTCTGCACGCGCTCGACTTCCGCGCCGAAGAACGCGGCCCGCGCCTGCACCGCCAGTGCCTCCTGGGTGATCCCGAGAGTCCGCGCTTCGGGCTTGAGCGCGAGCTGAATCTCCTTGACGCCGGGGGTGTGGTCCGACCGCACATCGAACACGCCGTCGATGCGTCGAAGGCTGTCGGCCAGACTACTCGCGATCGAGGGGAGGCGTTCGGAATCCGGGTGCGAGAGAAGGACCTCCACGGGATTGCCGAAGTCGACGACCTCGCCGCTGAAGGTGATGCCCCGGACATACGGCGGACTACCCACTTCCTCGCGCCAAGCCTGAACGACTTCGCCGGTGGTGACCTTCCGCTGTTGCACGCCGACGAGCTTGAACTCGATGGCCGCAACGTTGGCCTGGGGATTCAACGTGGCTGACGGCGTGAGTCCCCCGCCCTCGCGGCGCGGTCCCTGGCCGACCGTCACGGTCACCCCGGATACCACGGATGGCGCGTCCTCGGCCCGATCACGGGTTAGACGTTCGATCGCGTTGTAGCCGGCCGCCTCCAGTTCCTTCGCCACCTCGTAGGTCCTGTTCGCGGGCGTCCCGTCCGGCATCTCGAGACGGGCTGTTGCGAAATCCCCCTCCACGACGTCGGCGAAGGAGGAGGTGACGATGCCGGCGGGCAACAGGGAAACACTCAGGATAAAGAGCCCCAACGCGCCGGCGACCACGACGGCGGGTTGGTCGGTCGCGAAACGCAGCGCCCGGTCTATGGGACCGTCAACGAACCGGGCCAGCAGGCGGTCGACATGGCCCTTGGTCCGCGCAAAGAACCTGTCGACGCCATTGGTGGGCACCCATTCGGGACCGTGCAAGTGCGACAGGTGGTTGGGAAGTACGAACAGCGACTCGAACAACGATATCAGCAGCATGGCGATGATCATGATGGGCAGCGCCAGCCAGGCCTCGCCGATGCCCCCGGGAATGAAGAAGACGGGGGTGAACGCCACGATCGACGTCAACACGGCGAATGTCAGCGGCACCTTGATGCGACGGGCGCCGCGAATCGCGGCGACGAGACCTGGCGTTCCCCGCTGGCGTTCGAGGTGGATTTGTTCGGCCACGATGATCGCATCGTCGACGATTATTCCGATCGCCAGAACGAACACGAACAGCGAGTGCAGGTCGAGCGCGACATCGAGGATCAGCATGACTGCCAGAACGCCGACGAGCGACGTGGCCAGCCCGACGACAACCCACACCGCGAGGCGGATCTCCAGGAACAAAGCCAGCGCGACAAGCACCAGCATGAGGCCGAGGGCGCCGTTTTTGAGCAGGAGCTCGGCGCGTTCGGAGTACGTCTGCGACTCGTCGTTCAGGATGTCTACCTGCACGCCTTGGGGCAGTGAGGGGACGATGACGTTGGCGACGTGCTCGTGCACGGCCGTCGCAACCTCCAGCACGTGTTCCCCTTCAACGCGGGAGACCTCGACGAACGCGGCCGGCTTGTCTTCGTGGCGGACGATCAGGTCGACATCCTCGAAGCCGTCCCGAACGTCCGCGATGTCGCCCAGTCGTACGGTCGTGCCGTCGCTCAAGCTAAGCACCACGATCTCCTCGAAGTCCTGTTGAACGTAGCGCTGCCCGAGGGAGCGAATCCGCACCTGCTCGTCCGCGGTGTCGATGCGGCCGGCGGATAGGTCGAGGGAGCTGCGGCGAACGGCGGTGGCGATGTCGTCGAGGGTTAGCCCGAGCGAGCGGAGCCGGTTCAACGCCACTTCGATGGAGATTTCGTAGTCTCGCAGGCCGCTGGTTTCGACCAGCGATACGGTTGGGAGCGATGCGAGTTCGTCTTCTAGCTGGTAGGCAAGCTCCTTCAGCGAGCGCTCCGAAATGTCGCCGTAAACCACCAGTCGAATAATGCTCTGTCGAGAAGTCATCTCGGTGATTTCGGGGCGCCGGGCGCCGAGGGGAAACGTCTGGATACGGGACACGGCCGATTCGACGTCGTCTATCGCCTTGGGAATGTCCGTACCGGATTTCACTTGGATCCTGACCGAGGCTATCCCCGGCGCAGCTGTTGATTTGACTGCGCGGACGCCGTCGAGCGAGCTAACCTGCTCTTCGACTTTGACGACGATCGACTCCTCCACCTCCTCGGGAGTCGCGCCGGGATAGGCGATGGAGACTTCGATGTGGTTGAAGGCCAACGTCGGCCAGGATTGGCGCTCCAATCCGGGGAGCGACACGAGACCCGCCGCCAGGATCGCGAACATGAACAGGTTGGCGGCAACGCCGTTGCTCGCCATATAGGCGATGGGTCCGGCCGGCTCCCCCGAAAGATCGTTCACACGTGCGGGGTTGTCAGACGGGGTGTCGAACCCTGGCAACGCGGAACTTCAACTTCTTGCTAGGTGCCGCCGTCGGAAACGGATTGATGCGCATCTTGTAGTTCCCCGGAAGCATTTCCAGTTCCAAGTGGTGCGCGATCACGAGAAGGTTCACCACCATCTGCAGTTCCAGCCATCGATGTCCCAGGCAAGTGTGCGTGCCTAGTCCATAGGGCGCATAGGCACCCGGCGTCATCTGCTCCCACCGCTCCGGCAGGTAGCGGTCGATGTCGAACTTCAGCGGGTCCTCGAACAGGTCCTGCGAGTAGTGCGTCGCGGTATGGCAGATCAACAGCCGTGTCTTGGGCGGCAATTCGAAGCCGTTGACCACGCATTGGTTCATGACCGTTCGTAGCTGCCAGGGGATTACCGGATACATGCGTTCGGACTCGAGGAACAGCCGATGCGTAACGTCGATATTGTCGAGGTTGCCGAAGTCCTCGGCTTGCGGCTCGCGATGTCCGCCGAACAGCGAATCGGCTTCCGCGCGGATGCCGGCGTACAGGTCCGGGTCGTTGACCATTGCATAGACGGCGAAACCGAGCGCACTGCCGAGGTAGATGCTGGCCACCATCGCTGCGACGAAGGGGAAGGTGATGTCCGTTTCCGGCAGGAACTGCGGGTCGTTCCGATGCAGCTCGAGTATGGCGTCGGCAATGTCCAGCGGCTTCCCTTTTCTTTGAGCGGGCGTGTGCGACGAGTGAATGGCGTCGAGCAGTTCGCTCACATACTTCCTGGAGCGCTTCATCTTCGGCGTCGACAACATGAACTTCGGAAGCGCGCCTTGAACGTGCGTGACGAGTGCACGGTGCTCGTAGGCGAGCAGGTCGTCGGCGAAGTGGCTGCAATCGACGCCCATCGTCAGGTGCGAGACCTGCCTGCTCATGTAGTTCTGGAAGGTCTTCGTTGCGCCGAACACGTCGCCCTCGTTCCATGCGCCGACCGACTCTTTGCACAGCGAGATCAGCTCGGGCAAGCGTTGGGCGAGAGTCGCCCGGGAGTAGGCGGTTCGGAGCGATTTGCGCATCTTGTGGTGTTCCGCGCCATCCATGCCCGGCAGCGTTCTCGAGGCGCCGAAGACGCCTTCGAGTCCTTGGATGTAGTCCTTGGATCGAAGGTAGAAACGCCCCTGCTTGTTGACCCAGTTGTTGCATTCCGGCCCCATCACCGCGACGACGGGTTGCCCGTTCATGCTGATTGGCAACCTCACCACCGGCCCGTGTTTCTCGAAGATGCGGCACGTCGCCTTGGGAATGTTGCCTGCGAGGAGATCACGCTGTCGGAGGATGTCGACCACCGGGAACTTCGGGATCGGCTTCGTGAGAAGAACGGGTCGGGTCTTCGGTTTGACCGTGCTGTCCTTCACGGCGGTTGCCACCGACCGCCCGACCAAGTCCATGCTGGCTACTGTCTCGATGCGCTCGAGTTTCTCCTCGTAGTCTTCTTCCGACAGAAGCGTCTTGAAACGATCGCAGGTCTGCATCAGCCCCACGAGGATGACGTCCCTCGGGTCCGGGATGTCGTCGTTGAGAACGACGTTGAGGATACGGGCCTTGGCTTCCCTTCGGATCGACCCGTCGGCGCTCGGGTACATCCCCGACCGGGATACCGAGCGTGACAGCGTCCAGAATCCGCCCGACTCGTATTCGAGGACTCCCTTGTCCACCAGTCGCTGCAACGTCAGGGTCACGATTTCTTCCGCTCGGGCGGTGTTCCGTTCGATCCAATACTGCGTATCCGAGCGGTCTTCGGCCTCGCTGATCTCCTCCAGCGTCGGATCGAGCAGACTGTCGCCTGTTGGCGTGGCGTCGAGGAGATACAACGACTGCAGATCGGTGTCGATGCGGTCTTCCAAGGCGAGGTCGGCGATGACAGCGCCTGCCATCACGCAGGAGAAGTCCCAACCCGGCACCATTTCGAGGTAACCGCTCGACTCGTCGAGCATCAACAGGATCAGCTCTTCCGTCAGGCGTATTCGGAACTCGTCCATGTCATCGCCTCGGGATCAGGCAGCGGAGCGAACCCACGATTCGAAGAAGGCTGCTGCAGACTTTCGCCCAGGCCCAGAGCGTGTGCCCCATGCGAGTTGGGCCAACAATGACCGATCCGACGAGGGTGGTCAAGGACCGGCACCTTGCCAGCACAGAGGGAATTGGCGAACATTGAGGCATGATCATCGTCCACGGCATCATCCCCATCAAAGCGGCGCAACGTGACAGGGCGTTGGATTTGGCGCGTGAGATGTCCGAGGCGACCCGAACCGAGGACGGCTGTATTTCCTACGAGTTCTACGTCGGCCTGCGCGATCCGAATACGCTGATCCTGCTCCAGGAATGGGAGAACATGGAGGCGCTCGCGGGTCACCTTCGTACCGACCACATGAAGGTGTTCCTCGACGAACTGCCCAACGTCTTGGCCGGACAGGTCATGACCCGGCGCTACGCGGTACAGGCGGAGCCGGAACCGGCGAAGGAGTCGGAATCGCCGCCGCCGATCATCCACTGATACTGCCGTAGGGGCGACCCTGGGGCGACCCTTGTGGTCGCCCGTGGGCAGGACGGGACAAGCCCGTGGGCGGGACGGGACAACGCCGCCAGACCGCTCGCACGCGCCCGCAAGGGCGCGCACTCGCCGTCTGGCCCCAACTCGCACCGCCCTAGGACTCCGCGCCCATCAACGGCGCTTCCGCACCGTTGCTGCGGCGCAGACTCTTTGGCCCGTCCCCTACGGGGTCTTCGCGAACGCCTCAACCACTGCGTCGGGTGAGAGCCTTCGAACGTCGGATTCGTCCCGACGACGGAGTTCGACGACTCCATCCCTCAGGCCCCGTTCGCCGATCGTAATGCGATTGGGAATGCCGATGAGGTCGGCGTCGGTGAACTTCACCCCCGGCCGATCGTCCCGGTCGTCGAACAGTACCGCGAGTCCGGCGGCCTGCAGATCGTGGTGCAGCCGTTCCGCTACGGCCTGCACCTCGGCCGACTTGGTGTTGTTCAAGGCAATGATATGGATGCCGAAGGGTGCCACTGCGTCGGGCCAGACGATGCCGTCTCCGTCGTGGCACTGCTCGACGATTGCCGCGACCATCCGGGAGACACCGAAGCCGTAGCACCCCATGATCGGGACGACGTCCCGACCGGACGCGTCCTGGACGGCGACGCTCATCGCCTCGCTGTACTTGGTGCCGAGCTTGAAGATGTGTCCCACCTCGATGCCGCGCAGGAATTTGAGCGGCCCGCTGCCGTCCGGGGCAGGATCGCCTTCCACGACATTGCGAATGTCCACAACGCGGACTTCGCCGGTAACGTCCCGCTGCCAGTTCGCCCCGACGTAGTGGTAGTCATCGACATTTGCGCCGCAGACGAAACTCGACATCGCTGCAGCGGACGAGTCCGCGACAACGGGCAACGCGAGTCCGACGGGACCGATTGAGCCGATGCCTACGCCTAGCGTGGCTTCGATGTCGCCCTGGCTCGCGAATTCGAGCGGCCGACGGACGCCGTCGATCCGGCCGGCCTTGGCCTCGTTCAACTGGTGGTCGCCGCGCAACACCAGGGCGACTAGCCCCGGGTCTTCCGAGTCGGCGTGGACGATCAACGTCTTGACGCAGCGCGTCGTGTCGGCGTCGAGGAAGCTTGCCACCGCCTCGATGGTCTTGGCCCCTGGTGTATGCGTTCTCTGGATAGGCTCGACGGAACCATCACCGGGCAGAGACACCGCTTCCGCCTTCTCGATGTTCGCCGCGTAGTCGCTCACGGGGCTGTAGGCGATCTCGTCCTCGCCGCTCTCGGCCAGGACGTGGAACTCGTGGGACTCGCCGTCGCCGATCGAGCCGGAGTCGGCTTCCACGGCCCGGTAGTCGAGCCCGAGGCGGGTGAGGATCGCCGAGTAGCAGGCATGCATGGCCGCGTAGGTCGCTTCGAAGGATTCCTCGTCGAGGTGAAAGGAGTAGCCGTCCTTCATGATGAACTCGCGGGCCCGCATCAGTCCGAAACGCGGCCGGATCTCGTCGCGGAACTTGGTCTGGATGTGGTAGAGGTTGCAGGGCAACTGGCGGTAGCTCGTGATCACCCGTCGGAACAGGTCGGTTACGACCTCTTCCTCGGTTGGACTGACGCAGTAGTCGCGGTCGTGGCGGTCGGTGAGACGCAGCAGTTCGGGTCCCATCACGTCCCAGCGTCCGCTCTCCCGCCAGAGTTCGGCCGGTTGCACGACGGGCATCAGGATCTCCTGGGCACCGGCCCGTTCGAGTTCCTCGCGGACAATGCGTTCGACGTTCTTGAGGACGCGGAGCCCCAAGGGCAGCCAGTTGTACGAGCCTGAAGCCAAGCGCCGGATGAAGCCGCCGCGCACGAGCAGGATGTGGCTCGCGACCTCCGCGTCCGCCGGCGCTTCACGCAGCGTCGGAATGATTAGTTCGCTGAACTTCATGGCTGCCATTGTTCGCCGGGTCCGCCGTAGGACGCCCGTACGGGACGCGGTCGCCCTGCGGAAGCGCGGAACGGCGTTTGTCTGTCAGTTCGGGCCGCCACGAGGGCGGCCCTTACGATGGATCAACCCACCATTTCCTTGAGTCGTTTGAGCGGTGTGACCCGAACCTTCGTCGTGGCCGGCTTCGCCGCGATTTCCACCGGCTCGCCGGTTGCCGGGTTGCGCCCCATGCGCTTCTTCGTAGCCGGTCTCTTGACGGAACGGATCTTCAACAGGCCCGGCAGGGCGAAAGTGCCTACCGCGCGCTTCTTGATGTGGCGCTCAATCAGAATCTCGAGTTCGTCGAGTACGGCGCCGACCTGCACCCGGGTGAGTCCGGTTTCGCCGGCGATGTGGGTCAGGATGGACGACTTGTTCATCTTGGTCCGCATCGCGGGGGGCCTTTTCGGGGCGGGGGCGGCTTTGGTTCGGGAGCGCTTCGGAGCTGCTTTGCGTGCCATTGACGAGTCCTTTTGCTAATGACATTCGTGCCTTGGTCGCCTATTGCGCGACCGTCGGCACGCGCGCTTTATAGCGGATCGGATCGGGAAAGCCAACCCACGATCCACCGGAAACACTGAAAAACACAATGAATCGGTGATTGGCCCCTTGCCCCGGCCCCTCCCCCGGCCCCGGGTGCCGGTGTATTTCGGGCGTGTTTTCATTATGCTTCGCCGCTGTCCCGGAAATGCGCCGGAAACAAGGAGTCAGTGAACGTGCCCATCTACGAATACGCGTGCCGTTCGTGTGAGCACCAGTTCGAGACGATCCAGAAGGCCAGCGAGCCCGTGCTGACCGACTGCCCCGAGTGCGGCGAGGCGTCCCTCCGGAAGCTCCTGTCCGCCCCGGTTTTTCGTTTGAAAGGCGGCGGCTGGTACGAGACGGACTTCAAGACGGGAGACAAGAAAAACGTTTCGGACAACGGCGAATCGGACAGGACCGAGAGCAAGGCAGACGACGGCAAGACCGAGGCAGCCGATTCGGCGGATGGAACCGCCAAGAAGGCTGGCGATTCGAAGACCAAGGACACCCGGACGACGGACTCCAAATCGTCGTCGAGTGCGACCAGCAACGCCGCGAACGCGGACTGAGTCCCGCCCATGAGAACGCACTACTGCGGCGATGTCGCCGCATCGGATATCGGCGCGAGGGTCTCCCTGACGGGCTGGGTACATCGCCGCCGCGACCATGGCGGGGTGATCTTCCTCGACGTCCGCGACAGGACGGGAATCGTGCAAGTCGTGTACGACCCGGATACGCCGGCGCCGTTCGGCATCGCGGAGGGCATTCGCAACGAGTACGTGCTCGGCATCGAAGGACGCGTTCGCCCGCGCCCGGAGGGCACCGTCAATCCCGATATGAAGACCGGGGCGGTCGAGGTCCTGGGCGACGCTCTCGTGATTCTCAACCGCTCCGAGACGCCACCTTTCGTGCTCGACGAATACTCCGATGCCGGGGAGGAAGTCCGCTTGAAGCACCGCTTCGTTGACCTGCGTCGGCCGGAAATGCAGGAACGCCTCCGGCTGCGGGCCCGTGCGGTGAGTCACGTTCGCCGCTTCCTGGAAGAGGAGGGCTTCTGGGACATCGAGACGCCGACGCTGACCAAGACCACGCCGGAGGGTGCCCGGGACTACCTCGTACCGAGCCGTACGCATCCCGGCGAGTTCTTCGCGCTGCCGCAGTCGCCCCAGATCTTCAAGCAATTGCTGATGATTTCGGGGTTTGACAAGTACTACCAGATCGCGCGCTGCTATCGGGACGAGGATCTGCGCGCCCACCGCCAACCGGAATTCACGCAGATCGACATCGAGGCGTCGTTCGTTGGCGAAGACGACGTCATGGGCTTGGCCGAACGCCTCATGAAGTCGCTATTCCGCGATGTCGTCGACGTCGAACTCCCCGACTTTCCGGTCCTCACCCATGCGGAGGCCCTCCGGCGCTATGGCACCGACGCGCCGGACCTGCGCAATCCGCTGGAGCTCGTCGATATCGCGGACCTGGTCCAAGACGCGGCGTTCAAGGTGTTCAGCGCTCCCGCGGACGATCCGGACGGCCGCGTCGTGGCGCTCAAGGGACCCGCCGCGACGAGACGACTGTCGCGCCGGGAACTCGACGACTACGTCGGATTCGTGGGCCGCTACGGCGCCAAGGGGCTGGCCTACATCAAGGTCAACGACCGCGCGGGCGGGATGGACGGTCTGCAGTCGCCCATTCTCAAACATCTCGAACCGGCCATTGTCCTGGCCATCCTGGATCGCGTCGATGCGCACACGGACGACATCGTCTTCTTCGGCGCCGACTCGGCGAAGATCGTCAACGACGCCATGGGCGCTTTCCGGGAGGAACTGGCCGAGGCCCTGGAACTGGTCGAGGACCGTTGGGCGCCCTGCTGGATCACCGAGTTTCCGTTGTTCGAGCCGGGCCGCGAGACGCTCAATCCGGCACATCATCCGTTCACGCAACCGGCCTGTGCCATCGGCGAGTTGCGGACAAGCCCAAGAACGGCGCTGGCCCGGGCCTACGACTTCGTTCTCAACGGCACGGAGGTCGGCGGCGGCTCCATTCGGATCCACGATCCGGACATGCAGCGTGCGGTGTTCGAGGCGCTCGGCATGGCCCAGGAAGCCGAGACAAAGTTCGGCTTCCTTCTGGATGCGCTGGCCCTGGGCTGCCCTCCGCATGGCGGCATCGCCATCGGCTTCGACCGCTTGATGATGTTCCTCGCCGGTACGGACAACATTCGCGACGTCATCGCGTTTCCGAAGACCCAGTCCGCGACCTGCCTGATGACGTCGGCGCCTAGCCGGGTTGACGAACACCAGTTGCGCGAGCTTCATATCCGAGTCCGTTGACTCGACGTTGGATCCGCGAAGGCGAGCGGCATGGCCGGACACTCCAAGTGGGCGAACATCAAGCACCGCAAGGCGCGTCAGGACGCCAAACGGGGCAAGGTGTGGACCAAGGTGATCCGCGAGTTGACGGTCGCCGCGCGGCTCGGCGGGGGCGAGGTGAACGACAACCCCAGGCTTCGTCTCGCCGTCGACAACGCGCTGTCGGTAAACATGCCCCGGGACACCATGGATCGCGCCATTGCGCGCGGCGTGGGCGGTCTTGCCGGGGGCGACGTCGAGGAGCTCACCTACGAAGGGTACGGCCCCGGGGGCGTCGCGGTGCTGGTGGAGGTCATGACCGACAACCGCAACCGCACCGTGGCGGCGGTCCGGCATGCATTCAGCAAGTACGGCGGGAAGCTGGGCACCGACGGTTCGGTGGCCTACCTGTTCACCAAGCAGGGCATCGTGAGTCTCCTTGGCGCGGACGAGGAGGCAGTGATGGACTTGGCGATTGACGCCGGTGCCGAGGACATCGAAAGCGAGGAGGACGGGGTCATTTCCGTGGTCACCACGCCCGAGAGTTTCTCCGGTGTGCTCGATGCCCTGAAGGGCGGCGGGTTCGACCCGGAGCATGCCGAGGTGGCGCTGGTGCCGACCACCACCAACCCGTGCGACGAGGAAACCGCCGCCAAGGTGCTGCGGCTGATCGATGCCCTCGAGGATGTCGACGACGTGCAGAACGTCTACTGCAACGCCGGGTTTACCTAGAAAGCCAGGCGCGGCGGTGGGAGTAGTCGCGGCCGTCGTGCTCGTCGACGCCCCAGAGGAAGGCGCGGCGGACGCAGCGCGACACGAGGTGGTAGTCGCACTCGTTCGCCGGATCGACCAGCCCATGCCGCGGGGTTGCCATGCGGCAATGGTCCGCGATCCGGGCACGCGGCGTTATCGCCGAGTCGCCATGGCCGGCGTGGGAAACGTTGGCATCGGCGCGTGGGAAATCGACCGCGCTCCTCGTGGGACGGAATCGCGTGTGTCCGCAGTTCCACATCAAGTGGGCGTTGGCAACAACAGACGGGTCACCGGCGGCTACGACGGATCCGGTCGGCGATGCACTTGGCGGCGGGTCGGAGTTGCTGTTCGAGAGCCACGACAGCCTCGACCGCCTCTTGCGTGGCGAGACGATCCCGCAATGGTCCATGGCTCCGGGCGTATTCGGCCCGAGTCCTGGCCCGTATAATGCTTGTAACGGGATCCAGTGCACGCCGGGGCCTAGTGGCGATACAGCCTGCCAGAGTGCTGGTGCGCTCATGGGCATAAGCTGCAGCAGTTGCGGCGGCAGCTTCGACAGTCCCACGGGTGGCATCTGCGGGTGATTCCGGGGCAGGTTAGGGAATGATCGCCAAGGATGGCGACCTCCCTGCCGTAAGAATGCGAAACTTGCGCGGGGACTGGGTTTGCCAAGTCCTCGCGATGACCTTCGCAGATGCCCGTTCGCTTTGGCGGCTTCCGCGATTCTGGTTACTTTCGGGCCTCGTCGTCTCGGCCGGGTTGGGCATCTACTTCGCGCTCGCGCAGATCCACGCCAACTTCTCGTGGTCCTCGGCTACGACCGGGCTCACCAATCCGCGTTTCCTCGTTCATGTTTTCGGCATTGCTCCCCTTGGGGTTCTCCTGTGGGGAGTCGTCCTCCTGGCTTTCGATCAGCGTCAGGAGGTGCGCTGCCGGATCGCCGAGGTGATCGACTCGCGACCTATTTCCAATCTGGCATTCATATCGGGCCGCTATCTCGCCCTGCTCGCGGCGGCTTGCTTCGTCCTCCTGCTGACCGTGGCAACCATCCAAGCCTTCGGCAGCGCCGCGGCGACGTTCGACTGGCGTATCGGTGAGATGATCGAACCGGTGTCGCTATTCGCGTTCGTATTCGTGGACGCCCTGCCTGCATTGGCGGTGTGGTGTGCGTTGACCGTGCTGTTGACGGTCGCCTTGCGCAATCGCGTATTGGTCCTGTTGATCGCGACCGGATTGCTGGTTGGCCAGTATTGGCTCATGCACAACCTCCCGATTCAGCTTCTGCCAGCCGTGTCGCTGTTGCCGAACTTCGGGACGTTGGCGTCGGACATCCTTCCCGAGTTGCCCGATGCGGCGGTCTTCTGGCAGCGCTGCTGCGTCGTCCCGCTGACCGGTGCGCTGTTGATCGGCGCCTCGACTGTGCTGCGACGTATGGACGGCCACCGTTCCCGCCTCGCCGGGTCCATGGCCGCGGTAGTCCTCGCGGTCGTCGGCGTCTTGGGTCTGGTTGTGCTGTGGGTTCGTTCGACCGATGGCGACTTTGCGGGCTGATTGGCGCGCCGCTCACCAGATCGTCGACTCGATCCCCCAAGCGGACATCGATCACATCAAGGGGCGGGTCCACATCGATCGCGGCGATAGCCTGTCGCTGGACATCGACGTGTCTTTGTCAATGCCCTCGACGGCTCCAAAGCTCGAAGACCTTGTCTTTTCCCTCAATCCGGGCCTGCAACTCCACCAGGTGCTAGTCGACGGGGAATCCGCTGAGTATCGGCACGAGTCGGGCTTGCTGGTCGTTGAACCACGTCGTCCACCGCATCCAGCGGGCGAGTTCGTCCTTTCCGTCGTCGCCGAAGGCATACCGGATCCCCGTTTCGCCTACCTCGACAGCAGCGTCGAGCCGTCGGCCAAGTCCTGGTCGGAAAGTCGACTCCCATTCTTGGGCACGCGGGCTTCCGTATTCGACGATGCCTTTGTGGCGTTGATGCCGGGCACCCGGTGGCTGCCGGCACCGGGTCCCAATCTGGCGGGTTCGACAGTTGGTCCGCGGGATTTTTTCACCGTCGACCTGGAGATTGAGGTTCCTTCCGGTTGGCGAATCGCGGCCCCCGGCGTCGGTCGACCAACCGACTTTCCGAATCGAGTGCGCTTTGCGCTGCGGGAGGCGCTCCTGGAGGTCACGGTCGTGACCGCGCCATTCGAGCGATTCGCCGTCCAGGTGGGCAATGCCGAGTTCGAGCTGTTGCTGCACTCGGCTCACCTCCGCAATGTCGAATGGCCGGACGACATGGAACAGGCGATGGTGCAGCTCCTGACGGAATTCGTCGAAGACGCGGAGGACTTCGGCATCCGCTTTCCCTACGGTGGCCTGAGCGTCGTGGAAGTGCCGGCCCAACTGAGAATCTACGGGGGCGGAGACCGAATGCACAGCGTGCAGAACAACGCCGGGGTCCTCCTCGTGCGCGAACACGGATTCCCGATGGCCCGCTTGGACAGGTGGCTCTCATGGGAATTTCCAGCAGTGCCGCGACTCTACCAGTTTTGGGGTTACTTTGACCGCGACCGCACAGGGGGAAACCTCCTGGCGGGGGCGACGGACAATCTAGTGCGTCTCGTGACCGCGCCGGTAGGGGACAACGCAGACGCCGCCGAGTCTTTGCTGGCTAATCACGTCGCGGCTGTTCACGGTCCGACGCTCAGTTTTCTCTGCCCACGCCTTCGTCGACAGCGATCTTTCGGGGACGGGGCCGGCCGCCCCCCGAACGCCCGCAACCCAACTGGCGGCGATCGCCACGGGAATTGTCGCCAAGATCGTCGAGGAAGCCGGATGGGATGCGGGTCATCCTTCGCTCTGGTCCCGCGCCGCCTGACCGAGGCGCGTCGTGAAGCCCGGCGACGCCAAGCCCTTGCGCAGCCAGATGCCACCGACATGATCGTGTTCGCCCCGGCTGAAGCTGTCGCTGCGGTCTTGTATGCCTTTACGGATGTAGACTGCCACTATTGTCGGCAGCTACACGACGACATGGCGCGATTGAACGATCTCGGCATTGAGGTGCGCTATCTTGCCTATCCGCGCGCGGGTCCGGGTACACCGACCTACGACATGATGGTGGCTGTCTGGTGCGCCGAGAACCCGCAGGCAGCAATGACCGCAGCCAAGCGAGGCGAGACCGTCGTGAGTCCGACATGCGCCGATCCCGTCGCTGAGCAGTTCGAGCTCGGGCGTTCCCTCCACATCGGTGGCACCCCGACCATGGTCACCGAAGGTGGGGAACAGCTTTACGGCTACCACCCGCCGGACGAACTCGCAAGGCGACTGGGCGTGTTGTAGCCCTTTCGATACCACGAGCGGCGTTCGGGGACGCGCAAGTCGCATGATCCGTGTATTGGGCGTCGATCCCGGTTCTCGGTTGACCGGCTACGGCGTGGTCGACGTCGATGGCGACGCGCTGCGCTACGTGACGAGCGGGTGCATACAGACCGTCGAGGGCCCCTTCACAGGACGGCTTGCGGACATCTATCGGGGCGTGGAAGAGGTCATCGCGGCCCACGCGCCCGACGTGTTTGTCGTGGAGGAGGTGTTCTTCGCGAGAAACCCCCAATCGGCGCTCAAGCTGGGCCAGGCCCGGGGCGTCGCCATCGCGGCGGCGGTCGGGGCTGACCTGCCGGTCAGCGAATATGCTGCTCGAGCCGTGAAGCAGGCTGTGGTGGGAACCGGCAACGCGACCAAGGCGCAGGTGCAATACATGGTCCGCGCGCTGCTCTCGCTCTCCGCCGAACCGGCATCGGATGCGGCCGATGCGCTTGCAGTCGCGATCTGTCACGTCAATACTCGCATTCGGCAAATGTCTTTGCGCGGAACAACGCCGGAGGGAACGAAGTGACCGACGGCGGTTGTTGCGCGCAAAGGTAGGTGTGGCTGGGCCAGAGGCGGAGGCGGCGCATAGCGGCAGCGAAGCGCCGGTTCGGCTTTGGGGCGGTGCTAAGCGACGGTACGGCTCGACGTCGCTGTGTCGGTCGCGTGCAGTCGGCGGCAGGCGTCGCCCGGTGCGCGCGATCCAGGAGATTGAATGGACCCGGCAGGTTCTGGATCTACGACGGCCCGCAGAGGACGCGCACCGTGATCGGCCTGCTGCGCGGCAAACTCGTCGAACGCGACGGCCCCACCGCGCTCATCGACGTCGGCGGCGTCGGCTACGAGGTGGAGGTTTCCGGAGGCGCGGCCGTGATGCTGGAGGCGAACCCGGAAGGGATCGTGGTCTATACCCACCTCGTCGTTCGCGAGGATGCGCACACGCTCTACGGGTTCGCGAACCTGGCGGAACGCGGCTTGTTCCGAACATTGATCCGGGTCACCGGCGTCGGCCCCCGACTTGCCCTTTCGCTATTGTCGAGCGTCGCTCCGGACGTTTTCGCCGACGCGATCGTGAGCGGCAACACGGCGGCGCTGGAACGCGTTCCGGGAATCGGCAGGAAGACTGCGCAGCGGCTCGTGGTGGAGCTCAAGGACAAGGTCCGCGAGTTGTCCGCGACCACCAGCGTCGGCCACACGCTCAACACCCGCGAAGCCGTGCTCGCGCTGATCGCGCTGGGCTACCGGGAGAACCAGGCGATCGGTGCCGTCGCGGCGGTAGCCGACGGCGGCGGGGTCGAGTGGAGTACCGAAGATCTCATCGGTGAGGCGCTCAAGCGCCTGGCGACGGAATGAGTCTGCAGCCTGATCGGATCACCTCCGGTGCCGTCGGCGACGAGGATCGCTCGTTCGACCGGGCCCTTCGACCGACCCGGCTCGACGAGTACGTCGGCCAGGAAAGGGTCAAGGAACAGATGGCGATCTTCATCGAGGCCGCCCGCCGGCGCGGCGACTGCCTGGACCACACGCTGATCTTCGGTCCGCCGGGTCTCGGCAAGACGACTCTCGCGCACATCGTCGCCAACGAGATGAACGTCGCCCTGAAAGCGACATCGGGACCCGTTCTGGAGAAGCAAGGCGACCTCGCCGCCCAGTTGACCAATCTGGACGACGGCGACGTCCTGTTTATCGACGAGATTCACCGGCTCTCGCCGGTCGTGGAGGAGATCCTCTATCCGGCGATGGAAGACGGCAAGCTGCCCATCCTGATCGGCGAGGGGCCGGCGGCTAAATCCATCGTCCTGACGCTGAAGCGTTTCACCCTGGTCGGCGCCACGACGCGTGCGGGGCTCCTGACGTCGCCGCTTCGCGGCCGGTTCGGGATCACCGAGCGCCTCGAGTTCTACTCGCCGGACGAACTGGCGGAAATCGTCGCAATCTCCGCCGGGAAACTCGGCATCCCCATCGAAGCGGCCGGAGCGAAGGAGGTCGCCAGGCGTTCGCGGGGCACGCCGCGTGTTGCCAACCGGCTGCTCAGACGCGTGCGGGACTACGCCGAGGTCAGGAGCGGCGGCGGCGTCACCCGCGACACGGCGGATGCGGCCTTGAGCATGTTGGAGGTGGACAACCGCGGTCTCGACGGCATGGATCGGCTCCTGCTCCAAGCCATTGCGGCCAAGTTCGGCGGTGGTCCCGTTGGCGTCGAGACGTTGTCGGCGGCGATCAGCGAGGAACGCGATACCATCGAATACGTCATCGAGCCGTTCCTGGTCCAGGAAGGCTACGTCATGCGCACTCCTCGTGGCCGGGTCGCCACCGAGGCCGCCTACCGTCACCTCGGGCTGGCCCCGGGCGGCCGTGCCGGCGACGGGCAGTTGAAATTGGATCTTGATGGCTACAACGATTCAAAGGGGGATGACACATGACCCAGCCCGCTTCAATCCTGGAACTGATCGCCAATGCCAGCCCCCTCGTACAGGCGGTCATGGTGATCCTGCTCTTGGCATCGCTGGCATCCTGGGTGTTGATCTTCCAGCGCTGGTTCGGGCTCAACCGGGTTCAGGGGGAGATCGACGACTTCGAGGACGAGTTCTGGAGCGGCATCGATCTCGCCGAACTCAACGGTGAACTTGCCGAACGCGAAGACGACCTCACCGGGATCGAGACGGTATTCGCCGCCGGGTTCGGCGAATACCAGCGACTGTCGGCCGCGGGCACGACGGATCCTGATTCCGTCATGCAGTTCGTGCAACGGGCGATGCGAGTGGCCTTGACCCACGAGGAGGAGCGCTTGGGCCGCCACCTGCCTTTTCTGGCCACGGTTGGTTCGACCAGCGTCTACGTCGGCCTGTTCGGCACCGTCTGGGGCATCATGAACTCCTTCCGCAACGTCGCGACGATGACCCAGGCGACGCTGGCAGCGGTGGCGCCGGGCATCTCCGAGGCCCTGATCGCCACCGCGATGGGACTCTTCGCAGCGATCCCGGCCGTGATCGGCTACAACCGCTTCGCCGCGCGGGTGGAGGTGCTCATGAAGCGCTACGAGGCGTTCGCGGACGAGTTGACGTCCATCCTGCACCGCACCGTGGTCGCGGGCTAGGAGGCCTGGGAACGGTGAGTCGTTGGGGATAGGCATGGCAGCCCGTCGCAAGCCGATGTCCGAGATCAACGTCGTGCCCTATATCGACGTGATGCTGGTGCTCCTGGTGATCTTCATGGTCACCGCGCCGCTTACGACCCAGGGCGTGGAAGTGGATCTGCCGAGCGCCGACTCGGCGCCGCTGTCCAACGAGGAGGATCCGCTGGTGGTGACCGTCAATGCCAACGGCGAGATCTTCGTCAACACGGGCATGCCGCGACCGGGCGCCGAGGGGACCCGGGCGACGATCTTCTCGCTCCTCGACCAGGCGGAGAAGATCCTCGAGGTGCGGCCTGACCTGCCGGTGTACGTGCGCGGCGACAAGGGCGTGCCGTACGGCGAGGTTGTGCGGGTGATGTCGGTGTTGCAGCGCGCGGGTGCGGGGAGCATAGGACTCATCGCCGATCCCGTCGAATCGCTGGAACCCGGCGGGGGCGGCTAGGAGATGAACTTCGTCCGAGACTACGCTTTTCCGCTGGTGCTTGCGCTCCTGTTGCACAGCGGCGTTTTCGCCCTGTTGCTCCAGAACTGGCAGCCGGAGACGGACGACTTGCGCCTCTACGAGCCCCGCGCCATCGAGACCGTATTGATCGTCATGGAGAAGCCGGCACCACCGCCGGCGCCGAAGTCGGAACCGAAACCGGCGCCGGCGCCCCAGCCTGCGCCCCAGCCGAAGCCGAAGCCGGAACCCGCGTCGACGCCCGCCCCGCCGGTCGAGCAGCCGCCGAAACCCGACCCGGAGGAAGCGCGTCGGGCCGAGGAGGAGCGCAAGCGCCTGGACCGGCTTCGCGAGCTCTCCAAGCAGTCGACGCAGTTGGCCCTGGAGGAGGAATTGGCCGATCTGCGCGATGCCGAGGCCGATGTCGAGACGATGACCTACGCCGCGGCCATCCGGCAGGCGATCGTCGAGGCGTGGTCGCGCCCGCCGAGCGCCCGTCTCGGCATGCAGGCGCGACTGCGCGTGGACCTTGTTCCGTCCGGGGACTTGCTGGCGGTGACCCTCCTCGAATCAAGCGGCAATCCGGCCTTCGACCGGTCTGCGGAACAGGCGGTGCGCAAGGTGGAACGTTTCGACGTGCCGAAGGAAAGCCGCCTGTTCGAGAAGAGCTTCCGCCGCTTCACCCTGTTGTTCAAACCGGAGGATCTACTGCGTTGAATGCCGGTGAATTGCTAAGCGCCCCGAAGCCGGGGCGGGTTTTCGCTCGACGAACCGTCGGTACCGGATGGAACCGTAGGGGACGGGCCAAGGAGTCTGCGCCGCAGCAACGGCGCACAAGCGCCGTTGATGGGCGCGGAGTCCTCGGGGGGTGGGGGTTGGGGCCAGACGGCGAGGCACGAGCGGTCTGGCGGCGTTGTCCCGTCCCGTTGTTCAGGAAGCCGGCGCGTTCCTGCACGGGCGACCACAAGGGTAGTGCGGGCGACCACAAGGGTCGCCCCTACGACCGGTTTGGCGGTGCGATCAAACGGATTGCGGATTCGTTCCAAGCGAGGGCGTTGTGTTGTGTCGTCCTTGTCTTCGCGGCGTCCGCGCTTCAGGCCCTTGAGATCGTGATCCCCGAGGGCTGGGACAGTCCGACGAAGGTGGCCGTGGTGCCGTTCGGCAGTGCAATGCATCCCGACGAACCCGATCCCATGGCAAGCGTCGACCTAGCGGGCATCGTCGCTTTCGACTTGACGCGCAGCGGGCAGTTCTCGCTGCTGCCCGCCGACAACATGCTGTCGTACCCATCGGCCCCGGACCAGGTGTTCTTCCGCGATTGGCGCATCCTCGGCATGGACTACCTGGTCATCGGACGCGCGTGGACGGAGGCCAACGGCGCGGTCTCGGTTGTCTACCACCTGTTCGACGTGACTTCGGAACGCGAGATCGCCTCGTCGCGGATCACGGCGGCGCCGGAGAAACTGCGCGACATCGCCCACCGCATCTCCGACGAGGTCTACGAGCACATCACCGGCATCCGGGGCGCCTTCTCGACCAAACTGCTCTACGTACTGGTGGAGGACGCCGCGACCAACTCGCCGACCTATCACCTCAAGATCGCCGACGCGGACGGCGCCCGGGCGCGTACCGTGTTCCGGTCCCGCGAGCCGTTGCTGTCGCCGAGTTGGGCGCCGGACGCCGGTCGCATCGCCTACGTCTCGTTCGAGACCGGCAGGTCGACCATCGTCGTTCAGAACCTGGCAACGGGCGAGCGTACGCACGTCGCGGCCTACCCGGGAATCAACGGCGCTCCCGAATTCTCGCCGGACGGCACCCAGCTCGCGATGTCGCTGTCCCGGGACGGCAATGCCGAGATCTACACGCTCGACCTGGCCAGCCGCGAGCTGCGGCGGGTCACGCGCTGGCCGACCGCGATCGACACCGAGCCGAGCTGGACCGCCGACGGGACGAGCCTGATTTTCACGTCGGACCGGCCGGGCAAGCCCCAGATCTACCGGATTCGCCTCGACAGATTGCTTCCGGAGCGCCTGACCTGGGAGGGGGACTACAACGCCCGGGCAAGGCTTTTGCCGAACGGCCGGCATCTCGTCTACGTGCATCGCCGGGACGGCGTCTACCACATCGCCTGGCAGGATCTCGAGCGCGGCACGGTGCGGGTGCTGACGCAGACGTCCCTCGACGAGTCGCCGTCGCTGGCCCCCAACGGCACCATGATGATCTACGCCACGCAGGACCTTGGCAGGGGTATACTCGCGGTTGTTTCGATCGACAACGGGTTCAGCTACCTGTTGCCGGAAGCCGCGGGCGACGTACGCGAACCGGCGTGGTCCCCTTTCATCGATGCGTTGCGCGACGGTCGTAGGACGGACAACGGATAGCGACATACGGGAGGAGACATGACTCGTCAATTGTTCGGTGCACTGTTCGCGGTGGTTGTTGCCAGCGCATTGCTCGGCGGGTGCCAGAGTACGCCCCAGGTTGAAGAGCCGCCAGAAGAGGTGGTGGAACCGCCGCCTCCGCCACCCCCGCCTCCGCCGCCCCCGCCGCCCCCGGGGCCCAGGCTCAGCGAAGACCTGGAGCCTTTGGATGCAGAGGGGAACCCGCTCGGCACCACCTTCTATTTCGAATACGACCAGGCAAGACTCGCCGCAGCCGACATTCGCGTCTTGGCCTTGCATGCGCAGATACTTCGGGACTCCCGCGACTCCAGCGTCAACATCGAGGGCCACTGCGACGAGCGTGGCACGCGCGAGTACAACCTGGCTCTCGGCGAACGGCGGTCGGAGGCGGTGCGGCGCTACCTGATCTCGGCCGGAGTCCGTTCAACGCAGATCGAGACCGTCAGCTTCGGCGAGGAGCGGCCCGTCGATCCCGGTCACGACGAGAGCGCGTGGGCCAAGAACCGCCGCGCGGAGATGAGCTACCGTCAGTAGCGGCACGTTCGGGGCGTTCGCTCATAGGGCAACAGCGTGGACGCACACGGTCGGATTAGCGCCTCGCACAACCCCGTAGGGGGCGCCCCGGTGGGGGGGCGCGCCCGGGTGGAGCCGCGGGGGGGGGTAGCCGCCGCCCCCGGGGGTTTTTTGGGCGGGGGGGTGGGGGCCGCCCCCCCCCGGGGGGGG
>JAPPND010000147.1:0-16661 GCA_028818795.1 Gammaproteobacteria bacterium | reverse complement strand
CGTTCCTCCCTCCGCCCCCGCGGCTCCCCCCCCTGGGTGCCACCCCCCCCCCCCCCCCCCCGGGGGGGCCCGCCGGGCGGCCCCCCCGCGACGGTTTCCTCCCGAGGTGCGCATTCGCCGCCGCGCACTTGGTATTTGCGGCCGGTGCATTGGCCGCCGCCGCGCCCGTTGAGGAGTCCGAGGGTCGCGAGATCTTGCGGGAACGACCGGCGATCCGGGATGGCGACCGCGTCGGTTCGGACGCCGATGTCAATACCCTCTACTACGATCTCCAATTGGCGCTGGACGAAAACCGCCGCCTGCATGGCGCGGTCGAGGAACTGAATCACCGCATGGACCGTCTGGAGCGCGAACAGCGCGAACGCTATATCGAACTCGATCAGCGCCTGCTGGAACTCCGGGGCAATGGGCCGGCGACCGGGGACGCGGCGTCCGGCACACCGGATGTGCCATCGGACGTGCCGACGGTACCGGTGACCGAGCGTGAGGCGTACAACGTCGCGATCGAACTGGTCAATTCGGCCCGACTACTCCCGGAATCCGAGCAACGGCCCCAATACCGGCGGGCCTTGGGCCTGTTTCGCGACGTCATCAAGGACTATCCCAACGGCGAGTTCACCGCCAACGCGTTCTATTGGATCGGCCAACTCCACTTCGCGTTGACGGAGTACGAGGCTGCCCGCGCGGCGTTCGCCCAGGTCGACCTTCTCTACGACGACCACCCGAAGGTTCCCGATGCCCTCTACAAGCTGGGCGAGGTCTACAATGTGCTCGGCGACACGGACAGCGCGCGGGAGTACCTGAACCGCGTGATCAACGACTTTCCCACCAGCACCGCGGCGGGCCTTGCCCGGAAATATCTCGCGGACCTTCGTTGAGGACTACCTCGCCGCGTTCGATCCGGATTTCGGCCGAAACCCCCGGATCGAACGACACGCTCCGTATCACGGAGATCTTCTTCTCGCTGCAGGGCGAAGCCCGAAGCGTCGGCCGCCCCACGACCTTCGTGCGCTTGACGGGGTGCCCGCTTCGCTGCCGGTACTGCGACACCGCCTATGCGTTCACGGGCGGTTCGACCCTTTCCGTCGACGAAGTCTGTCGTCGGGTCGCGGACAACCCGACCCGGTACGTTACCGTCACCGGCGGCGAGCCGTTGGCGCAGCCGGGTGTGCATGTCCTGATGTCCCGGCTTGCCGATGCGGGCCACGCCGTGTCCCTGGAGACCAGCGGCGCACTCGACATCGCCGCAGTGGATACGCGTGTTTCCCGGGTGGTCGACTTCAAGACCCCGGGCTCGGGGGAGGCGCACCGCAACCGGTTCGAAAACGTCCGCCACTTGGGCGCCCGGGACCAGGTCAAGTTCGTGATCTGCGACCGCCGCGACTACGAGTGGGCGAGGGCGTGCTGCGCCGAGCACGATCTGACGAACCGGGTGGATGACGTCTTGTTTTCGCCATCCGCGGACGAAATGGACCCTGCGGAGTTGGCGGACTGGATCCTGGCCGACGGACTCGACGTGCGTTTCCAGATCCAGCTCCACAAGGTGCTCTGGGGCGACGAACCGGGGCGATGACCGAGCGCGCTGTCGTCCTGGTGTCCGGCGGCCTCGACTCCGCGACAGTTCTCGCGATCGCCAGGCAGCGAGGCTACGCCTGCCACGCTCTGTCGTTCGACTATGGGCAACGCCACGGGGTGGAACTTGACGCCGCGGCACGCGTCGCGCGCTCGATGGGCGTCGTGGAGCATCGGGTCGTCAAGGTGGATATCGCCGCTTTCGGTGGGTCGGCGCTGACCGATGCCGGGCTTCGCGTTCCCGAGTCCCCGACCACCGGTATTCCGATTACCTACGTTCCCGCTCGGAACACGGTGTTCCTCTCACTCGCCCTCGCGTGGGCGGAAACGCTTGCCGCGCGCCATCTGTTCATCGGCGTCAACGCTGTCGACTACTCGGGCTATCCCGACTGCCGGCCAGCCTTCGTGGCTGCCTTCGAACGGCTCGCGAACCTTGGGACCAAGATGGGGGTAGAGGGAGGCCAGATCGAAGTCCACACCCCGCTCATCGATCTCACCAAGGCCGAAATCATCCGCCGGGGGACCGAACTCGGTGTGGACTATGCCGCCACGGTGTCTTGCTACCAGCCGAACCGCAGCGGCGAAGCCTGTGGCCGTTGCGACAGTTGCCGCATTCGGCGTGACGGGTTCCAGGCTGCGGGCCAGGTCGACCCCACCCGGTATCGCCGCACGGGGCGATAGCGGCACCTGGCCACCCGATAGTCCGAGGCTGGCGTCGCATTCGGACGCCATACAGGCACGCAGTATTTCGCTTGTCGGTGGGGCCGCGTCACGGGCGACAGGGAGAACTGCGTGGAGGAGAACCCGTTCGGCAAGCTCACCGCGGTCGTCCGCGCCGCGTTCTCGAAGAGAACGTTGCTTGCGGTGACAGTCGGACTGGTGTCTGGCGTCACGGTCATCGTCGGCGAAATATCGCTGGCGACGCTCATCTTCTCGGGACCCTTGGCTGCCTACACGTCGGAGGGCGTGGGGCTTGTTCTGTTCGGGTGTTTTGTCGCCTGCCTGGTGCTTGCCTTGACGAGCGGTTTCAAGGGCGCGGTATCGGCGCCGCCCGTACCCACGCTGATCGTGCTCGCCGTGATCGCCGGCGCGTTGACGGTCGAAGGCGAAGCGTTGTTCGCCACGATGGTCGCGATCGTCGTCGTTTGTGCCCTGGCAACGGGACTTTGCACCTGGCTCATCGGGCGGTTCCAGTTGGCCAACCTGATCCGCTTCATTCCCTACCCGGTGTCGTCGGGTTTCGTCGCCGGCACGGGTGGCGTGGCATGCCTGGTCGCGTTCTCGCTGATGGGCGTCGACCTGGAATGGGCAGCTCTGACGACCCTGTTGGAGCCGTTGGTGGCCGTGAACCTGGGTCTAGGACTCGGGTACGGCGTTGGCCTGTACCTCGCGACCAAGCGTTGGAGCAACTTCCTGCTGCTTCCGATCAGCTTCCCGGTAACAGCGGTGCTGTGTCATCTCGGGCTTGCGCTGTCAGGTGTGTCGGAGGACGAGTCCGTGCGAGCCGGGATCCTGTTCGCGGGCATTTCGGAAGGCCGTCTGTGGCCGGGTTTCGGACTCGACGACGTGGCCTTGGTGGACTGGCCGGCGGTTGCCCACCAGCTACCCAACATGCTGACCTTGGTTCTCGTGACGCTGTTGTGCGTCGTCATGTACGTCGGCGGGCTGGAGGTGGCAGCCAACCGGGACCTTGATTGGAACCACGAATTCCGCGCCGTCGGGCTTGCCGGGTTGCTCGGCGGTCTCGGTGGCGCGCCCCCCGGATGCATGGTCGTGCCGACGTCCATGCGCAGCCTGATATTCGGTGTCGACATGCGGTTCACGGGGATCGTGGCGGCACTGGCCATCGGGTCGACGCTGCTCGTCGGCGATGCCCTGCTCAAGCTCGTTCCGGTGCCGCTGATGGGCGGCGTCGTGCTGTTCACGGGGATCGTCATGGTCGACGAATGGCTGGTGAAGATCCGCAAACGCATCCCCGGAACCGACTACGCGATCATCGTCGTCATGTTCATCACCATCACCGCGCTCGGTTTCTTCGAAGGCGTTGGCGTTGGAATGGCCATCATGATCGTCTTCTTCGTGATTCGCATGAGCCGTACCCAGGTGGTCGGATCCCGATACACGGCCCGAGATCACCACAGCAAGCGACTGCGTCCGATTCCGGATCGGGCCATCTTGCAGACGGCCGGCGCGCGCGTGCAGGCGTACCGCCTCTCCGGCTATGTCTTCTTCGGCACCGGCTATCCCTTGGCGGACCGGCTCAAGGAGTCCCTCGGCGACGATCCGAGGCCCCTATGCGTACTGCTCGACTTCGGGGGTGTCTCCGGCTTCGACTTTTCCTCGGTGAACGCGCTCGGTCGATTCATGCGCGCGGCTCACGGCGCGGGAACCCGCGTTGCAATAGGCGGCGCATCGCAAAGGTTCGTCGACGAACTGCGGCGCAACCTGCCGGCGCCGGTGTTCGACAAGGTGCTGGTCGAACCGAGTGCCGATCTCGGCTTGGAGCGATGCGAGGACATCGTCATCGGGGACTATCTCGCCGGCGATAGCGAGGACGGATCGGTCGCGTTGCTCGAGACCGTGGCTTCCAGGCGGCCCCGACCTGGCGGCGTTCTGGCGGCTTCTGTCCGAAGGGGAGACTGCGGTGACCGAGGGCGTCCCAGGATCGGGCGTCGGCCGGGTGGGCCAGGTGCTCTTCCCGGATGGCCCCGTGGAGTGGGATGCCTGCCGATTTGGCGCGTTCGTGGACGGTATCGACGAATTCGATGCGGAGTTTTTCCGCATCTCGCCATTGGAAGCATTGGAAGCCGAGCTTCTGGACCCCCAGCAGAGGATGATGTTGGAGACCTGCTGGCGGGCGCTCGAGGACGCCGGGATCGATCCGGAAAGCCTTGCCGGCACGCGCACGGGCGTATACGCCGGCATGAGCAACAACGACTACCGGCACCTGATACTCGCCTCCCGGGAAAACGCCGAGGCCGCCGCCGGCCTGTATTCGGTTACCGGTAGCTCGTTGAGCCCCGCGATCGGGCGGGTGTCCTTCGTACTTGGATTCGAAGGAACGGCCATGGTCGTCGACACGGCGTGTTCGTCGTCGCTGGTCGCGGTGCATCAAGCCGTTGCAGGACTACATCGAGGGGATGCCGACCTCGCACTGGTCGGCGGCGTGCAGGCGATCCTGTTCGGTCGTTTGAGTGCGCTTCGCGCCAAGGCGGGCATGCTGTCGCCGAACGGACGGTGCAAGACGTTCGACGCCGCGGCCGACGGCTACGTGCGGGGAGAAGGCTGCGGCATCGTGGTCTTGAAGCGCCTCGACGAGGCGGAGCGGGATGGCGACCGCATCTGGGCGGTCATCCGCGGTTCGGCCGTGAACCAGGACGGGACGGGGCCCGGACTCACCGTACCGGAAGGCCCGGCGCAGCAGCGGGCAATCGAGGATGCGCTGGCCCGGGCCAGCTTGGCCCCTGCCGAGGTGGACTACCTCGAGGCGCACGGTACCGGCACCCGTGTGGGCGATCCCACCGAACTTGGCGCGGCGGGCGCCGTCTACGGCAGGGACCGCGATCGGAATCGCCCCCTGCTGATCGGCTCTGTCAAGACCAACATCGGCCACCTCGAGTCGGCCGCCGGGATCGCCGGCTTGATCAAGGCCACCCTGGCGTTGAAGCGCGGGATCATCCCCAAGCATCTGCATTTCGAAAATCCCAACCCCGGGTTGGATTGGGACCGGCTGGCGCTCAAGGTAACGGCTGAGGCGTCGTCGTGGCCCGATGTCGACCGGCCATGGCGGGCGGGCGTCAATTCGTTCGGCTTCTCGGGGACCAACGCCCACGTGGTGCTCGAGTCTTATGGCACAGCCGGAAATACCCTAACGGGCGACGTCCACTTGGCAGCGGGTCCGCCGCGGCCGCTTCCCCTAATCGATATGAGCCAGGGCGAAGCGGGATCGGTGGCGTAACGACGCCTTCGGGTGATGCCGCTGTCCGGCAAGACGGAAGCGGCCGTCGGAGACCTGGCGGTGCGCTATCTCGGATGGGTGGACGAACACGAGTCGACGTTGTCGACGGACGGATCAGCCTTGGCGCCACCGCTCTCGGACTTGGCATGGACCGCCAGCATGGGGCGGGGTCACTTCCCGCACCGGGCCGCGGTCGTCTACAGCGACGTGGCTTCCCTTCGCGCAGGACTCGATACGGTGATCGCGGAGGGTCCGCAGACGCAACGGCCCACCGGTGGAGAAACACCCACGGTGGCCTTCGCCTACACCGGACAGGCCAGCCAATGGATCGGCATGGGTCGGAACGTCTACGAGACCGAGCCCGCCGCCAGGGCGGTGCTGGACAGATGCGCCGCCCTGCTTCGGGAATGGCGAGGCACCTCGTTGATCGACGTGATGTTCGGGGTAGCCGCCGGAACCGACGTCCTCGACGATCCGTCCTGGACGCAGCCCGCCATCTACGCCCTTGAGTGTGCGCTCAGCGCCCTCTGGGCCAGTATCGGGGTACGACCGAGCGTCGTGGTCGGACACAGCCTCGGCGAGATCGCGGCGGCACAGACCGCGGGCGTATTCACCTTGGAGGAAGGCCTGGGCTTCGCGGCCAGGCGCGGCGACTTGATCGCCGCGCTGCCCGAGAAGGGCGCCATGGCCGTCGTGTTCGCGTCCGCCGATGTCGTTGGTGCGGCGGTCGAAGAGCACAACGCGTCGTGCGAGGGCCCCGGCTTGAGCATGGCGGCGGACAACGGCACCAACCAGGCGATCAGCGGCCCCGAGCGCGACGTCGAGGCGATGCTCGAGCACTTCGAGGCGGAGAACGTGCGTACGGCGCGTTTGCGGGCCAGCCCGGCCTACCACAGCCACTTGGTGGACCCTGCGCTCGATCAACTCGAGGCCTATTTCGACTCGGTTCACGTGGCCGAACCCGAGATCGTGGTCGTGAGCAGTCTGACCGGACGACAAGTGGAGCCGGGCGCGCGCGTGGACGGCGCCTATTGGCGCAGACAGGCCAGGGAGCAGGTCGCGTTCAGTGCCTCCATCGAGACGCTTGCCGGGCTCGGGGTCGACGTCGTCGTCGAGATCGGCCCCCATGGGGTGCTTGGCCCGATGGTGTCGTTGGGCTGGCCATCCACGGATTCGCAAGCGCCCGCAGTTCTATCGAGCCTACAGCGACCGTCGCGCGACGAGTCGCTCGCCGATGTCGAGGGCTCGTTCGCGACGGCCGTTGCTCGTGCCTATGAGGCCGGCGTGCCGTTGGACTTCCCGGGACTGTTCTCCGGCGAGGAGCGGCGTCGCATCGCGTTGCCGGGCTATCCCTTCCAGCGCCGCCGGCACTGGATCGAAGCACCCAAGCGCCGCCGGGGGGAGGCGGGTCACCCCTTGCTCGGTATACGCCACGAATCACCCCGGGGCGAGGTCGACTTCGAGACGGAACTGTACGCCTCCGATCCAGCCTGGATGAACGACCACCGGGTCTTCGACCATGTGCTCGCGCCGGGAGCGCTGTACGGCGCGATGGCTGTATCGGTGCCGTTCGCGGACGGTGCCGCCGGCCCCGGCGACGACGTGCGTCGCTCATCCAGGCCGGCGCGGTCGGCGACGGTGGAAGACCTGCAGATACGCAGCCCACTCGTGTTTCCGCCAACGCGGACCGACGATGCGGGAGATGAGGTGGACCCGGCACAGCAAGGCCGCAACGTCCAGATCGTCGTTGGCGCGTCGACCGGGCGCGTCGAGATCTTCAGCAAAGGCAACGGCGAAGCCGAGTGGACGCTGCACGCCGAGGGCCAGGTCTCGGAGACCGCCACGGGATTGGCCGGTGCAACCGCAGATTTCGAGGAACTCCGCCGCTCCTTGGCGGCGCGGGATGTCGCCGCGTTCTACCGCGCCAAGACAGCGAGCGGCATCCAGCTTGGATCCTCCTTTCAATCGCTGGAAGCGATCTGGTCGGGCCCGCCCGCCTCGAACTGCCCGAAGAGCCCGGATGGCTGCTCGACGCCGACGAGGGAGGAGCGCTCGACAAGCTGCGTGTGCAACCCCAGGTAGCTCGCGTGTTGGCCCCCGATGAGGCCCGGGTTGCCGTCGACGCCGTCGGGCTCAACTTCTGGGACATCTTCCGGGCAATGGGTCTGTTCCAGGAAGGCTTGTTCGGGGAGGAACTCGTTGATCGAATCGTAGAAGTCGGCGATGACGTCGGCAACGTCGCTGTCGGCGACCGCGTGGTCGGCCTCGGCGACGGAACCTTCGGCACCGAGGCGGTGACGCACGCGGCGTTGGTCGTGCCCGCGCCGTCAGGGGTGTCGACGACGGCGCTCGCCACCGTGCCGAGCGTCTTCGTGTCGGCTGCCCTGGCATTCGAGGCGGCCGATCTCAAGGCCGGCGACCGGGTGCTGATCCACGCCGGCGCGGGCGGCCTCGGATTGGCGGCCATCGAACTCGCGCGCGCCGCCGGGGCGGAAGTGATCGCCACGGCGAGCGCACCGAAGCGTGATTTCCTGCGCTCGCTCGGGATAGCGCACGTCTTCGACAGCCGCACCACGGAATTCGGCGAGCGGGTGTTGGAGGCTACCAACGGGGCGGGCGTGGACGTCATCGTGAACAGCTTGACGGGCGAGGGTTTCATCGCCGCGAGCCTGGCCTGTCTCGCCGAGGGCGGACGTTTCGTCGAGCTCGCTCGGCGCGACATCTGGACCGCCGACGAAATGGCCGCAGCCCGCCCAGACGTCGGCTACAGCGTCATCGAACTCGACGTGTGCAAGCGGGACGAACCGGAGCGCGCCGGGGCGATTCTGGCCCGTGTCGTCGAGTGCATCTCGGCGGGTGAAATCAACCCCTTGGTGCATTGCCGGTGGCCGCTGGCCGAGACCGGTTCGGCCATGGCGTTCATGCAGTCGGCGCGCCATATCGGGAAGATCGTGCTGACGCCGCCGCCGATGTCCGACGGGTCGCTAAGCCAGGATCGAACGTATCTCGTCACCGGCGGCTTGGGCGGCATCGGCTGCGTGGTGGCGGGCTGGCTCGCCGATCACGGGGCCGGCGTGATCGTGCTGAACGGCCGCCGCGAGCCTGACCCAGCCGCACAACAGGTGATCGAGGAGCTCCGAGCCCGGGGCGTCCGCGTCGAAGTGGAACTCGCCGACGTCACGGACCCCTCCGCCGTGGATGCGATGTTGGCAAGGATGGACGACTCGTTGCCGCCCCTCGGCGGCGTGATCCACAGTGTGGGCGTGTTGTCCGACGGTGCCTTGTCGAACCTGAACTGGGACCGTTTCGAGCAGGTGTTGTGGCCCAAGGTGATCGGCGCCTGGCACCTGCACCGGGCGACCGCGAGCAAGGACCTCGATCTCTTCGTATTGTTTTCCAGCGTGACGGGGGTTCTCGGCAACGCCGGCCAGGCGAACCACGCCGCCGCCAATGCCTTCCTCGATCAGCTCGCGGGCCATCGACGCGCCCTCGGATTGCCCGGTCAATCGATCGCTTGGGGCGCTTGGTCTGGCCTCGGCGAGGCGGAGGAGCAGCGCGAACGGATTGCACGGCAGCTTGAAGCTGCGGGAACCGGTTGGATGACCCCCGAGAAGGGGCTCATGGCATTCGACCGGTTGGTTCGGCAAGACCTGACCACGGCCACCGTTACTTCGGTGGACTGGCCGGTGTTTGCCGACAGCCAGGAACATCACCCGCCGTTCCTCGAGGACATGCTCGCCGAAACCGACAACGAGGCGGCCGAGTCGCCGGGAGGAACCGTGGACCTGCTCGCCGATCTTGGCAGCGCGCCCCTAGCGGAACGCGAAGGCAGGCTGGTGGCCTTTCTCCAGCAGGAGTTGAAAGCGGTGTTGCGGATGCCGACGGAGCCGTCCCCCGCAGTGGGATTCGTCGATCTCGGCATGGACTCGTTGATGGCCGTCGAGTTCCGCAATCGCCTGAACCGGGCGTTGGCGGGCGCCTACGTGGCACCCAACACGGTGGTGTTCGACTACCCGGACATCGATAGCCTGGCCCGCCACCTGGTGCGCGAGCTCGGCAGTGACGAAGTTGCCGACGACGAGGGGGACGCCCGGACACAGCGGCGTCCTGCCGCCGGAATCCGCGGCGAGCAGGAGAACGACCCGATCGCCGTCATCGGCATGGCTTGTCGTTTTCCCGGCGCACCGGACCTCGACGCCTTTTGGCGGCTGCTCGACGCCGGCGTGGACGCGGTGTCCGAAGGCCGGCGCGACGCGGGGCCGTGGTCGGGGGTTGCCGGCGACCCGACGCGGCGCGACTACCGTTGGGGTGGATTCCTCGACGGTATCGATCAGTTCGATTCGAGGTTCTTCCGCATCCTGCCGATCGAAGCCCGCATGATGGACCCGCGCCAACGGCTGCTCCTGGAAGTGGCCTGGCAGGCGGTTGAAGACGCCGGTTTAGATCCCGCCGAACTCACCGGCAGCCGTACCGGCGTGTACGTGGGTGTGGGGGCCAGCGAATACCGCGATCTCATCGAAGCGAGCGGCGAGGAAGGCGGCTACCTGGGAACGGCAGGTAGCGTGGCCGCCGGTCGACTGGCCTTCGCCCTGGGGCTGACGGGGACCCGCCATGCCCGTGGACCTGGCCTGCGCATCCTCGCTGGTGGCGGTCCACCACGATGCAGCGGGGCATGATCCCGAAGCACCTGCACTTCGACAATCCGAATCCGCGCGTCGACTGGGACGAGTTGCCCGTACGGGTGACCGCGGAGCCGACGCCGTGGCCCGAGAGCGACGATCACCCACCGCGTGCGGCGGTGAGCGCGTTCGGATTATCCGGTACCAACGCCCATGTGGTGCTTGAGGGGCACCCCTTCGCCGGTGGGACGGGCCGTGGATGGGTGTCGGGTCCTCGGCTGCCGGTGGGCGAATCGAATGTCTCGGACGGCGAGACCCGGGAGCAGGCGCTTGAGGTCCGGCAAGGGCGTCTGCTGCCGCTTTCGGCCAGATCGGACGATGCCTTGAAGCGCATGGCAAAGGACTACCTGGACTGGCTGGACGAACGAACGAGCTCGACGGACGAGGATCTGCACGGCCTGCTCGCCGATATGGCTTGGACGGCGAGTGTGGGGCGGAGGCACTTCGCGCATCGGGCCGGTGTCGTATTTCGCGATGCGGACTCGCTCAAGGACGGCCTGGAAGTCGTGGCCGCCGAGGGCAGGCCGTCGCCCGCGCTGGTGGAAGGCACCCAGGCCAAGGTCGCGTTCGCCTACACGGGCGAGGGCGGGGCATGTGTCGGGATGGGCCGGGATCTGTACCGAAGCGAACCTGTAGTCCGGCTCGTCCTCGACCGTTGCGACGAGGCGGTTCGGAATCAGCGCGGAGCTTCCCTGCTTGACGTGATGTTCGGCGTCTCCGGCGATCTCGACGATCCCGCGTGGTCGGCGCTGTCGGTGTGGGCGTTGCAGTCTGCGCTGGCGGCGCTTTGGGAAAGCGTGGGCGTTCGGCCGAACGTCGTCGCGGGCGACGGTCTCGGCGAGATCGCAGCCGGTCAGGCCGCCGGAGTCTACGGTCTGGACGAGGGCCTGCTGTTGGTCACCGCTCGGGACATGGAATCCGCACCGGTCGACGTGGATGTCGCGCCGGCGAAGCTTGAACTGGTCAGCGGCGATACGGGTCGCGCGATGGCTGCGGACGAGGTTCTGGATGCGGCCTACTGGCAACGGCAACGCCGAGCGACGCCAGGTTTGGATCGTTCGGTGGCAACGCTGGCCAATCTCGGGGTCGAGGTCGTCGTCGAAATCGGCCCGCAAGCTATCCTTGCAGCGAGCTTTGCGGACCTTTGGCCCGCGTCGTTCGCATCGCCGAGTGTGTTGGTGAGCCAGCGGCTGGCCGCGCCGGACCGAACCGACCAGGACGATACCTTCGTGGCCGCGGTGGCGGGCGCCTACGAGGCCGGACTGGCGATATCGTTCCGAGGCTTGTTCGCCGACGAAGCACGGTCGCGGATTTCGATACCCGGCTACCCCTTCGAGCACCGGCGTCACTGGATCAGTCCCCCGAGACGGTTCGCCGTGGCAGCGGGTTGACCGCCAACACTGCGGTCACCTTCCGGCCTGGTCGAGGTATTCGCGCAGCGCCGCGGCGCACTCGGCCGGTTTCTCCAGTTGCAGGTAGTGGGTCGCTTCCGGCAGAAAGTCGTAGTCGACGGTGTCCATTTGAACGAGATCCAGCGTCGGCAGGTAGGCGAACGGCAACGTGGGATCGGCACCGATCACCTTGACGTGGCACGGCAGGTTCTCAAGGTCGACCAGCCCCGCGTAGCTCCGTACGAATTCCACGATCCGCGCTTCGTACTCCGGCGGGCAACGAAGCTCGTAGAAGTCGTCGTCGGCAGACCGTCTCAAGGTCGTCCTCGCCATCAGTTCGTGTACCCCCGGGAACGACGCGCAGGAAGCTGGTGGAGTAGCGGACCAACTCCTTGAAGTCCCGGCGCGTTTTGAACCGGTTGCCGCGTCTGCGCGTCCTGTGCGCGAGCAATTCCGCGAGTTCGTCGAACTGGGTCTCGCTGACGTTCGGCCGGTAAAGCGGCGGGTCGAACAGGACGAGCGTGGAGAAATCCGGTCCGTGCGTGGATGAAGGACTGGCCATGATCGACGACAGGGAGAGCAGCGCGATCAATGCGGAAAGCGAGTGGTACACGCCGACCCTTGGTTTCGGACCGAAGTGGGCGTCGATGGCGTCGAGGATTCGGTACAGGTCGCTGATGAACGTGGGGACGTTGTGTCTATCGATCGGGGTCAGCGAGTTCCGGCCGTGATTCCGGATGTCGTAGACGATGACATCGAAGTCGTCGACGAGCAGGGACCAGAACGGATAGTAGAGATCGACGGCCAGGCCGTTGCCGTGGCTGATGATCAGACGACGCCCTTCGGGGTTGCCGTATCGCCGCAAGGTCGTGACCGTGTCGTCCTCGAAACGGACGTCGCACGTCGACAGCGGTTCCGGTATCTCCCACGCCACTTCCGAGGTCATGGTTCCATGTCACCCAACTTGGGGCGGTAGTTCCCGGGCGACGGCCGCGGCGAAGTCGTCGGTACCTAGGTCGTCGAGCCGCCATGTCACGCGTGTGTGGCGTGGCAACTGCCGGAGGGGAGGCAGTTCGAAACGCGCTTGCCGCTGGCCGTCCCGGTACATCGGCCGCGGAAGCTCGAATGTCGCCGTGTCCAGCGAGAAACCCGTGCCCAGCGCCTTGATGACCGCTTCCTTCAGTGTGCACAGCTTGAAGAACAGTCGGGTCTTGATGTCTCCCACGGCGGATGCGAGCGCATCTTGTTCGTCGGCCGTAAAGACCTTTCTGATCTCGCCATCGGGATCATGGCGGAGATTTCGTTCTTCGATATCGACCCCAAGACGGCCTTGTGGCGCAAACGCGATCAGTCCGTGGTTGCCGCCGTGACTGACATTGAAGCTAAGGGGCACCGGCGTGTCGCCCACGAACGCGGCGGGCTTGCCGTGTTCCAGGGCAACGAATCGGAGATCCTCGTTGGCGCACTGCAAGCGTTCGCAGAGCAAGCCGCGCAAGACCGCGCGGCATAGCGCGAACTGCCGACCGGGGCGTGGATGGCGATAGCGTCGCCAACGGGCCGTTTCCGCCGCATCCAGCCACTTCAAGGCAGCGGCTTCGCGCGTCTCGTTGTTCGTCAGGTTAACGTGAACGAGGTCCGTGCCGCCGACCGTGCCAAGTGGATGCGACCAGGGCTCGACGCTTGGCGGATGGCAACGGACGCCGCGCGGTAGTTCCACTATGTCATTGCCGGGACTGGCACCCCGGCCCGAGGGCCGGAGGGGGCCAGCCCGTTCCCGTCTAGGCGGTCTGGCCCTCGATGTACTTCGCAAGTGCTCGCATCGTATCGATGTCGCCCAGATCCTCCGGCGGGATATCGATTCCGAACTCGTGGTTGACGAGCTTGATGAATGCGACGGCATCCATGGACGATAGGTCGGACTCGCTGAGCTTCAGATCCCAATCGGGGTCGCGCCCGAGATCCAGGTTCTCCTGGGCGAGGCTGAATAGGCGTGTTTCGACGTCTGACATGTTTGTGGGCTCCCTAGGGTGGTTTGCAGAGTGCGTGTCATCACGCAACAACCGCAAACTAACAACACCGACGGCGGGACTCGCCACCGCCCGATTAGATGTATGCAAACGAGGCACGGGTACCCGTCGGGACGGTAGTATGGGTGCCCCGGTGCGAGGCGACCGGCTCTTGGCGGAAGGTGATAAATGCGCTCTGCGGACTCCCATGTGATCGAACCGGGTGACCTTTGGCAGCAACGTGTGCCAAAGGACCTACGCGAGAAGGCACCCCGGATCGTGAACAGCATCGACTCGTTGCGGGGACCGCTCGAAGGCGAGTGGCTGATCTGCGACGGTATTGGACCCCAACGGGTCGCCGGGTTCGCAGCCGCCGATGTCGACGACCCGCGGCAACGGTCGGCAATGGAAGAACGCGGCTACGGGCAGTTGCTGTCGGGCGGCTGGGATCCCGAGCAGCGATTGAAAGACCAGGAACTGGACGGCGTCGGGTTCGAGATCCTCTATCCGTCGATGGCGTTGCCCATGTTTGGAATTCCCGATTTCGAGCTGCAGTCGGCGGTGTTCGCCGCCTACAACGACTGGGTTGCCGATTTCGCGTCCTATGATCGCAGTCGCCTGCTCGGCGTCGGCCTGGTCTGCATGGACGACGTCGGCTGCGCGGTTCGGGAACTGGAGCGGATCGCGCGCCTCGGTCTCGGCGGCGCCATGATCTCGGTGAATCCCGGCAGGCCGAACTACTCGAGCGGGCGTTTCGACCGGGTCTGGGCGGCCGCCTGCGCGCTCGAGTTGCCGTTGAGCATGCACATCCTGACCGACCGTGGTGGCGCCGGCTACAACCAACGTCCGTTCCTGATGACGTGGATCCGGCAAGTCCATCCGATCCAGCTTACGCTGACATCGATGCTCGTATCGGGCGTCTTCCACCGGTTCCCGGATCTCAAGGTCGTTTCCGTCGAGAACGACATCGGCTGGATCCCCTACTACCTGCAACGGCTTGAGGACAGCTTCGAACAGTTCCGCTACCACATAGGCTACGACTCGCCGGAGACGCCAATCGACTACTTCCATCGCAACGTGTGGTTCACGTTCCAGGACGATGAGGTCGGCGTAACTCATCTCGAGACCATCGGAGTCGACCGGGTGATGTGGGGCTCGGACTTTCCCCATGGCGACTCGACGTGGCCGCACAGCCGCGAGGCCGTTGCCCGCAACTTCGACGGAATGCCCGACGAATACGTGGAAATGGCCACCTACGGCAACATCACCGCGCTTTACGGACTCGACGAGGGCTGAATTGCCGGAGGAGCGTTTGCGGGGAGTCCGCCTCCAAGCCTGCAATTTTGCATTTGGAATGCACTATTGCCCGTGCGCTGCTCCGCCGATTTCGGCCACTGGGGTCTGAACGATGTCGAACCGCCTGCACTGCGGCCCAGGGGACGACTCGTCAGGGGCTTTCGAGCAGCGTGCATTCCAGGGCTGGTACGCGCAGGAAGTCCCCATCGAACGTCAGAAGGCGACCGTGGCACTCCAGCGTGCAGGCGGCGATCCAGACGTCGTTCAAGGGGATGGGCGTGCCGGCGTTTCGAAGCGACACGAAGACGCGGGCATAGTGACGGACGGTCGTCGAGGTGACGTCGAGCACGTTGACGAACGGCTCTGCCAGCAACTCCGCGAGTACGCGCTGGTTCTCGGCGGCGCGGCTTCCACGTTCGAACGCTGCTTCCAGTTCTCCAAGCACGATCACCGGGATGGAAACCTGAACGGCGGCGGTGAGGCTCGCAAGTACCTCGGGGTGTCCCTTGCGGAGGTGTGAATAGGCGCTGGTGTCGAGGACGAGTCGGTCGATCGCCCTCATCTCCAATCCGTCCGGTCGATCACCCGCTGCTCCGCCAGGGCGGTGTCGAACTCCTTCGCGTCGTCCTCCGTCCAAGTCGCGTAGTGGAGCAGGCGAGCGCGACGGGGGTCCGGGCCGACGGCCTGCCGGAGCACATGCAACACGGTCGCATTCAGGCTCTCGCCCCGCTCGCTGCTGATGGCGCGCAGCCGTGACGCGAGGTCTGCGTCCACGTTGCGAATCGTCAGTTGGGTTGAAGGCATGACAGCGCGACTATGAAGTCACGATGTCATCATGTCAACGTGAAAAAACCGTTTGGGTTCCGCCCGCCACAGTGGTGATGGGCGGCTCGACCGTGGCTAGATTTGCACACGGCATATGTCTGTGATATACCGATGGCGTTTCTCGTTGGGGAAGGACCGGGCGATGGAGGCTACCGCCAAACTGTTCACGAACGGTCGCAGCCAGGCCGTGCGAATTCCCAAGGCACTTCAATTCGAGGGTGTCAGCGAGGTCGTCCTCCGCCGAGAGGGCGACGCACTCCTCCTCGTACCCGTCCGCAAGAGTTGGGAGTCGTTCGCCGAAGAGGCTCCGCCGGTGGACGGCGACTTCATGGCGGACCGGCCTGATCTAATGGTCGCCCGACCCGTCGATCTGTAGAGGATAACGGACGGCACACGTTGCGCAGCAATCCTAGTCGTACACAGTCTCGCCGCCCAGATGTATGCAATACATGCTTGACACCGACATATGCAGCTACGTCATTCGGAACCGGGATGCGCGTCTGCTTAGAACGATGCAGACGAGGGCTCGTTCCGGCGTCGGCATCTGCATTTCCGCCATCACCTACGCGGAATTGCAGCTTGGCGCACAGCGATCCGCGAGCGTGGCGCGGCATGCCGAGGCAATTCGGTCGTTCTGCGACCGGCTGACAGATGTGTTGGCATGGGACAGACCGGCGGCCGACGAGTTCGCCCGCATCCAAGCGGAACTCTTCGCGGGAGGCACGCCGATCGGCAACAACGATGCCATGATTGCGGCCCACGCCTTGAGCGTCGGGTGCATCTTGGTTACGAACAACCAGCGCCACTTCGCGAAGGTTCTAGGCCTTGATCTGCAGAAATGGATTTAGCCTTGGGGTCGCTCGCGACCTCTGGTTGTCCCCCGCGTTCCGGCGATCCATTGCGATCCATTGCGACAATTGCGATCCATTGCGGC
>JAPPND010000039.1 GCA_028818795.1 Gammaproteobacteria bacterium | reverse complement strand
TGGCTGCAAAGGGACGCGCACGATACCAGCGCCGGTCGCGAGCGGCCAACGGCGCGGGCGGTGCCCCGTGGCTGCTCGTCCTTGCGAGGCCGGCTAATCGCGCTTCCTGAATACGATTCGGTTTCTCACGCCCTCCACGGCCACCGGTTGGCCATCCACAAACCTCGGCGCGTAGCGGAATTTCTTGGCAGCGTCGATCGCTGCGGCGCGGAAGCGCGGACAAGCTCCGCTAGGGTCGCGCCGAGGGCGGGAGTGCCGGGATTGGACTTCACGACCACCGGGTCGCGCACGAAGCCCATCTCGTCGACCGTGAACTCCAGCAAGACGAATACCTTGGTGGCGTCCATGATGACGGCACCCTTGGGAACGACAGGCGCTTCCTTGAACAACGGCTGGTAGTCGACCGTCCCCGTCCACGGGACGGTCTTCCCGATTGCCAGGCAATGTTCGGTCGCGCGGTCGCTCTCGCCGAGTTCCTCGTAGGCCTCCACCATATGGGCACGAGCCATCAAGGCGACGCTGTCGTCGTCCGGCAACAACTCCACCACCGGCGTCATCGACTCGACGGAGTCCCGGAACCGGTCGCGCTCCAAGTGAATCTTGCCAATCCAAAACCTCGCGCGCGCCTCTCGGTCGGTCTTGCCGAGCCGCTCGAAGGTCTCAGCCGCTTCGTTCAGCAAGTCCGGTGCCCGCCGGTCCCACCAAACCCGCATGCCGCCGTTCAGCTTGAGTTCGGCCATCACCTCGCTGTCCTCGGCATGGTGCCGGCGCGCCATCTTCAGTACCCGGGTCAACTGGCCTTTCGCCTCGCCCTGCGCCACCGAGTCAGGGGACACCGTGTTGAGCATCGACATCTCGACCCGGAACACCTGCACCGAGTCGGGGCCGTATGCCCGGCCCATGAGCTTTCGCGCCTCTTTCAATACCCGGTAGGCCGGGCGACTCGCCCCCATCATGGCGAGCGCGTAGCCGTGGTTGTAGGCCAGGGTCGCGATCACCTTGGCGTCGTCGGCGTAGATCTCCTCTCCCAGTTCGCGTGCCTTCTCGGCGTGTGCCACCGCCTCGATGTAGCGCGATGCTTCCATGGTTTCCCGGTAGGCAGTGAAGGCCGCAGCGAACTCGGCGTTGGGATCGGCCATGGCGGGAACCGCCAGCGCCAAGGCCGCGCAAATCGCGAATGTGGGGAGCCTGCGACCGACCGCGATCTCGCGGCGACGGAAATCGGCGAGACTGATATCGGCGACCTGGTGGCTGGCCATGAACTGACCCCAACGGAGGGGAAAACCCAACATACCAGCGCGGCGGCGATGGGCCAATACCGGGGCCCACCTTCGCGGTGCGGCTCCCGACAAGACTACGGTCAGCGCTGCATCTGAAAGACGATCCGGTTCCTCACGCCCTCGACCGCCACCGGTTCGCCGTCGACGAACTTCGGCGCATAGCGGAACTTTTCGGCGGCTTCGATGGCCGCCTGTTCGAAAGCCCAGACGATGTCCGGCTGCTCCGACGGCTTGACGTCTTTGGCGGTCCTTGCCTCGACGACCTTCGGATCACGCACGAAGCCCATTTCGTCGACGGTGAACTCCAGCAGGACGTATCCATTCGCGTTCCGTACCAGCGCATTCCTTGGATAGGACGGCGGACGCTTGAACAACGGCTGGTAGTTGGCGGTTCCCGTCCAAGGTGTAGTCTGTCCGATTGCCAGGCAGTGTTCGGTTGCCTTGTCGCTCTTGCCAAGCTTCTCGTAGGCCTCCACCAGGTTGGCACGTGCCATCAAGGCGATGGAGTCGGCGGCGGGCAACATGTCGACAACCGGCGTCATCGATTCGACGGCCTTGTCGTACTTCGCTCGTCCGATGTGAATCTTGCCAATCCAGAAAACCGCATACGCTTGGCGTTCGGTGTTGCCGAGACGGGCAAACGTCTCGGCGGCCTCGTTCAGTAGGGGAATCGCTCGTCGGTCCCACCAGGCCCGGATTCCACCGGTCAACTTGATTTCCCATCAAGTCGCTGTCCCCGGGATAGTGCTGACGGGCAAGCTTCAAAACCCGGGTCAGGTGTCGTCTTGCAGCATGGTCCGGCGCGGTCTTGAGCAGGGCGGTCTCGACTTGGAGGACCTCCTCCGAATTGGGACCGTGGGCCTGCCGCATGAGCTTCGAAGCTTCCTTCAAGGTGCCGTAGGCCGGACTGTTCATCCCCCACATGGCCTGAGCGTGGCCGTGGTTGTAAGCCAGCGTGGCCCTCACCTTGACATCGTCGGCGTAGATCTCGTCCCCTAGCCGGCGGGCCTTTTCAGCATGCCCCACCGCAGCGAGGTAGCGCGCCGACTCCATGGCCTCGCGATACGCCTCGAACGCCGCCGTGAACTCTGCGTTGGGATCGGCCATGCCGGGAACCGCCAGCGCCAAGGCTGCGCAAATCGCGAATGTCCGAAGCCCACGAAAACTCATCTCATTACTCCCCTCGCCCAGACAACGACAAAGTTACGTTCCAGACGTTCGCACCCGATCAGGGTGGAGAGAAAACCACCGTGTGCCGAACACCCGGCACGGCCAGGGGCTGGTCGTCGACGAACTGCGGCGCGTAGCGAATACGCTCTGCCAAGGCCAGCGCCGCGGACGCAAACGCCCCGCCTCCCCGGGACTCAACCACGAGGGGGTGCCTGACATAGCCCTCGGCATCCACGGTGAACTCCATGGTTACCGAGCCGATGCCGGCGTCGGGGCCAAGTTCCTCGGGATAGACCGGATCGGGGACAAAGAGCGGCTTGTATCTCTCGGGCCGGGTAAACCCTCGCGCGGTCCCGATGGCCAAACAGTGCTCGGTGGCTCGATCTCGCTCGCCGAGCCGCTCGAACGCCTCCACTAGTTTCGCGCGCGCCATCAGCACGAGTTCCCGGTCGCTGGGATTTGCCGCAACGACAGCCGACATGGGCTCGATTGCGTCCTGGTAGCGATCATCGTCGAGATGGCCGTGGCCCAGCCAGTATCGGGCCAGTGCGAGTTTGTCGGTCCGGGCGAGGCGTTCGTATGTGCCGGTCGCCCCGGCAAGGAGTTCGGTGGTGCCTTGCGTCAATATCTGCGTAGCACCCTCGACCTTGAGGTCCGCAACGAACTCGCTGTCCTCGCCGTGTCGCCGGCTCGCCAGCGCCAAGGCATTGTCGAAGTGCTGCCGCGCCTGCTCCGGGGAACCCGTGTGCGCCAATTCCACCTCGACTTGGACAATCTCCACGGCATCCCCGCCCAACGCCTTCTCGACAAGGCCGCGGGCTTCGAGGAGCGCCCGATAGGCCTCGGAAGCCCGACCGGCCTTGGCCAGTGCGAAGCCGTGGTTGAACGCCAGCAACGCGATTTCGGGGCTGTCGGGGGCCAAGACGTCCCGGCCCAGTTGCAGGGCTTCCCCCGCATGGGTCGCCGCATCGCCGAAGCGGGACTCCGCAACCGCGTCGCCGTAGGCTCGATAGGCCGCGTTGAACTCCTTGCGCGGATTCGCAGCGATGCAAAGCGCCACTGCCACCGCAGTGGCGCCGAGTAGGATGCGATAGGTCATAGCAGGGATCCCCCAATGCCTGCATACCGCCATTTGATGCCGGGTGCAGGCCGATGTCAACGCGGGGCGAAGGAAGCAACGTGGTCCATTGGAACGTGGGAATCAAACAGATCCCGAGCCAAGGATCCGGCCAACCAAGGTTGCGACTCCGTTCCTCTGATTGCTGTCCGTCGTCCAGTCTGCCGCCTCTTTGACGAGTGGATCGGCATTGCCCATGGCGACACCGAACGCCGCGCCCCGGATCATGGGCAGGTCGTTGGCCGCATCGCCTACGGCACAGATCGCCGTGGCGTCTAGCCCTGCCGAGGCCGCGAACCGTCGGATTCCAAACCACTTGTCGACGTGGCCCAGGATCGTCTCGAGATACCATCCAGGCGTTCGCTTGGACTCCACGAGAACGGTCGCGTAGTCACCGGAATCGTTGATGTCGTCCTCCAGTTCGCGAAGGTCGTCCCGGTCGCCGAACGCTCCCGCGACGAGCACGTCGTCATGACCGGACCGCTCGGGTGTCGGGTCGGGCCGGCCGGAATCGCCGCCGACATCCGCGTAGTAGCGGGTCGGCTCATTCCACGCAACGCCTGCATCCACCACGAAATCCGGGCCTCCCCGGCCATCGGCGTCGCGTTGCAGGATCAGCGACTGTCCCCGACGGCGAGCGAGCGCCAGGAGTTGCTCGACCTGGCCGACCGCGAACGGTTCGCTGTGAATCGTGTCGCCGGCCTGGGACTTGGTTAGCGCACCTCCCAGGCACACCGCGGGCAGGTTCAACGAGAGCTGAACCATGGCCTGTCGGGTCGTTCTGTATCGCCTACCCGTCGCCAGGACGAGCGGCAACCCTTCCCGGTGGGCACGACGCAGGGCGGCACGCGTTTCCGGCAACACCCGATTGTCCTCGGTGACCAGCGTGCCATCGACGTCGATCGCGAGTAGAGATATGCGCATGGGCGTATTGCGCGGGAACGGCAAACGACGGACACACGGTAGCACGCTCGCCCTCCGCTCACCCCACCCATGTCGGACGGGGGTATTCCGTGCAAACGCCCGAAACTCCCGGTAGCTTTTGCCGGGGCGAGTTGTCAGAATCGGGTCACAACAAGCCTCGAGGGGCGGAGGACGCTAGTGAATCTACTTGATTGGTGGTACGGCGTGGTCGGCTTGTCCATAACCGCGACCGTGATCTACACCCTCGTCGTCACGCATCTCACGATCATGTCGGTCACCCTGTACCTGCACCGGCATTCCGCGCACCGCGCTTTGGATCTGCATCCCGCTCTCGCCTTCTTCTTCCGGGCCTGGCTCTGGCTCACCACGGGCATGAGCACCAAGCAGTGGACCGCGATCCACCGCAAGCACCATGCGCTGGTGGAAACCAAGGACGATCCCCACAGTCCGCAGGTCCACGGCTTGAAGGAGATATTCTGGAAGGGCACCGAGTACTACCGCGCCGGCGCAACCGAGGAGACCCTCGAAAAGTACGGCAAGGGAACGCCCGACGACTGGTGGGAGCGTCACGTCTTCACGGCGCACTCCTTCTGGGGCATCGGCACCATGGCCGTCGTCGACGTGGCGCTCTTCGGCAGCCTCGGTATCGTGATCTGGGCCGTGCAGATGCTATGGATTCCGGTACTCGCCGCCGGCGTGATCAACGGCGTGGGCCACGCCGTCGGCTACCGCAACTTCGAAACCCCGGACGCGTCCGCCAATATCGTCCCCTGGGGCATCCTGATCGGCGGCGAGGAACTGCACAACAACCACCACACCTATCCGAACTCGGCGAAGTTCTCCGTCAAGCCCTGGGAGTTCGACGCGGGTTGGTTCTGGATCCGGGTGTTCTCCGCATTCGGCTTGGCGAAACCACGCTCCACCGGTCCGATCGTGGCCCGTGCAAACGGCAAGATGCAGATCGACATGGACACGGTCTGGGGTGCATTGAACGACCGCTTCCGGGTCATGTCGCACTACGCCGAGAGTGTTGTCGGCCCCTTGGCCAAGCTAGAGATCCGCCGCGCAGACGGTGCCAGCCGCCGCCTCCTCCGGCGAGCCAAGAACATCCTCTGCCGCGAAGAGATGCGCCTCGGCGAGCGGGACCGCCGGGACATCAAGGCGATCCTGGAGTCGAGCCCCAGCCTCAAGACGATCTACGAGAAGCGCTTGGAACTCAATGCCGTCTGGGCGAAACGTGGCGGCAGCCGCGACGACCTGCTGAAGGCGTTCAAGGACTGGTGCGTCGCGGCGGAGAACACCGGCATACAGGTCCTGCGCGATTTCGTCGCCGAGTTGAAGTCGTACACGATGCCGCTGGGTCGCGCGGTCGCCTAAGCCTCGATCATAGGGGACGGGGCCAGACGGCGAGTGCGCGTCCTTGCGGGCGCGTTCGAGCGGTCTGGCGGCGTTGTCCCGTCCCGCGCCGAAGCACTCGTCGCCGTCGCAGGCAACGCCGAGTGGACGTCCGCGTCTTCCACCATCTCTGATCGAGACGCATCCGCCCCGTGGCCTCCACGCCCGAGCTATCGCGACATTGAATCCGGCGATCAAAAACGAGTAGTGTCTCGCGCCCGAATTGGAGCGCTATGAACCACAGCGAAATCGTCAGTTTCATTTGGGGTGTGGCGGACCTGATTCGCGACACCTTCAAACGGGGCAAGTACCAGGACGTGATCCTGCCGCTCACGGTGCTGCGGCGGCTCGACTGCGTGTTGGCGCCCACCAAGACGAAGGTGTTGGGGGTTCAGGCTAGCTACAAGGATAAGCTCGAGAACCTCGATCAACTGCTACGCCGCGCCTCCGGATTCGCCTTCTTCAACACCTCGCGTTACGACTTCGACAAGCTGCTCGCCGATGCCCCCCACATCGCGCAGAACCTGCGCAACTACATCGCCGGGTTCAGTTCCAACATGCGCGAAGTGCTGGAGAAGTTCGACTTCGACAACACGATCTCGAAGCTCGACGAGGCGGGTCTGCTGTTCCAAGTTGCTCAGCGGTTCGGCGACCCGAAGGTGAATCTGCATCCCGACGAGGTCGACAACTTCACGATGGGGACGATCTTCGAGGAGCTCATCCGCCGGTTCAACGAGGCACTCAACGAAAACCCCGGCGAGCACTTCACACCCCGCGATGTGGTCCACCTCATGGTCGACCTGTTGATGGCCGGCGACGAAGAACGGCTGCGCACGCCACACATCGCGCTCAGCGTCTACGACCCTTGTTGCGGCTCGGGCGGCATGCTCACCATCGCCAAGGAGCACATCACGGTCGGGGAGACACGGGACGCGGAACGTCTTGCCGACCCCGCAAACCCCGAGGCCGACATCCACCTGTTCGGTCAAGAGGTGAATCCCGAGACATTCGCCGTCTGCAAGTCGGATCTCTTCATGAAGTCGCAGGACGGCCGCGACGCGGAAGAGGTCCTCTTCGGCAGTACGCTTTCGAACAACCGGCACGCCGACGCCACCTTCGACTACATGATCGCCAATCCCCCCTACGGCAAGGACTGGAAGCGCGACCAGGACGCCGTCCGAGCTGAGCACGACCGGGGTGTCGGCGGCCGCTTTGCACCCGGCTTGCCGCAGATCAGCGACGGCCAACTTCTGTTCCTGCTGCACATGCTCGCGCACGTCAAGGAGCCCGCAGAGGGTGGCTCGCGGATCGCCATCATCATGAACGGCTCGCCGCTCTTCACCGGCGACGCGGGCAGCGGCGAGAGCGAAATCCGCCGCTGGATTCTCGAGAACGATCTCCTGGAGGCCCTGATCGCCCTGCCGGAGCAGCTCTTCTACAACACCGGCATCGCGACCTACGTCTGGGTGCTCACGAACCGCAAACGGCCCCACCGGCAAGGCAAGGTCCAGCTCATCGATGCCACCTCGTTCTGGAACCCGCTGCGTCGTAGCCTGGGTGACAAACGTCGTGAGATTCCCTACGACCACAAAGAAGATATCCTGCGTCTCCTCGAGGACTTCGAAGACGGCACAAAACGGCAGGTCGACAAGGCCGGCGAGCAGCGTGACGCCGTGGTCAGCCGGGTCTACCCGAACACCCACTTCGGTTTCCGCAAGATCACCGTCGAGCGTCCGCTACGGCTCGATTTCCAAGCCAGCGCCGAACGTATCACGCGGCTGGACGACCAGCGCGCCTTCGCGAACCTCGCCGTTTCGCGCAAGCGTGGCGAGGCGAAGACTCGCGACGAGGAAACGGGCCGTGAGCGGCAGGAAGAGATCCGAGCCCTGCTTCGAGGCCTGCCGGACGAGGTGTTCCTGGACCGGGTGACGTTCGATGCCGAGCTGTCCCGGGCCGCCGACGAGGCCGAGTTGAAGCTCTCGGCACCCGTCAGGAAGGCAATCCTCTCCGCCCTGTCGGAGCGCAACGAAGAAGCCGCGATCTGCATGGACCGGGACGGGAACGCCGAGCCCGATCCCGAACTCCGCGACACGGAAAACGTGACGTTGGCGGAGGACGTGGACACCTTCTTCGAACGCGAGGTCAAACCCCACGTTCCCGACGCCTGGATCGACACGAACCGCCGCGACCCGCAGGACGGAAAGGTCGGGCTCGTAGGCTACGAGATCAATTTCAACCGCTACTTCTACGAATACCGTCCGCCGCGTCCGCTCGAGGAGATCGAAGCCGACATCCGGCAGGTCGAGAAGGAGATCGTGGCCATGCTCCAAGAGGTGGCCGGGTGAGATGCGCCAACGTTTGGACACGTAGCTAGCCGCCGTCCATCGTTCGTCGTTCCCTACGCACGAGCGAACGTGCTACTATGGGTACCGCGATTGGACAAAAACGCATACAAATGCCTCTGTCTGCCGACATTTTCGGCCCACGGGCGAAGGGTGACACGCCTAGTCTGCGTGAGCTAGGCCTCAACACATACTTCCGCCAGCGCGATGCAGCCGAGGTAGGTGTCAATTCCCGGCAACTGCGCCGGCTGGTAGACAACCGCTCCATCGAGCGGGTCGCACGCGGTCTCTACCGCATGACCGATACCGAGTACACCGAGCACTATACCCGGGCCGCCGTGTGTGCCCGCATCCCGAGTGCGGTGCTGTGCCTGCTCACCGCACTGCGCGTCCACGACATCGGTACACAGCTCCCCCCGGAGGTATGGATCGCGATCCCGCACAAAGCTCGAGCCCCCGTGACCGTGCTGCCCGTCAGGGTAGTGCGTTTCTCCCGCGCATCGCTGCGTTACGGCGTCGAAGACACCGAATTCGAGGGCGTACCCGCCCGGATCACAAGTCCGGCCCGGACCGTCGTCGACTGTTTCCGTTTTCGCCGCATCGTGGGCATGGACGTCGCCCTTGAGGCGATCCGGGACACCCTCGCCCGGCGGAAGGCGACACCCGACCAGATCCAACGCGCGGCCGAGGCATGCCGGGCGGAGTCACTGGTGCGCCCCGTACTCCAAGCGTTGCTGGCATGACACGGCAGAGGGTACTGCGGGATGTCCCTGCCTCGGTGCGCGCCCGCCTGAAGGATCTCGCGCGCCGACAGGAAGTGGACTTCAACCTAATTCTCGACCGCTATGCCGCCGAGCGTTTCCTCTATCGGCTCTCCGCCTCGACGGAGGTTGACCGATTCACCCTGAAGGGCGCGGCTTTACTCCGGGTCTGGTCCGAAGAGGAACTGCGTCCGACCCGCGACATCGACTTCCATGCCGCCGGCCGCGACGACCACGACGCGGTTCGCTTCTCGCTTGCTGCCATTTGCAGCGTTCCCTGCCCCGACGACGGCGTCTTCTTCGACGCGACGACTATCCGGGTCGACGACATCCGCCAGGACCAAGAATACGGCGGCCTCCGAGCGCGAATCCAAGGCAGACTGGGCCAAGTCCGGCTTCCGCTTCAGGTGGACATCGGGTTCGGCGACGCCATCTCCCCCGAGCGGGAGGAGCAGGACTACCCGACGCTGCTCGACCTCCCGGTCCCACGCATCTGGACCTATCCACGGGAGACGCTCATCGCCGAGAAGCTCGAAGCGATGGTGAGCCTCGGCGAGACGAACACCCGGGTGAAGGATCTCTGGGACATCGCCTGCCTGGCACGGCGCTTCGCGTTCGACGGCGAGGCGCTACGAACCGCGGTCGCCGAGACATTCCGACGGCGAGGAACGTCGGTTGGCAGGGAACAACCGTTAGCGTTGCTGCCAGGCTTCTTTGAGGACGCGACGCGTGTACAACGCTGGGAAGTTCTCAAAAGGCAAGTCGGTGCCGATGCCGACGCACCCGCTCGGCTTGAGGACGCAGGCGAGGAGTTGCGGCGTTTCCTCGGACCGGTTTGCGCTAGCCTTATCGAAGGGAGACCGTTCACCCGGGTTTGGCCCATAGGCGGGACGTGGCGATGACCCATCAACTTGCGTTGGCAAACGAAAGCCGTGCTTGAGCTCATGGGTCGGTCGGGGGAGGCTGCGCCGCGCCGATTGCGGCCCTACCCGGAGTACCGCGACGCGGGCATAGAGTGGTTGGGAACAATACCATCGCACTGGCGTACGTCTAGGCTTCGGTTCGTAGTCGAGACAAACTCGACCAAAGAGAACGTACGCCACCTCGATCCACACACCGAGGTTTCGTTTGTACCCATGGAGACGGTTCGCGAATACGGAGGCATCGATCTCTCGTCAGTCAAGCCGCTTGCAGATGTCATCGACGGCTATACGTACTTCCGCGACGGCGATGTCATTTTGGCAGCATTCCTCGACCGCGAAACTGCCAAGATCGACGAGTTGGTGGAACGAAAGGAGCGCCTAATCGAGCTGCTTCTGGAGAAACGCTCCGCCCTCATCACGCGCGCAGTAACGCGTGGCCTGGATCTGGACGTTTCGATGGAAGACTCAGGCGTCGAGTGGCTGGGCGACGTTCCAGCGCATTGGGACGTGAAGCGCGTGAAGTGGGTTGCTCGAATGGAGAGCGGCCACACCCCCGACAAGAAAGTCGAGGACTACTGGGATGGAGACGTTCCTTGGGTTTCCCTGAACGACACGCATCACCTCAGGGATCACGACTTCATAGCCGACACGGCGTACTACACAAACGAACGTGGTCTGGAGAACTCGTCGGCACGCCTACTTCCCCCCCGGTCGGTCATATTCTCTCGCGACGCCACGATTGGTTTGTGTGCAATCACGGAGCGCGCAATGGCTGTGTCGCAGCATTTCATAGCGTGGCTCTGTGGAAACGACATCAGCCCCGAATACCTAGTCCGTGTTTTTGACGCGATGCAAGACGAACTTCAACGATTAACGGCGGGAGCCACGCTCCGTACGATTGGAATGTCCGACGTGAGGACACTCTCGACACCCGTACCACCAGTTGATGAACAAAGGACAATCGTCCAACACATCCAACAAGAGTGCCTTGAGGTTGACCAAGCAACTGCGAAGATTCGCCACGCTATCGCCCTCCTCAATGAGTCGCGTACCGCTCTAATCTCCGCAGCCGTGACAGGGAAGATTGACGTTCGGGATGCGACCACATGAGCACTCAGATCTCCGAACGAGCGTTCGAAGACGCGATCGAGTGCGCTCTGCTTCGACATGGGCCGGACCAATACCCGGGGGACGCTACCGAGGCGCGCCAAGTACTGCCGACCTATGACGGCGGCTTGGTACCCGGCGGCTACCACAAGCGTTCGGTGGAGGACTATGACCGCACGCTCTGTCTGATCTCCAAGGATGTAATCGACTTCATCCTAGCCACACAGCCAAAGGAGTGGGCGAAACTCCGGCAACACCACGGTGCCGACCTGAAGTCGCGCTTCCTGGGCCGGCTATCGGGGGAGATCGGTCGCCGTGGCGTGCTTGACGTGCTGCGAAACGGCGTCAAGGACTCGGGCTGCAAGTTCCGGCTCGCGTACTTCCGGCCAGCCAGCGGGTTGAACGACGAACTCCAACGCCTGCATGCCGCCAATCTCTTCGCCGTTGTGCGTCAACTCCGCTTCAGCGAACACAGCGAGCAGAGCGTTGACCTCGCGCTCTTCCTGAACGGCATCTCGATCTTCACGGCCGAGCTCAAGAATCCGCTCACCGGGCAGGATGTCGAGGATGCGATCCGCCAGTACCGGAACGACCGCGATCCGCGTGAGCCCCTGTTCGCCTTCGGGCGCTGCCTCGCGCATTTCGCCGTGGACCCGGAGCTGGTGTTCGTGACCACCCACCTCGTCGGCACCAAGACCCGGTTCCTACCCTTCAACCAGGGACGCTTCGGGGGCGCGGGCAATCCACCGGTTCCCCCCACGCGCGACGGGTATGCGACGAGCTATCTGTGGGAGGAGGCATGGGCTAGCGACAGCGTCCTCGATCTCATCCGCCAGTTCATCCACGAAGTCGAGGTCGAGGACGAACGCGGCCGTAGAACCGGCGAACGCTTCCTGATCTTCCCCCGCTACCAGCAGCTCGATTGCGTGCGTCAGTTGGTGTGGCATGCACGGGATCACGGCACGGGTGAGCGCTACCTCATCCAGCACTCGGCCGGAAGCGGCAAGAGTTTCACCATCGCCTGGCTCGCCCATCGACTCTCGGTACTCCACGACCACGACGACCGGCGTGTGTTCGACTCCGTCATCGTGGTAACCGACCGTCGCGTCCTCGACCGTCAGCTCCAACGCACAATCCGACAGTTCGAGCAGACACTCGGCGTGGTGGAGAACATCGACCAGACCTCGCGTCAACTTCGCGAGGCGCTTGAAGCGGGTCGGACGATCATCGTCACCACGCTGCAGAAGTTCCCGGTCATCGCCGAGCAGCTCGGTCAGCTTCCCGGGCAACGATTCGGGGTGATCGTGGACGAGGCGCACTCGTCGCAATCGGGCGAGAGTTCGAAGAGCCTGAAGGCGGTGCTCGCGGCAGGCACGCTGGAAGAGGCAGAGCGGGAAGAGGCGGCGTCCGAGACCCCGGAGGAAGAAATCGAGGATCGTGTCCTCGAGGCGATCCGGCTCCGAGGACGCCTTCCCAACCTTTCCACCTTCGCGTTCACCGCAACCCCAAAGCCCAAGACTCTCGAACTCTTCGGCCGGAAACGCTCGGATGGGAAGTTCGAGCCCTTCCACCGCTACACCATGCGCCAGGCCATCGAGGAAGGGTTCATTCTCGACGTGCTGGCAAGCTACACGACCTACAAGGCGTACTGGCGTCTGCTCAAGACCGTCGAGGACGACCCGCGCTACGACAAGCGCAAGGCCGAGTATCTCCTCAAGTCCTTCGTCGAACTGCACCCCCACGCCATCGGCGAGAAGATCGCCATTTGCGTGGATCATTTCGCGGCGCATGTCGCGGGCGAGATCGGCGGCCAAGCCAAAGCTATGTTCGTGACGCGCTCGCGCCTACACGCGGTACGTACAAAGCTCGCCATGGACCGCCTCCTGGCCGAGAAGGGTCATCCGTGGAAAGCGCTCGTCGCGTTCTCCGGGACGGTAAGTGATGGCGGCGCGTCCTACACGGAGTCCGGCATGAATTCCGCAGGACAGGATCGGGTCATCGGCGAGCGGCAGACTGCGGCCGAGTTCGAGAAGCCGGACTACCGGTTCCTGATCGTCGCCAGCAAGTTCCAGACTGGTTTCGACCAGCCACTGCTCCACACGATGTATGTGGACAAGAAGCTCGGCGGGGTGAACGCGGTGCAAACGCTTTCGCGCCTGAACCGCACGCACCCGGGCAAGGGGAGCACGATGGTGCTCGACTTCGCCAACGAGGCCGATGAGATCAGGAAAGCCTTCGAGCCGTATTACGAGACCACCCTGCTGTCGGAAAGCACCGACCCGAATCTTCTCTACGAGGTCCAGGGTCGATTGTTCGACTTTGGCGTGTTCACAGAGAGCGATGTCGATGGTCACGCGGGCATCTATTTCAACCCGAAGACGACCCAAGACCGAGTTTTCGCGGCGCTGGAACCGGTGCGTCAACGCTTCGGCGAGCTTGTTCTTGAAGAACGCAACGACTTCCGCGCCCAACTCACCGACTATGAACGTTTATACGCCTTCCTCTCCCAACTGCTGACATTCGCCGACCCGGATCTGGAAAAGCTCTACGTCTTCGCGCGGATGCTCCGACGCCTCTTGCCTACCGAAGGCGACGCGCTGCCCGTTGAAGTCCAAGAGAGCATCGACATGGAGTCCTTCCGCATCCAGCAAACGAGCCGCGGCAGGATCGCGCTCTCGCGCCAAGGCTGGCCCCTCGAACCGACCGCTAGCAAGCCCGGCACGGGCGGCACAACCGAGGAGTTGGAGTCGCTCTCAACGATCATCGAAACGCTAAACGAGCGTTTCGGACTCAACCTCGGTCGCGAACACCGACTCACGCTCGAGCACATTCGCTCCGCCTTGGACGAAGATGCGGGCCTCGACGCCAGCGCACGGGTCAACACGCGCGAGAACGTGCGGTTGACCTTCGACCCCAAGGTCGAGGATCGGATCCACGAAATCGTCGAGACCAATTTCGAACTCTACAAGCGCATCACCGACGATCCGGATTTCGGCCAGGCACTCAAGAACCTACTGTTCGACGACTACATCCGCCGGCATCGCCGAGCGGAGGAGTTGCTCAAGCTTCAGGAGTCGAAGACGCTCGAGTTCAAATCGACCCTACGCTGGAATCTGAAGGGGAACCGGAAGGACGACAAACAGGTCACCCATGCCGCATTGAAGACCATCGCCGCGTTCCTCAATACCGAAGGAGGCGATCTGCTCATCGGCGTCGACGACGACCGCAAGGTACTCGGCATCGACCATGACCGCCTGGAGAGTGACGACAAGTTCATGCGTCACCTAGCACAGGCCGTACGCAACGGCCTCGGGGACCGCGCCGGCACATGCATTGATCCGACGACGCAGATCATCGAAGGCAAGACCGTCTGCCTAGTGAGTTGCCAGCGAAGTCCCGAGCCGGTGTACCTGCGATGGAAGGGAACGCAGAAGGCCGTGGAAGGCGACCTTTACGTTCGGAGCGGACCAGATTCGGTGCGGCTGGAGAACGACGATGCCACTACATATGTCGCGACGAGGTTTGAGATTTGAGCGTGCGGAGGCGATTGTTGTTCAACTCTTGGGTGCCAGATCATTTCGTTGCCACTCTACGCAGTGTGCTCGCAACGCCTCCAATTGACCCAATCTCGTTGGTAAAGTTACCACGCTATACGGCGTTGCTATAGACATCAGACTCCGTCTCGCCACTGCACCCGAATACTGCAAGCAGAAGAGGTACTTCGATTGCCCACCCTGAACATCAAACGGGCCGATGGCGCACCGGACTTCGAGGAATACATGCGTGTCGCCGAATTGGGCGAGACGACACTCCGCCTCCCTAACAACATCTACGCTGCGGGAAGTCTCGGCCGTTCTGTCTCCTTGGCCCAGTTAGTCGCAACCTGGGCTCAGACCTCACCGTCCCGGCGAGTCCGTACTTACCTCGACCCCCATGACAAGGCCGCACACAAGGATTTCGTCTCCCATCTCCATGGTCTGGCCGCAGCCTATTATGCAGAGCAGGTAACTGCATCCGACGAGACTACAGACATCAGACGGGCCCTCCTTGAAGCTGCGGTTCCCCGGATTCGCGCGATGAGCGTGCGACAGTTCGATAGAGTTGGCAAAGGTCCCCGAGCGGAGCTTCTCTTTGTCCACGGCGCGCGCCGACAGTTCCACTCGGCTGCATATCGGCACCCACCCTCGTTTGCAGAGCTCATGGACCCACAGAGCCACGGCAACTTGATCGTTTCGGCCCGTCAGATGAACGCCTTGCTCGTCACGATACTCCGTGGGTTTAGTCTTTCCGGCAAGGACTGGCACCGCGTTGAGGAGCTATTAGATCCACGCGATGCGCCACTTGGGAACCTACTTCACGAGGCGTTCCGCAACACAGCTGAACACGCATACCTCGACGCCGACGGCAAAGTACCATCGCGAGGATTACGGTGCATCGTGATCGCCACACGCCGCGCCCAACCCCACGAACTGGAAGCACACGCGTTCCTCTCTGGGGCACATCCGCATGTCGATGAATACTTCACGGTCTTGCGGCATCGCGCCAGTCGTGTCGGGCGTCGGCTAGTCTTCATCCTCGAATTGTCCGTACTTGACACTGGACCAGGTTTCGCTGCCACCATACAACACGCCAGTGGTGCCAGCGACCTCGAGCGTGTCCGCCATTGCTTCGTAGACTACGCATCAAGTAAGCCGGGCCCAAACTCGGGTTTGGGACTCGGTCGCATCCTTCGCCACATTGGCGCGGTCAACGGCTTTGTTCGTTTTCGAACCTCCACCACCGAAGCATGTTTCACCAGAACTCCTGCTTCTTCAGCTGACGATCCTTGCATGCCCAATCTCGTCAGTGGACTTCCCAAAGCCGTCGGCACGGCACTCACCGTCGGCATTCCTCTCTCTGTTTCTCTCTGAGCCACATGTATTCGTTCCTCACGACAAAGCCCATCGACGGCATCACGACAACCATTCAGATCGTCTATCCCGACCATGGACACGGAGAAGATCATCTCGCGACAGGCATCGAGCAAATCATCGAGGGCTACAACCGCCGGCTTGTCCCCAGCCGGCTTCTTTTTGTCTGCCCTCAACCTATGATGACGAAGATTCAAGAGTGTCTTGCGGGCCAACGCCAGAGATTCGAAGACCGCCTACGATCGACGTCACACGTCATGTTGGCGCCATACGACCATCGGGGCCTCTTGGTGGCCGAACAGATCGTCCACCTGAGCGCTGGAACACCGTGGGATGTAGACGACAAATTTCTCTTTGATGTAGCACGTCACGGCGTTTCCGAGTTGTTCAAGGGAACCGAGACAATTCTACGCGCACCGCATGGCTACGCCTTCCGCAAGCCTTCCGGCCGGGAGGAGGACATCTTCATTCGCGCCGGCAATATGCTCCGCGAACCCTCCGCTCTCCCGATCTTTAACTACCTGCTCCTGCGGCGTCTTCCACCCAACTGCAGCATCGTTTACATCGACAGCTTCACGATCCTCTCGTTCGCTATGGGCTTACAGTCGATAGCCGCGTATTTCCAGCAGTCGAACTGCCCCTTGCCAGCTCTGGCGATCGAGAGTACCCACTCCTATGACATCACCCATGAAGTGTGGATCCCGAATGAACAAGACTATCTTGTCTTGATTTCTGCCTCGACCTCTGGCGGCTTAGCGCAGAAGCTGATCGACGAGTACCAAGTCGACCGAGCAAGAATTGTCCATCTCTTGGGCGTGGGTTCGCCAAGTGCTTTGTTTCGGGACTCGTGCATCTACTTCGAACCGCGCGATCCCGCCAAGAGTGCGAACTCGAACCAGCAGACCAACGCAGCCATCGAAATTCGCACGGAGGAGTTCCTCGTTTCCCAAGGCCAACCCAGACCGGTGCGGATCACCAAGAGCCACGTGGACGTCAACGGGGCAAGCCAACTTCATGAGCCGTTCTACGATCAAGTACTCCGATTCGGACATCCGCCGGTTTCCAACGCCAATCGAACCTATTCGTACTTCTCAGTCACCAACGAGATTGATGGTGGTGTGGCCTCACCCCTCCACGCATGGACAACCGAACGGTTGGTACACGAGCTCCCAGCATCGACCTCAACCTTAGTGTACGTGGATGAAACGGCGAAACGGGTGGCCGAGTGGGCTGGCGAGAAGCTTGGACCGCACGTTGTCACAACGCATCTAGAGCGCCTTGACCAGTGCCACAACAGTGCCACCAGCACAATTGTCGTTTTCGCCTACGATGACCCGGATCTAGAGCAGCTTGCGCGGGCAAGCATCGCCCTAAGGGCATTCCCGAACGCCAATCGCCACTACGTGGTGTGCTATGGTTTCCCATCTTCCCGAGTCGAACACGAGCGGCGACGTTCCGATCGCCAGATGAGAGCTCGCGGACCTCGATACGGTTGGTCGGAGTTCCTAGTCCTACCAGTAGGTCCAACCGTCGTTCACGAGTCACTGATGGCGTACCGCAAACTACTAGAACCCGTTGCACTCCGCTCGAATTCGGACATCCTCGGAAAGAAGCTAGTCGACGTCCTGAGCAGTCAAGGCCAGTCGCATCCCGTGTGCAGCAAATCCCTTTTCCTACCACGAACTTGCGGTGATCCGCTTGTGCTTCGCGAGGGATCGGTTTTCTTGCCCCACAGCTCCGACACTGGTGTATCCCAAATCGCCGTGTACGCCATGGTGTCGGCCGCACTTCAGGCGGCCAGGGAGCCGCTGGGACAATCCGCTGACCAAGCGCCCGGATTCGACGACAACCCATTCGTTCGATCCGTCCTCGATCCCAGCATGTTTGCCAGGTACAGTGACGGCATCCTCCAAGCTTCCCTGTTGCGTGCTGCTCAATGCTCTGAGCTCGACTACTCTGCCAGCGAGGAACTGAGTGGTCAGTTTGCCGCAACATGCGCTTCGGTCCTCGCCAACCACGGTAATTCCGTTGGTGATGCCGCGATTGAGTTCGTGTATGCGTTGGCCACCGAGAAAGTCTGCTTAAGCGACCCCGACCACAAGCGGCTGCACGAAGCGATAGCATCGGTCCCCATTCTGAGGTCTCTCTGGCAGCTATTCCGAGCCGACGATCCGATCGCCGAACACCTTGGTCCATCATCCCACGGCGTCTCGAGTAGCGACGCGCTCCGAAGCGGCCAGAAGGTCATTAAAGATGGCTGACCTGATCGTCCGGGGAACGTCGAACGCCCTGTAGACGTTGCTCAGGACTTCGACTTCACCTCGCCGCGATCGGCACCGTGCCCACGACGTCGTCGATGACGAGTTCGGCGATGTCGTCGTCGGTGAGACCCGTGTATTCCTTGAGCACTTCGCTCGTATGCTCCCCGAGGAGCGGTGCGCGTTCGTTCGGCGGCGGCGCGGCGCGCCGGAACCGGTAGGGCTGCCCGGGGTAGTGCTTGGCACCAAGACCCGGCCGATCCTGAAGCCGTAGGCCTTCGCGGGCCGCGATCTGGGGATCGGTGAGCAGGTCCGGACCGTTCATGACCGCACCCGCGGGTATCCCTGCGGCCTGCAGGTCGGCCATCAACGCCAAGTGTTGCCGGTGCGCCGTCCACGCGGCGATGGCGTCGTGGCACCCGGCACCGGCCTCGGCAATCTTGCGATCGCCCACCATCTCGGCAAGTGCGGCGCAATGCGTTTCGGTCTTGCAGGTAATGGCGATCCACCGGTTGTCGCGGCACGGATAGACACCCTGCAGCGGATATTGGTGATGGCCGTTGCCGACCCGCCCGGGATCGACGCCGGCCAGCGACCAAGCCGTCATCGCGTCGCCGACGTAGAGACTGCATGCCTCGACCTGGCCGAAGTCGATGTGCTGCCCTTCGCCGGTGCGGTCGCGGTGATTCAGCGCCGCGAACAACGCGTTGGCGCCCATGACCCCGGAAAACAGGTCGCCGCCGGTGGTGCCGGTGAACAGCGGTTCGCCGCCGGGGTAGCCGGTGAGGTGCGTGAAACCCGCCATCTGTTCGGTGGACATGCCGAACGCCACGTAATCCCGCCAGGGGCTGTCGGCACCGAATCCGGACAAGGAGATCATCACGAGGCGCGGATTGATGTCGCGCAACGTGTCGTAGTCGAGCCCGAAGTTGGCCATGACGCGCGGCGTGTAGTTCTCGATGAGGACGTCCGCGTCCGCAACCATCCTCTTGATGATCGCCACGCCGCGCGGGTCCTTGAGGTTCAGGGTGACCCCGCGCTTGTTGCGGTTCACCCAGTTGAAGTACGGCGAACTCTCCCAGCCCGGCAGTTCGGTGTTGGCGTTCGACGAGGCGCTACCGCGCCAGCCGTCGATGCGCTGGATCGACTCGAACTTGATGACCTCCGCGCCCGCGTCCGCGGCGATCTGGGCGCACACCGGTCCGGCGAAGAACATGGACAGGTCGAGCACGCGCACGCCTTCGAGGGGCAGCGGGTTGGGACCGTCAGAGTCGTCGCCCGTGTGCGATGCCGGAGCCTCCGGCAAGTCCCCCAGCACGGCGTCGGTGTGTTCGCCGAGCAACGGTGGCCGGAACGGGCGGGGCGCAGTGGCGGTGGCACGAAACGGGATGCCCGGCACCTCCACCGTCCCCGCCACGGGGTGGTCGAGCGGCACGATGAACCCCCGGTGCCGGTGCGGCGGCAGGTCGAACATTCCCGCCATGTCCGGCACGAGGCCGAACGGAACGCGCCAGCCCTGCGCTTGATGGAAGAGTTCCTCTGCGGTCCGGTCCGCGAGAGCCTCCCGGAAAGCGGCGCGGATCTCGTCGACGCGTTCGTCCGCAGTTACCCAGGACAGGGTCCGGTAGCGTTCGTTCTCGGCGATGTCCCCGCGTCCGAAGAACTCGCACAGCATGCGCCACTGCGGGCGCGTCAGGGCGTTGATGCCGATGATCCCGTCCGCAGTCGGCAGCATGCAGCACGTGCCGGCGCCCGCACCGACGCTGGAATAGCGCTCGGGGACGATGCCCCGGTACTCGTAGAGCATCGTCGGGATCTGCGCACCGGCCAGAACCGCTTGCTGCACGCTCACGTCGATGTGGTCGCCGCAGCCGTGGCGCATCCGGCCGAGCACGGCGAGTTGCGTAGCGGCGGTCGCGAACGCGCCGGCCAGGGTCTCCGAGATGGCACCGCCGACCTGCAGCGGCTCGCGGTCGGGCAAACCGCACAGATGGGTCCAGCCGCCGACTGCGCAGGAGACCAGGTGCGAGGACTCGTAGGCGGAGTGTGGGCCGAAGGAACCGAATCCCGAGATCGTCGTGAGAATCACCTCGGGATTCCAGCGTCGAAGCGCGTCGTAGCCGATCCCCCGCGCATCGAGCGATTCCGCCGTCTCTCCCGCCACCACCACGTCGAACTGCTGCACCAGTGCCGCAAGTTGCTCGCGCCGCCGCGTCGCTTCGGTATCGAGGACCACGCTGCGCTTGCTGGTGTTCAGGAAAAAGAACGTCGCGCTCGATTCGGACCGTGTCGGTCTGTCGTCGGGCCCGTCCGGAAACGGACCCATCTCGCGGGTCTCGTCACCCGTCCCGGGGCGTTCCACCTTCACGACATCGGCGCCGAGGTCGCCCAGGAGCTTCGCGCAGAACGGCGCGGCGATGCCCTCCGAGATGTCGAGAATGCGGACTCCGGCAAGTGGCGACGGGCGGATCATGGCCTCGTCTGGGCGCGAGTTCGGCTGACCATTGAAGATGGGATACGTGCCTCGCTCTAGGCGGCGATGAACGCAATCTATCGCATTCGGCGCTTTCGATGGGGCGCGTTTGATGAACGATTGCCGGGCCTCACCCATCGCGCCGGTGCCGTTGGGTATGCTTGCGCGCATCGCCCCATCGAGAACCCCTGAACATGGCGAACGCTTCCGCAGCAGCGTCGCCCGTGGACGGCGCCGACCGGGTGCCGTGGACGACCGTTTTCGCCTACGGCGTGCCGGCCGTCGGCGCCGGCTACATGTACCTGCTGATCGGCCTGTACGTGATGAAGTTCTCCACGGACGTGCTGCTGATCTCGCCGCTCGTCATGGGGCTCATCTTCAGCGCCTCGCGGGTATGGGATGCGGTGTCGGATCCTCTGGTCGGCTACCTCTCCGATCGCACGCGTTCGGTGTTCGGCCGGCGGCGCACCTGGATGGCGGCGAGCGTGGTGCCGATCTCTGCGACGTTCGTGATGATCTTCGCGCCGCCGACCGGCCTCTCGGCGACGGGCCTCGTGGTCTGGATGGCGGTTGCCATCATCGGCTTCTACTCGGTGATGACCGCTTTTTTCGTCCCCCACCTGTCCCTCGGCGCCGAACTGTCCACCAACTACCACGAGCGCAGCCGGCTGTTCGGCTTCCGCCACGGGTTCTACACAGTCGGGTCGATCCTGTCCCTGCTCACCATGCAGATCCTGATCGGCGCCGAGGCGGAAGGCCCGGGCGCGGCGCGACAAAGCGCCTTCGAGACCTCGCTTCCGGCGTGCCTGTTCATGGCGCTGATGATCGTGTTCGCCATCGCGAAACTGCGCGAGCGCCCGGAATTCCAAGGCCGTGTCAACACCAACCCGCTGCGCGCCTTCGCGGACGTGTGGCGGAACCACCACGCGCGACTGCTCATCATCGTCACGCTGATCGAGAACATCGGCTCCGCCGCCATCGGCGTGCTCACCTTGTACGTGGCGCAATACATCGTCGGCGCGCCGCACATGGCGCCGCTGGTCATCCTCTTCTACATGATCCCGTCGGCCTTCTCCGTGCCGTTGTGGATCCCGCTGTCGCGGCGAATCGGCAAGGTGCGACTGTGGATGTATTCCATGCTCGGGACCGGCTTCTCGTTCGGCGCGATGTTCCTGTTGCCGTTCCTTCCGGTGGAGTTCCGATTGCCGTGGATCTTCGTGTTCGCGGTATTCGCGGGCCTTGCCGCCGGTTGCGGCGGCACCATCGGGCCGTCGGTGCAGGGCGACGTCATCGACTACGACGAACTGCGCACCGGCGAGCGCAAGGAGGGCTCCTATTTCGCGGTGTGGAACTTCGTCTACAAGAGCGCCATCGGCGTCATGCTGGCGCTGACGGGTTTCGTCCTCGAGCTATCCGGCTTCGTACCCAACCAGCCGCAGACCATGACGACGCAAATCTGGATGGTCGGCCTGTATGGAGTCTTCCCGCTGGTCTGCTACACGATCGGCGCGATCCTGTTTTCGCGTTTCAGACTTGACGAAGCGGCTTACCAGCAGATACGAGCGCAGTTGGACGCGCCGAAGCCGTAGCCACAAAGCCGGTACTACATCCGGTCCACCGTCTCGATTCCCAGCAGGTCGAGTCCCCGCGACAGGGTGGCGGCGGTATGGCGGCAAAGCAGGAGCCGGTCGTTCCGGACGTCGCTGTCAAGCACCGGGCAGCGCTCGTAGAAGCGCATGAAGGCTGCGGCAAGGTCGTAGAGATAGGTGCACAGATGGTGCGGCATGACGGTCGCCGCGACCTGTTCCAGGGTCTCCTGGAAGCGGGCGATCTGCAACGCCAGCGCATGCTCTTCGGCCTCGCGGATCGCCGGCCTGCCCGTCAACGCGGCGGCGTCGACCCGACCGCGCTGGAAAAGGCTCTGGATGCGCGCGTAGGCGTATTGCAGATACGGCGCCGTGTTGCCCTCGAATGACATCATGGCGTCCCAGTCGAAGACATAGTCGCCGGTGCGGTTCTTCGAGAGGTCCGCGTACTTGACGGCGCCGATGCCCACGGCGCGCGCGACCCGGTCCATCTGCTGGCCATCGAGTTCGGGATTCTTGGCCTCGACCAGCCGCCGCGCCCTGACCGTCGCCTCGTCGAGCAAGTCGAGCAGGCGCGTTCCGCTGCCTTCGCGGGTCTTGAACGGCCGACCGTCGTTGCCGAGCATCATGCCGAACGGGTGATGTTCCAGCGATGCACCTGCGTCGTAGGCGGCGCGCCTAGCGAGGGCGAACAACTGCTTGAAGTGCAGGCCCTGCCGGGCGTCGACAACGTAGAGCACCCGTTTGGCGTGCAACGTCTGTGTCCGATGCCGGACGGCGGCCAAGTCGGTCGAGTGGTACAGGTAGCCGCCGTCCGACTTGCGGACGATGATGGGCGCGATCTTGCCGTCCTTGCCCTTGAACTCGGGAAGGAACGCGCACAACGCGCCATCCGACTCGGTAAGCAGCCCCTTTGCTTCCAAATCTTCGACGATGCCGTCGAGATCGTCGTTGTAGGCGCTCTCGCCGCGTACGTGTTCGGGCTCGAGACCGACGCCGAGACGCTCGTAGACGGCTTGGCAGTGGGACATCGAGATGTCGATGTAGCGCTGCCAACGCGCAAGCGTCGCAGGGTCGCCGCCCTGCAGATCGACGACGACCTGCCGCGCCCGGTCGGCGAATGTTGCATCGTTGGCAAAGCGCTCGCTTGCCTCGGTGTAGAACCGTTCGAGGTCGCCGAGCGCCTCGCTGTCCTCCCCGGTGTCGTTAAGATGGGCAACGAGGCGACCGAACCCAGTTCCCCAATCGCCGACGTGGTTCTGGCGGATCACGTCGTAGCCCAAGGCGTCCAGCACGCGGGCGACGGCATCGCCGATGATGGTGCTGCGTAGGTGGTGGACCTGCATTTCCTTGGCGAGGTTCGGGTGCGAATAGTCGATGACCACCCGTTCGCCACCCCCGACGGGTTCTGTCCGACCATCGGCGAGCGCTTCGGAGAGGCAATCGTCGTCGATGGTCAGACTGATGAAGCCGGGACCCGTGACATCGCAGCGTGCGGCAATGCCCGCGAGATCGGCAGCCTCGGCGACCCGCAACGCCAGGTCGCGGGGCTTCATCCCGAGACGCTTTGCCGCCGCCATGGCGCCGTTCGCCTGGTAGTCGCCGAATTCCGGCCGCGTCGCCGGGCCCACGATGGCCGATGCGGCGGCAGCACCCGCGTCGCGCAGCGCCACCTCTAGGCGCTCCGCCAGCAATGTCTTGAGGTTCACTCGGGAACCACGTCCTCGGCTTGCCAACCGCGCTCGCGTTCCACCGCGACGAAACTCACCGACTGGCCGTCGTCGAGGCTCGGCCGTTCGCTTCCTTGGCGGCGAATAGAGCGGTGATGGACGAAGATCTCGTCGCCGTTTTCCCGGCGAACGAAGCCGTAGCCCTTGGTCCGGTCAAACCATTTCACCTCGCCGTTCTCGCGTTCGGCATCCGGCGGGAGGCTGGGCCGGCGCTGGCGACGACGCGGCGTGCGCTTGCGAGGGGGGCGTTCAACGGATGCCGGCTGCGGCTGGCGGGCGCGGAACCGCGCCGTGGCCACGGCCGTCACCGTGCCGACGACGAAGAACATGGCCATCAGCACAAGGTATTCGCCCTCGAGCAGCCGGAAATAGAGCTCCGTGGCGACGACGGCGCAGAGGGCGGCGACTACGACGGTGGTGACGATGGTTTTCATGGATCTTCTTCTCGATTGAGCGGTGATCAACCGACCACCTCGACGTCCGCATCCCCGAACCGGGGACCGCGAACGGCATCATAGCTCAATCCTCCGGTTCGACGCGCCGGATCGTCTCGATGACGATGGGTTCGTTCGGCACGTCCGCCATTCCGGCCACAGTGCCCGTATCCACCAGTTCGATCTGCTCGGCCACCTCCATTCCTTCGGTCACCCTCCCGAATACGGTATAGCCCGGTCGATCCGGCGTGGCATCCAGCGAGGTGTTGTCCTTCATGTTGATGTAGAACTGCGCGCCCGCCGAGTCGGGATCGCTGGTTCGCGCCATGGCAATGGTGCCGCGCGTGTTGCTGAGACCGTTCGCAGACTCGTTGACCACGGTCTCTGGCGCCTCGCGATAGTTCATGTCGACATCGTACCCGCCCGCCTGGATCACGAAGGTGAACACAACCCGGTGGAAAATCAGGCCGTCAAAAAAGTTCTCGTCGACCCGTTCGAGGAAGTTCCGGACCGTTTCCGGCGCCTTGGAGGGGACAAGCTCCACGGCTATCGTCCCGACGTCGGTGACGATCTCCACGCTGACATTGTCTTCGTCCGCCGCAACGTCCGCCGCGGCCAGCGCAAGGGCCCATATGAAGGAAACCGCTCTCGTCATGGTTCAGGACTCCAGTTCTTCAAGATAATGTTTGACGGTCGACGCCAACCCCGACTCCAGGGCGTCAGCGATCAGCGCATGGCCGATGGAAACCTCCGCGATGCCGCCCATCGAGACGAACCGCGTCAGATTGACCAAATCGAGATCATGACCGGCGTTCACGCCTAAGCCGCATTCGTTTGCGTAGTGCGCGGCGTCCCGATAGGTCCGCCAGGAGTTGCTCGCCTCGGGATGATCAATTCCCCGTTCGGCGACGAGGTCGGCGTACGGGCCGGTGTAGAGTTCGATGCGGTCCGCGCCCAAACGCTTCGCCGCCGCGATGTGCGCGGCAACCGGATCCATGAACAGGCTGACCCTCGCGCCCCAGGACTTGTAGCGCGCGACCAGGCCCTCCAGTTGCGCCACGGTCTTTGGGCGGGCGAGATTCCAGCCGTGGTCGGAGGTCAGCTGCGCGTCGTCGTCCGGGACCAGCGTGCACTGGTCGGGCCGGACGGCTTCGATGAGGTGATCGAAGCCCGGATAACCCTCGCGAGCCGGCGCGGTGGGATTCCCCTCGATGTTGAACTCCCTGCCGGGGTATTCGTCCAGCAACCCCTTCAACGCGTAGACGTCGTCGGCACGGATATGGCGCGCATCCGGACGTGGATGGACCGTAATCCCCGCCGCGCCGGCGTCGAGAATCGTGCGTGCGCAGTCGACGACGCTGGGGCGGTCGCCGCCGCGGGCATTGCGCAACCAGGCGATCTTGTTGACGTTGACGGACAACACCGTCATGCGTTGTCTCCACCCGCGGTCTTCTTCCGGGCTGCCTCTCCCGTCGGCTTAGAAGAGTCCTTCGCCGGCAGCGAAGGCAATTGTCGCGTGGCGACCAGGTAGACGAAGCTGCCTCCCACCAGGAGGAACGACACGACGAACCCGGAGACGAGCTTGTAGAACACCCAGGTGTCTTCGCTGAAGGTGTAGGCCACCCAGATGTTGATGGTGCCCGATAGCGCGAATACGCCGGCCCAGCCGTAAGTGAGCGCTCGCCACGCCCGGTCGGGCAACACCATGACCTTACCCAGCGCCCGCTGCACGTAGTTGCCCCGGCCGATGAACCGGCTGCCGATGATCACCAGCGCGAGGATCCAATTGACGACCGTCGGCCGCCATTGGATGAACAGCGGATTGCGGAACACGAGCGTCATCGTGCCGAAGATCATGGCCGCCCAGAACACGAACCAGACCTGGCCCGGGATCGGCCACGCCTTGAGCTTGAACACCGCGAGTTGGATCACCGCGGCGGCCATCAGCGCGGCCGTCGCGTAGTAGATGTCCCGACCCGTCGCGAGCCAGACGCCGAAAAAGGCGACCACCGGAAGGAAGTCGATGATCTGCTTCATGCCTTTGGACAGTACTCACGAAGGCGCGCCGAAGCGGGACGCCAATCATATCGCTAGCGCGTCTCGCGAGTACGCGAGCCGTTCAAGAGCCATTCGATGCGTTGTTCCAAATGCAACCTACGTGTAAACATCAAGGCTGCTCAAGGAGTCTAGCGTTCCCCATCGAAACACCGAACAATACGATGGCGGTACTTGAGAGGGAGTCATGGCGGACGACGTTGTCGACGTACTGATCGTCGGGGCGGGTGCTTCGGGCGCCGCCGTCGCCTGGAGCCTTGCGGAGACCCGGATGCGGATCGTCTGCCTGGAACAGGGCGGCTGGATGAACCCGGCGGAGTACCCGAGCAATGGGCGCGACTGGGAGACCCGCGCCGCCAAGGAGATGCAGGTCAGTCCGAACCTTCGCAAGCGTCCCGCCGACTATCCCATCAACGACGACGATTCGCCCATCGCGATCCTCAACTTCAACGCCGTGGGCGGCAGCACCATCCTGTATTCGGCACACTTCCCCCGGTTCCACCCCTCCGACTTCCGGGTCAAGACCCTGGACGGCGTCGCCGACGACTGGCCCATCGACTACGCCACCTTGGAACCGTTCTTCGCCGAGAACGACAACAACATCGGGGTCGCGGGGCTGGCTGGGGACCCCGCCATTCCCGCCCACCAGCCGCCGTTGCCGCACATCCCCATGGGCCGCATGGGCGAGACCATGGGCCAGGGCTTCAACAAGCTCGGCTGGCACTGGTGGCCGTCGGACAGTGCCATCATTACGCGCCCCCACAACGGCCGCGGCGAGTGCCTGAACCTCGGGCCATGCAATACCGGCTGCGCCCAGGGCGCCAAGAGCAGTGCCGACATCGCCTACTGGCCTGTCAACGAGCGCGCCGGGGTGGAACTCCGAACCCACTGCCGGGTCCGCGAAATCACCGTCGACGACCGCGACATGGCCACCGGCGTGACCTACTTCGATGCCGACGGCAACGAACGCCATCAACGCGCCGAGGTCGTCGTCGTGGCCTGCAACGGCGTCGGCACCCCCAGGCTCCTTCTCAACTCCACGTCGGCACGGTTTCCGAACGGCCTCGCCAACCGTTCCGGTTTGGTGGGGCGCAACCTCATGCTGCATCCCTGGGGCATGGTGGCCGGCCATTTCGACGAACCGCTCGGGTCCAACTTCGGGCCCCAGGGCTGCTGCATCCTCAGCCAGGAGTTCTACGAGACGGACACCTCGCGCGGGTTCGTGCGGGGCTACAACATGCAGATCACCCGGGGCGGCCCACCCGTCGGCACAGCCCGGGGCGGGATGGCGCAAGGCACGATCCCCTGGGGCGCGGGCCACCACGACGCCTTCGACAGGATTTTCGGCCGCAACATCCACTTAGGCATCTGCTGCGAGGATCTGCCCGAAGAGCACAACCGGGTCACCCTCGACCCGGAACTCACCGATTCGAACGGCATTCCGTCGCCGAAGATCACCTACACACTGAGTGAGAACAGCCGGCGCATGCTCGACCACGGCCTCGCGAGAGGGGCCGAGGCCATGGAGGCGGCCGGCGCCTGGAAGATTCAGAAGGCGCCCTCCCCGATTCGCATGGCGGGCTGGCACCTGCTCGGCACGGCCCGAATGGGCACCGATCCGGAGCGTTCGGTCGTCAACGAATGGGGACGCAGCCACGACGTCCGCAACCTGTTCATCGTCGACGGCAGCGTCTTCGTGACCTCCGGCGGCGTGAACCCGACCACCACGATCCAGGCGGTGGCGCTCTACATCGCCGACTCGATGAAGCAGCGCTTGGCGGATTTGTTCGACTAACGGTCGACGTTACGCTTGGGAGGCACCGGACTGAAGGTAGCGGCGAAGGGCACGATTAACTGCCTTCGAGTCACGGAAGTGCTCCCGAAGGTCGGGATCGATGAGGACCACGTTGGTGCCGGCGGCGTACCGGTCCGCGTACTTCCCTCGAACCCCCGATCTAATGAGACTCGCCGGATAGTCCTTTCGCAACTCATCCTTCTTCATACGCCACTCTCGATCGAGCTGTCATCAGCCGTGCAGATGTCAGTCGGACCGTATCACCCCGTTCAGTGAACGACACAACCATACGGGTGCCCCGTTGGGTCTGACCGAAGATCAGGTAGCGTTCCTCGCCAACCGAGCTGTCCGGATCTTCAAACGTAGACGACAAGACATCACCGAACACTTCCGTAGCATCGAAGAATGAGACGCCGTGCTTGGCGATGTTTGCATCGGCTGTGTCAGGATCCCACTCGAAATCCACGGCACTTCTCCGACGCCTTGAAAGTCTACTTCCTCACCCTCAAGCTCCACCACCTCAGAAACGATGCGATGCGGCAGGAGGCGTGAACTCCCACCCCAGGAGCGTACGACCGGCCATGATCAAGAACGATATCATCGGCACTGACAACCCGTTGAGCGATGACCAACGGCGCATCCTGGCCATCGTTCTGGACCTCATTATTCCCGCGAGCGAGGACGGACAACGACCGAGCGCGGCGGATGTGGACGTGCTTGGCTACATTCGCGAGAACGAGAGCCATACGCTCGACGGGCTGCGCGCCGAGTTGGATCAGCTCAATGCCGAAGCCTTCGAGTCCCAAGGCGAAGCCTTCGCATCCCTCGACCCGGCAACGTGCAAGGCCGTTGTCGATGCTGTCCGCGAACGCGAACCCCAGTTCATGCGCACTCTCGCCATGCAGACCGCCACCTGCTACTACCGGGACGACCGGGTTCTCGAGGCGATCGGCGTGGGGGCCAGGCCGCCGTTCCCCGAAGGCTACGAGGTGCCGTCCGGCGACCTGTCGCTGCTCGAGCCCGTTCGCCGCCGCGGCCGGGTCTACCGGGACGCTTGATGATGCGGCTCGCCACCGCGACAGCCGTCGCGTGCGTACTCGCGATGCCCGGCCAAAACGCCGAGGCGGACGACGACCGGTTGTTCTGGCATCCCGACGCCGGCACGCCCGCCGAGCGATTCGAACTGGCCAAGCGGACACGACCGGAACTGATCGCGTTCCTGCGGCGTTTTCCCAAGGGCGCGGACCTGCACAACCACGCTGGCGGCGCCGTCTACAGCGACTACGTGATCGACGAGGCCCGGGTGAAGGGACTCCGCTACGACCCGAGAAGCCGGGGGTTCACCGCCAGCGAAGAAGAACACACCGTAAGCCTCGACCAGTTGGAAGCCGATTCGGCCATGCTGAAGGCGTTCTTCGAGACCGTCAGCATGCGCGGCTGGTATCCGAACACCGGCGACGGCCACCACCACTTTTTCCAGACGTTCTCCCGGTTGGGTTCCGCCCGCCGCACCCAGCCCCAGGTTCTCGCGGAGATCATCCGCCGCAACCGCTACCAGAACGTCAACTACGTGGAACTGATGATGACCCCGGTGCCGGGGGCTACCTGGGGACGGTTCTACGAGATCTTCCATGAGCTTGACGTCGACGACCTCCCCGGCAGCTTGGCCCCGTTCGAATCGCTCATCGAAGACCCGGCGATCGCGCGTTCGTTCACCGAGTACATCGACAAACTCGAGGCCAACGCGGCCCGGGAACTCGACATCTCGCCAGCCTTGGGCGAGCCGGGAACGGAAACCGCCGTCGCCTACATCGGCTCGCTGCTGCGCACCGGCCCGACGGAGCGGTTTTTTCGCAACGCCATCGTTACGTTCACGGCCATGAAGTCGGACGAACGCGTCGTGGGGCTGAACATCGTCGCCCCCGAGGACCACCCCGCCTCCCGTCGCCAGTTCGACGACCAGATGAAGATCCTCGACTTTCTCTGGGAGCGCTTCGACGAACCCGCCATCACCCTGCATGCGGGCGAACTGACCCTGCGCTACGCGCCGGTGGCGTCGATGTGGGACCGCATCCGGCGCAGCATCGACGAGGGCCATTCCCGGCGCATCGGCCACGGCATCTCCATCGCCTGGGAGCGGGACCTGGTGGGCTTGCTCGAGAAGATGCGCACCGAGGAGATCCTCGTCGAAATCAACCTGACCAGCAACGAGAGCATCCTCGGCGTGCGCGACGACGCGCATCCCTTCGAACTCTACCGCCGTGCCGGCGTGCCCGTGTGCCTCACCACGGACGACGAGGGCGTCAGCCGTTCGAACCTGACGATGGAATACGTCAAGGCCGTCGAGCGCTACGACCTCGGCTACGACGACATCAAGACGATCTCCCGGGACTGCCTTGAGCACTCCTTCCTGCCGGAGGACACGAAAGCCGAGCGTCTGGCCATGCTGGATGCGGCATTCGAACGGTTCGAGAAGTCCCTGGCGACCGGTTACCGGGAAGCCACCGACTAGGGCAGCCGATGGGCGAAGACACGCGCGGGAAGGAGCTAGTCGAGGCCGACGAAGCGCCCAGTCCGTCGAGCATCCGCGACTACCTGCTCTTCGGCCTGTCGCTGCCCGAGCGGGCCATCCGCGGCACCGCCGGGGTGGTCGGCGGAACATTGCGCGAATCCGCAGTGCTGCTCGTACCCCAGTCGTTCCGCAACGCCAAGACCTACCAGGTCTTCATCGGCCAGATGCTCGACTTCATGGCGGAAGACATGGCCGGTGTCGATCCCGAACACCGTCCAGGTCAGCCGCGCGTCGAGAACTTCGTGGCGAGGAAAACCGTCGGCAACTTCGTCGACCTCGCGACACTGGCCACGTTCCACGTCTCCCCCATGCTGGTGCTCGCCCTCGTCGGCGACATCGCCTACGGCTCCAAGGCCTACTTGAAGGAGCTGGCAGAGGATCTCGAAGCGCGCGGGGTAATCGACGATGCCAGCGCCATTCAGCAAGCCGACGATCTCCTGGAGGCAGTCGCCTCGGCCAGTCAGAAGACCGCCCAGTCACTCGATACGCCACCCCTGTCGGTGGAGGGGCTGAAGGAGACCATCCGCCAAACCCGGGAGTCGGTGTCCGAGATCGATCCTTCGGTGGTTTTGCCCAAGGAGGACCTGGATCGCCTCTGGGAGCGCATCCGGTCGACCGCTAAGGGCGAAGGCGTGAGCCCCCTGGCGATCTCGGGACTGATGACACTCGGGACGCTGGAGAAGGTCGGCAAGGTCGGCACCGGGGCGTTGTCCACCGTCCGTGTCGCCGGATCCCTCGTCAACCGTCACGTCCTCGACCACTACCGGGAAGCCCTCGGCGACATCAACCGCGACGGCTTCTAACGCACGCTGTCGACGTCGAGCCGACCCTACGTGGACGCGCTCTGGCGCAATTTCTCGTCAGACCGCGCCACGTTGACCGAGGAGTTCATCAAGAGCGGCGGTGTGGGCCGAACCTGGCGGCGCGTGCAGGGTTGGGTCAAGGGGTCGGATCGTTAGAGGGATCACGCCTGACCCGCTAGCATTCATCTACGGATACGAGAATGGACATAGGACCGATCAAGTCGGAAGCCGACTACGATGCCGCCCTTGTCGAGATTGATCGTTTGATGGGCGCATCAGCTGACACGCCCGAAGGGCACAAGCTCGAAACCCTCCTGGCACTGGTCTTTGCGTACGAAGACGCCCGTTGGCCGATCGACCACGACGACCAATGTGGTCAACAAGTCAGCGACGATCCTAATCCGGACACTTCCTGACCATCCGCAAGATTGACTCCTCGGTCGTCACGGTCTCCATTTCGCCTAGGGGTACCCAACGCAGCGCCAGCGACTCGCCGGTAACCCTGAGCGGCGCGTGTCGATCAGCCCGGAGCAGGAACCGGACGTCGTAGTGGCAATGGGGTGGGTCATTGCCGCGCCGCGGAATAACGTGGATGTCGAGATCAAGGATGTCTTCCCGAATTGGCTCAACTGCGAGCCCGGATTCCTCCATGGCCTCTCGGCACGCCACACGCAGCGGGTCGGGGTCGCCGTCGGCGTGGCCGCCGAGTTGCAGCCAGCGTCCGAGCTTGGCGTGGTGGGTCATCAGCATTGCGGTACCGGCGCTGTCGAGGACGACCGCGGAGCCGGTGACATGCCCGTCGTCCCAGCAGTCGCGTTCGAAGCAGCGCGGCTGGCGTTCGACGAAGTCCCGGAACCGGGAGGTGTCCTCGTCGGGATACCGGTCGGCGTATCCGGCGAGCAGCGTGAGGAGCTTGTCTCGGTGCATTCCTTCCGGTCAGTGGCGCGGCCGGGTTATGCTGCCGCACCCTCTCGTCGATTTGGAAGAGCCCAAGCATGATTGCCCTACTCGCAAGGTTGAACGTCGCCGCCGGCAAGGAAAAGGAATTCGAATCCGTGATGCTGGAACTCGTCGCGGCCGTGCGCGCCAACGAACCCGGCAACCAGCTCTATACGCTGGTCAAGGACGACGAGGGCTATGCCGTGATGGAACTCTACGATGACGCGGCGGCATTGGCGGCTCATGGCGCGAGCGATCATTTCAAGGCTGCAGGTGGCAAGTTCCGCGGACTGATGGCGGGGCCTCCTGACCTCAAGCGTTTCGAAGTCGTCGGCTGACTTCGGGCACGTCAAAGCGGGACGCCACAAGGGCGTCCCCTACGATTGCGTGGTCCGATGAAGTTCCCGCAATACCACGACGAAGTGCTCCTCGCGTTGCAGACGCTGGGCAATCCCGCGCTCGGGCGGCATATGGCCAAGGACCGCGGTTCGTCGATGAAGTACGTAGGGATCCGCGTCCCGGCCCTCCGGCGTCGCGTGAAGCAGGGATTCTCGTTCTACGATCTCGACCAGGCCACCGTGCTCGCCATCTGGGACGACCTGTGGATGGGGAGCGAGTGGGGCGACGTGCTGTTCGCCGCCGAGGAGTACTACCGGCCCGTGGTCCGCAAACGCGCCGACGCTGCCTACTGGCCCGTGATGAAGCGGTGGATCGATCGGGTCGACAACTGGTGCCATGCCGACGCGGTGAGCGGAGCTTATTCGCGACTCCTAGAGGCAGACCCCAGGACGGTCAAGCCCGTTCTCGAACGCTGGAACATGGACGAGGCGCTTTGGCCCCGGCGGGTGTCCATCGTCAGCCTTATCCACTACACCGGCAAAAACGCGGTATTCCTCCCACCCGACGAGGTGTTGTCGATGGTGGATCACTGCGTCGAAGACCGCCGCCAACCCATGCAGAAAGCCGTCGGCTGGGTTCTACGCGAGATGTGGCGGGCGTATCCCGAGGAGATCGAAGACTACTTGAAGGGCAACGCGGAACGGATAGCGCCGTCAGCCTTCACCCGCGCCATCGAACGCATGGACTCCGGGGCGCGCACGGAGATGCGAGCTAGCGCCACAAAAGCCGTTGCCTCGCGGCACCGCCTTTTGCCCCAGCCCAAGCCGCCCTAGCACCCCGCCGACCTTTCGCCTACCGCCGAAAAGTCCGACAGGCTGCGAGGCAGGCGAGTTGACGTCCCTACGGCACTCACCCTTCGTACAGCCCGAAGCGAACTCGAAGCTCGCCTACATCCATTGGCTCGCCCTCGCCACGCGCGACCTGTTCGGCAGCAGCCAGCAGGCGATGCGCGTTCCTAGGAGAACGCAATAGGTACGCCGTCTCCAACCAGCTCGACAACTCGGCAGCATCCGGGGCAACCGGCTCTCGGCCGCCACGGTCAACTGGCACGGGTTTTCGTCACTTGATCCTTCCCCAGCGTTAGGTCAGCACATCCGCCAACCGAAGTGCGTGGATTCTATCCTCGTCGTAGCCAAGGATGTCGCGTAGCGCGTCGTCGGTGTCGGCACCTAGGCAAGGCGCGGGGAGACGAACGCCGTTCGGTCGGCGGGCCAGCCGCCAGGGGATTCCCGCGTGCGCCCGGGATCCCGTTTGCGGGTGGGGCAGGCGTTCGATGTAGCCCCGGGCGTTCAGGTGCGGGTCTTCGACGATGTCCTTGCAGGTGAAAGTCGGGAAGGCCGCGATGCGCGCGCTCTGCAGGAGCGCCGTAAGGTGCCAGCGATCCCGGATGCGGGTCCACGACGCGACCGCCTCCTCCAACGCGTCTTCGTTGGTCTTGCGGCCGGCTAGCGATTCGAAGCGCTCGTCGCCGGCAAGCGTCGGGTCGATCAGGGCGGCGAACGTTTGCCATTCGTCGTCGCTCGCGCAGGCGATGGCGATCCATTCGTCCTCGCCCTGGCAGGGGAAACAGCCGTGGGGCGCCATCTGCGGATCCCGGTTGCCCAATCGCTCCGGCTGCGTGCCGTCCAAGGCGTACTGCATCCAGGCTTCGACGCCGTACGCCGCGCTCGCTTCGAACAGCGTGACGTCCAGGTGGTCGCCGGCACCGGTCTCGTCCCGGCGTTCGAGTGCCGAGACGATCGCCAGCGCGCCGGTGATCCCGGCATTGGGATCCGGCATGGAGACACCGACCTCCTCCGGTCCGCCACCGACGTAGCCGGTCGTGTCCGAGGTACCGGTGAGCGCCGACGCCGCCGGACCGTACCCGATGTAGTCCCGGTACGGCCCCGATTGGCCGTAGCCGCTGATGCTTGCCAGGATGATCCCGGGATTGATCTCGCGGAGGACGTCGTAGCCGAGGCCTAGGCGCTCCATGACGCCGGTGGCGAAGTTCTGCGTGACGACGTCGCTTACGCGGACGAAGTCCTTGACGATCTCGATGCCCTGCGGAGAACGGAGGTCGACGGCCACGCCCTTCTTGCCCTGGTTCCACTGGTTGAACATGCCGGACCGGTTGAGATCCGGGGGATCGCCCGCGACGCTGGTCGTTGTGCGACGGTAGAGGTCGGGTCGTTTGGCCGACTCGATGTGAATGACGTCCGCGCCTAGGTGGGCGAGGTTCATCGCGCAGTACGTGCCCGCCCAGACCCAGGTCAGATCGACCACGCGCACGCCATCAAGGGGAAGGTTCGGCGTGGTGGGTTCGGCCGGGGCGCGCGGCGAGACGCGGCCAAGCACTTCCCCGTTGTGCTCGCCAAGCCGTGGCGAATGGCGGCGGATCGCCGACCGCCCCGTCCTCGTCAGCACCGGCGACGCAAGATGCTCCAAGGGACCGATGCCCGGATGGTCCACCGTCGCGAAGAACCCCCGCGCCCTCAAGTGCTCGTTCGCCGAGAGTTCGCCGTAGCTTGTCACCGGGGCGAAGCAGATGCGCTGCTTCTGGGCCTCGTGGTAGAGATCCCAGGCGTTCCACTCGGCGATGAAGTCCCGCACGAACTGGTGGACGAGATCCTGGTTCTCCGCGCGGCTCGGAACATCCGCGAACACGTCGAGCGCCGCCCAGTCCGGATTACCCATGAACTCGACGAGGCGTTCCCACTGATCCTGCTCGACGCACACCAGGAAGATCGGCTTGTCCTTGGCTTGGAAAATGCCCCACGGGATAAGGCCGCGTTCGTGGAAGCGCTTCAGCACGGCGCCGCGGTAGGAGTACACCGGAATGCCCGCCTCGAGCGCCGACGCCACGTAGTCCTGTTCCGACAGGTCGATATAGTCGCCGATGCCGGAACGCCGGGTTTCCCTGGCCGTGGCCAGCGCCGCCAAGGCACCCGCCGTGCCTGCCATCATCGCGCACGGGTGCCCGAAGACCTTGAGCGGCGGAAACTCGGGTTCGGGATGGGTCCCCGGACAGAAACTGGCCCAGCCGCCGGCGTTTGCCACGATCAACTCGGTGGCCCGGTAATCGCGGTACGGACCCGTGATGCCGAACGGCGTGATCGACAGCGTCACAAGCTGTGGATGCACCCGTTCGAGTGTCGACGGGTCGAGTCCGAGTTCGAGAGCCCTTAGCCGGGGTTCGTTGTGGACCAGGATGTCCGCCCAGCCGAGCAGTTCATCGAGTCCGCGCCGTCCCTCCGGGGCCGTGATGTCGAGGCAGACCCCGCGCTTGTTGACGTTGAGCGCCAGGAACGTGCCGCTCTTTTCCACATCCTCCGCGTCTTCTGGGAATGGCCCGAGCCGCCGGGCCGGGTCGCCCTCCGGGGGTTCAACCTTGACCACGTCCGCGCCGTGGTCGCCTAAGAGTTTCGCTGCGTACGCGGCTGAGACGCCGCCGCCCAGTTCAAGGACGCGCAACGGCCCAGACACCCGCGGCTCCGTCATCGGCTGCGACAAGACCGGTCAGTCGTACAGACCGCGTGGCATCAGGGCGAACTTGCTGTAGTCCGGCCCGGTCTTCTGCCAGCCGTAGGGTTGCTTGGCCCCCAAAAGGTTGAGGAATCGCGTGTCGTTGGCGTGACGTTCCCGAACGGCGTCGGGCACCACGTCGCCGTGGCGTTCCTGGGTCTGGATGTATTGGCGGTTGAAGTAGACCGCGAGGTTCATGCGGATGCCCGGGATCTCGCGTACGAAAGAGCCGTGCCAACTGTTGCCGTGCCAGATGACCGCGTCGCCCGGGTCGATGTCCATGGCGACCGCTTTGGGATTGCCGTCATCCCCAAGACCCATTTCGTCGAGCCGTGGCGGCCGCCCCAGCTTGTGGCTGCCGGGTACAAGGGCCAACGCCCCGCCTTCCCGGCTGTAGGGCGTCAGCGCGTAGTTCACGTTCGCGACATGGGAAAACGCTGCGAAGGGAGCAGGGATGCCGTTGCCGTTGTCCGAGTGGAGCGGCAATGGCGCACCCCCGGGGCCCTTGAAATGGCACCCCATGCTCGACAGCAGGCAGCTTTCGCCGAGCAGGTAGGTGATGAGCGCGAGGGGCTTCGGCGCCATCAGGATCTCTTCGAAGATCTCGTCGTCGTAGAGCAGGTAGGGCACGTAGGTCATGCCCTGGAAGTCCTCGATCGTCGCGCTCTCAAGGTCGATCTCGCGGCCAAGGTGTTTCTCGACCCTCGCGACGATCGCCGACTTCGCCCGTTCGATCTGCGCCTTGGACAAAACGCCCTTGACCGTGGTGAAACCGTGGGCCTCCAACTCGACGACGTTGTCCCTCAGTCCAAGCTCGTCGATGCTGTCGAGGACGCGTTGCAGCGCCTCCGATTCGGCCGGGATGGTCTGGGCCTCTGCCATGGTCCCTCGGTCCTCGTGAGGAGAAACCAATCAGTTTGCCGAAACGAAGTCGCGGTGGAAAGGCGCGGGCCTGGCGACCAGCAATTCTCATTTTGACGTTTTTCGTGGGATCCGGGTTGAAGGGGGCTTGAC
>JAPPND010000235.1 GCA_028818795.1 Gammaproteobacteria bacterium | reverse complement strand
GTCCCGTGCCGACCGAACCGAGGCCGTTTGTTGCTCGAACGCGGGCGGGGACAAGCCCCGCCCCTACGGAACGCTGGCGTCGTTCCTCGCCATCGGAAGATCGGTGGCCCTCGCTTCGCGTTCAGCGCAAGTGGCTCATCCCGTCCCACTCGCTCCAGTGGTCGCACAGTTTGTCGATGGATGTGCTGAACGGGTCGTAGTCGTCCGGATAATCCAGGAAGTCGCCGTTCAATGCTCTGTCCGGGTGGTCCGAGACGCCCCAGCCGATGCGCTTGTCGCCCTCGTAGGGATTCTCGGGCCGGAGACGGCGAATTCGGAAGAACACGTTCATGCGCGGGTCGTCGCTCATGTTCGGCGTGGCCGTGTGCGGCAGCGAGTGGAGCGCGATCACTGCGTCGCCTTCTTCCATCAACACGGGCGTCAACTCGGGCCAGGGCCAGTCGTGCGACTCGAAGCGGGTGTCTGGATAGGTTTCGACCATCGCGGGCGGCATGATCCCCGCGAAGGCGTCGTCTTCGCCCATGGCCTGGAGTCTCGGCCAGTCGGGACCGCCGCCGCCGAGGGGGCCGCCCTGGTCGCGTTGCCGGCGGAAGAAGGCCTCCACGGCTTCGTGGGCGCCGCGTCTTACCGAGAACTGGCCTTTGCCGGGCTTGCGCTGGTCGTTGAGGCAGACACCCACGAGGGCGGTGTAGCTGCCGATCGCAAGCGTCCGGTCGCGGTCCTGCCAAAGCGGTGCGCCGCCGGCGGGGCCCATCGAACGGGGGTCTCCGTCGCTGCCCCAGGTTTCGAGCGTTAAGCCCGCGGCGAGGATTTCGCTGCGCTTGACCGGGCAGAGCCCGGCCCAACCGCCGTCCACGTGGGCACCCGGCCGATACGCAGGGTTGGCCTTGCGGCGTACCACGGCGTCCGAGTAGTTGGGCATGGTCACGGCGACCTGGGCATTGATCGGAGCCGTGTGCGGACCCATGGCCTCCAGCATGATGTCCCGCAGCACGGAGTCGTTGTAGAGGCCGTTGATGGCGGGATTGTCGCCGTGGACGATGCGCGTGGGTTCTTCGTTGACAATCGCCTTGGCCCGGTCGCGCACGTCCGGCGGCACGGCGTTCTTCAGGACGACGAAGCCGTCGCGTTTGAGAACGGCCCGCTCCTGATCCGAGAGGGTGCCCGGGTGCAATGCAGTCATCGCCTGGGTGTCGTCAAGGTGTCTAGCACTCAAGCATAGCAGCCTGTCCCGATCGCCGAACGAGGGGCGTGCCGTCTGCCGGTACCATTGGTCGCCGGCATTCGAAGGGAGCAGCACAGGTGCCCATCACTCGCACGGACCTTGAGGCGGCGCTGCCGGACATGGCATCGACGATGCGTGTCATTGGCTTGGAACATCCTGTGGAGGTCGTTCGCGACGGCTGGGGCATTCCGCACATCCGTGCGGCCTCGGTCCACGACGCGTTCTTCGCCCAGGGCTTCGTCACCGCCCAGGATCGGCTCTGGCACATGGATTACGACCGGCACCGGGCGCTGGGACGCTGGTCGGAATTCGCCGGGCGATTGGGACTCGGGGAAGACCGCCTGATGCGCGCTTTCGGTGTGGAGCGGGCCGCCAAGGCGGATCTCGCCGTGTCGAGCGATGACGCCCAGGCGATGCTTGAAGCCTACTCCGATGGCGTCAACGCGTTCATCGGGACGACCCGTTCGCTCCCCGTCGAATACAAGCTTCTCGACGTTAGCCCCGAACCGTGGCAGCCGTGGCACTGCCTAGCGGTCTACAAGGTCCGCAACATGCTGATGGGGACCTACCAAGTGAAGCTCTGGCGGGCGCGGCTGGCTGCCAAGTTGGGAGCGGAGCGAGCCAAGTTGCTGTTCCGGAGATATCCGCACGGGGGCCTCGTTTCGGTCCCGCCAGGCGAAACCTACGGTGCCGCCGGGCAGCAGGGCTTGGCGTCCCTGTCTGCAGCCGTGGCGGAACTGCCGGCCGAGGACGGCGGTAGCAACGCCTGGGTCGTCGCCGGACCACGCACCGCGTCGGGGTTGCCCTTGGTCGCCGGGGATTCGCACCGCGCCTTGGATACGCCCAACGTCTACTACCAGGTGCACATCAACTGTCCGGCGTTTCGCTGCAGCGGCTATGCGCTTCCGGGGGTGCCGGGCATGCCCCATTTCAGCCACACCGAATACGTGGCCTGGGGGATGACCCACGGCGTCGCGGACTACCAGGACCTCTACATCGAGCGCTTCCGCACCGAGGACGGGCGGCTCGAGTATGCCCACCGCGACGACTGGCTGCCCGCCGAGGTCACCCGGGAAGTCCTCTCTGTTCGGGATGGTGAACCGGAGACGCTTCCCGTCGTTCGAACTCGCCACGGCCCGATCATCGCCGGCGATCCCGAACGCGGCCAAGGGATCGCGTTCAGCCACACCGGCACCCAAAGCGGGACGGCTTGGCCCAACACACTCTACGAGTTGCTGCTCGCCAAGTCGGCGGACGAGGCCGAAGAGGCGCTCCGGGAGTGGACGGAGCCCGTCAACAATTTCGTCTACGCCGATGTCCATGGCGATTTCGGCTACCGCTACCGGGGACGCATACCCGTGCGGTCCATGGCGAACGCTTGGACGCCGGTGCCGGGCTGGACCGGGGCGCACGAGTGGCGGGGCCGGATCCCCTTCGACGAGATGCCGAGCGCCCGCAACCCGCAACCCGGGTACGTGGTGACCTGCAACAACGCGCCGGCGAATGCCGCCTATCCCCATTACATCAACACGAACTTCGCGCCGGACTGGCGGGCTCGTCGGGTCACCGCGCGAATCGAGGAGATTCCCTTCGGCACGGCGACGCCGGATCACATGGCGTCGATCCACGCGGACCGCGAGTCGATTCCGGCCCGAATCCTCGTCGAACGACTGTCGACGCTCGATCCCAAGGATCCCGACGCCCGGGCGGGTCGAGACATCCTGCGGGACTGGGACTGCCGGATCGACCGCGCGTCGGTGGCAGCGACAGTCTACGGAGCGGCGCGAGCCTACCTCTTTGGCGAAGTCGTCGAGGCCGTGTTCGGCGAGATGGCCACGGAAGGCGCCGCGTATGCCGCACCGATCTACGCCGACGCCGTCCGGTCCGCCGCGAGGGGAGAAGAAGGCGGCCTAGCGGACGGACGAAGCTGGGATACGGCTATCGAGTCGGCGCTGGCCAACGGGGTACGCGAACTTCGTTCGCGCTTGGGCACGGACAGTCGTGAGTGGACTTGGGGCACGATCCACCGCACACGCCCCCGGCATCCGTTGTCCCGCGTGTTTCCGGAATGTGCCGAGTTGCTCGACCCACCCGGGCTTGCTACCCACGGCGACGCCGATACGCCGTTGGCCGGCGCCTATGCCCTGACCGACGGCTTCACGGCCACGGCGATGTCCGTCAATCGCTACATCCACGACCCGGCCGACTGGCGAAACTCCCGGTGGATCGTTCCGCTCGGCGCATCGGGACACCCCGGCAGTCCCCACTACGCGGACCAGGCCGAGCGTTGGGCCGATGTCGAGACGATCCCCCAGCTTTGGGATTGGAACGACATTCTGGCAGCGGCCGAAATGCGGCAGACGCTGATGCCGTGACGTAGGGGACGGGCTTGTC
>JAPPND010000119.1 GCA_028818795.1 Gammaproteobacteria bacterium | reverse complement strand
AGGGCCTGTCCGCAGCCGAACTGGCGACCTTCGCCCGGCGTGTGGGCGAGATCGACGACCCAACCGGGTCGGAGTTGCTGCTGATCGCCCGCCTGTTCGCCAAGTCGGGCGCCTTTGCCGACTCGGCGGAACACTATGCGCTCGTGGCGGCGAACGTGCTCCGACGCGGCGCACTCGGGGGCGCGACCTCGAGGGTGGTGATGCGAGGCGCAGCCGTGCAACTGATCTCGTTTAGCAGCGGATCGGTATTCTCGTCCGTTGGTGGAACGAGCCTGGCAACGGGCCTTGCCGAGATACTGGCGGAAACCGCCGAGCGACTGCCTCGCGAAGTCGCGGACGGTTTCGCGAGGCGGGTACTGGCCGTCGCGAGGCCGTCCGAGGATGACGAAGCGCTGGCTGCCATCTTTGACGCGTTCGTGCTGAAAACCCTAGCCAACGTCGTGCCGCCCGCCGAGGTGTTCGTCGAATCGGCCGGAATATCGCCCACTGCCGCGGCGACCGAGGCGACGCTCGAGACGTGGCAGGTGCCCAAGGTGCTGGAACTCGCAAGGCTCCATGCCATGGCGGATAATCCACTCGCCGCCCTTGGCCTGATACGACGGTTCGCCACTCCCGATGGAGTGAGGACGGAACCGGAAACCGATTGGTTGGACGAGGACCGGTCCCGGCGCGCGGGTGCCGCCAGCGCCTTGGCGCGCACCTTCGGCCTGCAGCTGCTCCGAGGCTACGGACCGGCATCGCCGGCATCCTGGCTGGTTCACGGTCGCGAACGGGTGTTCCCTGCGGACCCCGACAACGCGTGGCCCGGTGCCGCCGACTGGATGCTGACGGCGGCGCGCGCCATGCAGGACTGGCTCGACGACGAGGACGTCGATCCGGCGACGGTGCGTGAAATGCTGTTCGTCCTGGCCTGGCAGTTGCACGAGGCCGACCATGGCGACGCGGCGCGTGACATCCTCGCGGTGCTAGCGACACAGATCGCCGCCGAGACCGACGCCGGCCCGGTGGAACTCAGGAACCTCGCGTTGATGTCCCTGAGGCTTTCGAGTCCGCTGCCGGCAGACTTGGCCGTCGCGGTCGTTTCGACAGGCACGTTGAGCGCCCGTCAGGAGGTGAGCCTCGTCCGGGAACTCGCCGCCAGCGATGCGGTCGGCGCGTTGCGGACGGGACGCGCCGCCGACCGTGGCGACAAGCTGGAACTGATGCGCGAACTCCGGCCGCTTGCCTTGGCGGCGAACGACGTCACCTACGCTCGCGATCTCGAGTCCAGACTCGAAGCCGCGCAAGCGGCGTTCCGGGAGCTGGGCAGTCCAGACCTCCCCGGGGAGGGCAGGACCGCCGTCGAGTAGGTCTCTGCGGGGCCGCGATCTGGACGACTACATCTCCCAGTTCAGGTCGAGGAAGAACGCTTGCCCGCGCGCGTCCCATCGTGTGGGATCGTCCACGGCAACTCGCGCCCGAACACGTTCGCGGGCGCCGCCCGGTCGAGGATGTTGCGACCGCCCACACGGAACCGCAACCCGTTGTCCATGCGATAGGTCAGCACCCAGGCAAACCGCAAGCGAGGGCAACGCCTCTCGAACTCGCGGGAAGGACTCTAACACAGCCGAGCCGGTAGCGGCGCGCCGTGCCCGGTTAGTCAGGCGAGCCGTGGCAGCCGCTGCCACGACCTATTCGTTCGGCGGTGGAAATGTCGACCGGAACACTCAGGCCGGTTGGGGCGACAGGTTGGCGAATCGAAGGGCGAAGTCGGCGCCGCCGCCGTCCGCGTTGCGGGCCGACACCTCGCCGCCGTGCGCGGTCATGACGGCCCGGACAATGGCGAGGCCAAGACCGTGGCCTTGGCGATTCGGCGGGCTTTTCGCGAACGGCTCGAAGATGCGTTCGAGTTCGTTGGCCGGAATCCCCGGGCCGCAGTCGCTGACGGAAACCGTGCCCGTCGAATCCACGCTCACCTTCAAGGTATCGCCGGCCTTGCTGAACGAGATCGCGTTGTCCACAAGGTTGGCGATCGCCACGCCCACGAGCCCCCGATGGCCTTTGACGATGAGCGATTCGGGAACGCTGTCGAGTTCGATGTCGACGCCGCAGTCGATGGCGAGCGGGGCACGTTCCGCCACGACCTCGCGAGTCGTTGCCACTAGGTTGACCTCGTCGGGCAGGTCTTGGCTGTTGCGGATCTGCATGAGGCGCAGCAATTGGTCGACCAAACTTGCCATGCGCCGGACGTCGTCGCGCAGGACCGCCTTGGTCTCGGAGTCGGGAAGTTCCTCCAGGCGGGTCCGGAGCACGGTCATCGGCGTGCGCAGTTCGTGGGCGGCGGTGGCCAGGAACATCTCCTGCTCCTCGTGGGCGGCTTCCACTCGGCGGATCATCTCGTTGATGGCCCGCACCAATGTCGCCACCTCGGCCGGCAGGCCTGCTTCGGGCAGCAGGTGGCGGTCGCCGGAGGTCGCGTCGATGGTGTCGGCGGCGCGGGCCAGGGTTCTAACCGAGCGAGCCGCCAGCAGCAGCACGACGAATGCGATCAGCAATACGCCACCCCCCGCAATCAACGGGTCGCGGGTTCTGAACCAGAACAACATCGGGTCTACGGCCTCGAATATATTCTGGACACTGGCGATCGGGGTCATGATGCCGCCGATTTCATAGTAGAAGTCGCGGTCTTCGCCGTGGGCAAACTGGACGATGGTGGGCGCACCTTCTTCCTGTATGCGAAAGCTCGAGGAGGTACGACTCGGCTCACTTACGAGTTTTCGCATCGACGAAGCGAGCGCCAGGTGCCGCGGTGGGTCGCCCAACAGGAACTCCTCGTCACCGCGACGCAGATAGAGTCGGAATTCCGGGTTGGCGTCTGCGATTTCCTTCAGGACCACCGACTCCGCCAGCGATGCAGTAGGCTCGTTGAAGATTTCGGTCAACGCGCTGCTGCGCGTCAAGTCGAGCGGGTCTCCGGTCGCCACGTAACTCCAGTAGGGAACGATGGTGAACCAACCGAGCGCCAGGACCAGGAACACCACCGAAAGTAGCGTCATCCGACCGATCAACGAACGAGACAACCACTTGATGCTGGTGCCTTTGAGACTCACGGCTGTTCCTTGAGCATGTAGCCCACCCCCCGGATCGTGTGGATGGCCACCCCTGCATCGGTCTCTGCCAGGTGCTTGCGCAACCGCGAGACGTGGGATTCAAGGGTATTCGATTGGAAGAGGTCGTCGTAGCCGTACATCGCCGACTCCAGCGAGTCGCGGGTCACCACCCGGCCGGCGCGCTCCAGAAGCGTCTGCAGCAGGGCCAACTCCCGACGCGGAAGAACCACGGGCCGGCCCGCCGTTTCACCGTCGGCGGTGGCCAGGATGTCGCGGGAGGCCCGGTCCAGGCGCAGATTGCCGAACTCGACCGGGCGTGGACCGTCGCCGGTCGGCCGGCGCCCGACGGCGCGAATCCGTGCGCAGAGTTCGTCCGGCTCGAAAGGTTTGACGATGTAGTCGTCGGCCCCGAGGTCGAGACCCTCGACGCGTTTGTGGATGTCCCCCAGGGCCGAGAGAATCAGAAACCGGGTTCGCACCCCGGCCTCGCGGGCGTGGAAGATCAGCGCCGTGCCTTCGCCGTCCGGAAGCATGC
>JAPPND010000016.1 GCA_028818795.1 Gammaproteobacteria bacterium | reverse complement strand
TCAAGCCCCCTTCAACCCGGATCCCACGAAAAACGTCAAAATGAGAATTGCTGTCTGGGGATGGATTAGACGTAGAGCGTGTCGCACGACCCTTGGTGCATACACCTCGACTAACCGATTCGCAGTTCGGCGTTCGCCGGCCGTGGGATGACCTATGAACCCTGTTCACCCCTGACGTGGTTACGCAAGTCAGTACCGGTGTCGCAAATCGAAGATGAGGTGGGCCACCCTTCCAGACCCGCAGGGTCGTCAATGCCAGCCAGCGCCGCGACCGAACGGCGTGGATACCGTTGCGGGCGGGGGCGCGCCCTTCGGGCGCGATCGCCCCGCCCCTACGGGGCCGGGTTTCCCGTTGATGCGGGCGAGCAACTCTCGCCGGTTTCCCAGTCCAGGATAAGCTCTGCCGCTGCCTCGAGGCGTACATGGATGGTGCTTGTCAACTCGGCCAACAGCGCCTCCGCCGTCGCCGTGCCGAACCGGTGCGAGGCCAGGCGACGCAGCATGGCGAGCTGGCCTAGCAGGCGGCCTTCCTCCCGGCCCGCCTCCAGCCACCCCCGGCGCCACTCGTTCGCCCGCGCCTCCATCGCCGCCAGTTCGGCCATCAGCTCTGGCCACTCCGGGACCACATCCGCGTCTTCCGTCAATCCGTCCATCGACTCTCTACACTCCAAGATCGGCGCTACAGACGGGGCTTCCTGTTGACGCCGGTCGAGCAACTCGGCACCGGTTTCGCAGTCCAGGACAAACTCGGCCGCCTCGAGCCGCGCAGCCCCGCCGTTGCCTGCCAGCGCGGACACCAGCGCCTCCGCCGTCGCCGCGCCGAACCGGCGCGAGGCCAGGCGACGCAACATGGCGAGTTGGCCTTCCTCCCGGCCTTCCTCCCGGCCCTCCGCCAGCCACTCAAAGGGCCACTCGCGCGCCCGCGCTTCCGTTACCGTCAATCCGCCCATCAACTCTCTCCACTTCAATACGGCGCCCGCGTCACCGCGCCCGCGTCCGGTTCCTTGAACCGGCATGCCAAGTTGCGGCAGGCGGTCCTCGCCCGAGCAAGGCGGGCGGGGCCCGCCCTTTGGGCGCGATAGCCCGCCCCTACGGGCTGGGTTTCCCGTTGACGCGGTCGAGCAACTCCGTGCCGGTTTCGCAGTCCAGGATGAGGTCTGCAACCGCCTCGAGGCGGACATGGTCGCTGCCTGTCAACGCGGCAACCAACGCTTCCGCTGTCGCCATACCAAACCGGTGCGAAGCCTGGCGACTCAGCAAGGCGAGCTGGCCTTCCTCCCGGCCTTCCTCCCGGCCTTGTTGCAGCCACTCCTGGGGCCATTCGCGCGCCCGCGCTTCCAATACCGTCAATCCGTCCATCAGATCACTCCACTCCAAGACCTCGTCTGTGTCCGGTTCACGGACCGGCAGCTCTAGTTGCGGCAGGAGAACCCTCACCCAGTCCTGATAGGCACGGAAAAGGCTGTGGTCTTCCGCATCGCCGTCCCGTAGCCACTCCGCCGCCTTCGAGAGCACGGGAACCATCTCCGACAGCGAACGGCCGCCTGTCAGGTACGCCAGTACGCTAAGCCGGTCGTTGCCTAGATCGTCACGCGGGAGCAGGCCGAGGTCAAGTCGCATGTACCGGCGCCCCGCGATGTGGCCCGCCAACCCGGGAACTGGATCGGCCACGTCGCGGAGGTTGTCCGCCGCGTTCCATTCCGCCCTTCCTGTGTGAACGACCAGCGGGAAGATGGCTGGATACCTGTCCTTCGTTCCGCGCGCGGCGGGCGTCAGACTTTCGTAGACCATGCCGACGTAGGCGGCCATGCGCGCCGCCATGTCGCTGTCCACATCCGATTGGATCTCGATCATCACCATCACTTGGCGACCATCTCGGAGACTGGCCACCCAAAGGACATCGCCGAAGCGCCTGTCGCCAGCCCGGTTGAGGAACTCCGTCGGCATCGCGCGAAGCGTGCGGAAGTCGACTTGGCGAACCCATCGACCGGGAACGTGCGTGCGAAGCAGATCCTCGACGAGTCGCCTATGGCGAAACAGTCGCTTGCTGACCTTGTCCTTGGCTTGCGTGGTATCCACACGCAGACCATAGAGCGCGGCAGGTGGCGGAGGCAGGCGATATCGCCCGCATTGGCTGTGAGAGATCAGCCATTGGGTGTGTGCGAGAAGGACGCCACGGCCTTGGAGCTACCTGCGGAAATCGACTTCGACAAGCGTCGGTTATTGCGGAGTCGCGAGCTAGGGAACAGTCCTCCGAAGGCCAGCCCAGTTTGGGCGGTGCAGCCAACGCTCAACGCCGCCAACAGCGGTCGGCGGCGCACCTCTGGTCAACCCAACAAACGCTCATCCCACCAAACCGGTGTTTCGAGACTCGGTTTGATTCGCGGGAAGTCCTGATGGTTCGGGTTGATGATGATGTTTCGTTCCACGCGCGCGACGACTGATGGCACGAATAGGAGCGCCGATCGTCTCTCCGCGTACCAACGGTGGCCGAACTGCCTTGCCGACGTACCGTCCGGTCGGTACCAACCCGGCAAGCGATCCGAGCTTGCGACTTCGTAGGTGACTCCGGCTGGAATCGCGATTTCGATGTAATGCTGGTTCGGTGGCAAGACGCGCCGCCAGTTGACCAATGTCTCTAACATTGCTGTCGAAAAATGGTCAGCAGCGTAGATCACCCGGTCACCCGTTTCGTGCCAACGGCCCTCTACTTCGCTGGCACCGTCTGGGCTGTAGACGGGGAATACGCCGTTCGGGTCGCCAATTCGGTAGGCGATCAACTGCTCGGGAAGTCCGCGCAAGGTTGACTACACCGGCACACCTGCGGCCGCGCGTCGCAAGAGATTGAGAACCGCTTCTGCACCGGCCGAACTCGAGCGTGCCATATCGAAAGGCGTCTCACCGCCAAGGAGCGGGTGCGGGCCACTGAGGAAGTCGACCATCCGGTCGAGATCGCCGTGGTACACCTGGGCTAGGAAATCGAGCACGCGCCCCACTTCGTAGATCCGCTCGCTGTGTTCCCGAGGCAGCGGTTTCCCCTCCTTGCGCAAACGTCGGTAGGTCGCTTCCGGGATCATCAATCCGATAACTCTCGATCGGCCTAGTAGACGGGCAAACGCGATGACAACCGTCGTCGGAAGCCCGTTCGCAACCTGGCGAGCCAGGGCGACATCGTCGAATTCACGGGGAACATTCAACTCCATCAGTCGCGCCAATCGTTTTGGTTCGCTACCGAACCGAGTCGCCGGATCCGCGTAGGCTGGCAGAATATTCGCGGCGACCGCCATGGTGTAGCCCGTTAGCCAACGGCGTCAAATGACGTGACTTTAGGCGTTATTTGGCGCAGGTGTCAAGGTCGCCGTCAACGTTCTCTACCCCTCTAGCGTCACCGGCGGGGCCGGCGGTCCGTTCGCGATGAGCTGCTGCAGCAGCCCCGCGAAACCCCGTGGGACGAACAGTTCGCCGCTTGAGCGAATCTCCGCGAGCGACCACCAACGGAACTCGCGGAAGATGTCGACCTCGCCGTGGGCGGGGTTGTTGGCCGACGTCGGCGCAAACCGGGCAACGCGTACGAAGTAGATGTCCTCCGATTGGCGGACCTGCTCGCCGCGCAGCGGATAGGTATGCACCCGTTGCCAGATCAGCGGGAGGTCGT